>NZ_JBXWCS010000002.1:0-490356 GCF_057320385.1 Enterobacter cloacae complex sp. 394F7 | reverse complement strand
TACCGGGAAGAAGAGAGCGAAGTTATCCCCGGGAAGTGAGAATAAAAGCCCAGAAATATCCGGCAAGAAAAAATGCTGATCACCTTAAGTGACCAGCATTAGGGAAATTCCCCGGTTTTTTTATTTATGCCGCTTACGAAGATTCTCAATCACAGCCGTCAAATCCAGCTCTTGATCCTGCAGCAGCACCAGCAGGTGATACATCAAATCAGACGCTTCGTTGGTCAGCTCTTCGCGGTCATGCACCGTCGCGGCCAGCGCGGTCTCAACGCCTTCTTCACCCACTTTCTGCGCAATACGCTTGGTGCCGCTTGCATACAGCTTCGCCGTATACGAGCTGGAAGGATCTGCCGTTTTACGCTCAGCCAGTAACTGCTCCAGTTGATACAGGAACAGCCACTGGTGGCTTGCCTCTCCGAAGCAACTGCTGGTGCCTTTATGGCAGGTCGGACCGATGGGGTTAGCCAGAACCAGCAGAGTATCGTTGTCGCAATCCGGCGTAATACTAACCACATTCAGGAAATGGCCGGAGGTTTCCCCTTTGGTCCACAGGCGCTGTTTCGTGCGCGAGTAAAAGGTCACTTTGCCGCTGTCGACCGTTTTCGCCAGCGCCTCCTGGTTCATGTATCCCAGCATCAGCACTTCACCGGAAACGGCATGCTGGACAACCACGGGCAGTAATCCGTCAGTTTTTTCCCAGTCCAGCTGCGCCTGTTGTTGCTCTGTTAACATACCCTGATCTCCACGCCCTGGTCGGCCAGGTACGTTTTTAACTCACCAATATTGATAATCTGTTTGTGGAACACGGAAGCCGCCAGCGCGCCGTCAACGTTCGCATCGCGGAAGGCTTCCAGGAAGTGTTCCATAGTGCCCGCGCCGCCGGAGGCGATCAGCGGTACGTGACAAACCTCACGCACTTTTTTCAGCTGTTCCAGATCGTAACCGTTACGCACGCCGTCCTGGTTCATCATGTTCAGCACAATTTCGCCCGCGCCACGTTTCTGCACTTCCTGAACCCAGTCCAGCGTCTCCCATTGGGTCACGCGGGTACGGCTTTCGTCGCCAGTATACTGGTTGACGTGATACTTGCCGGTGGCCGCGTCATACCAGGTGTCGATCCCGACAACAATACACTGCACGCCAAAGCGATCGGCCAGACGGGTGATCAGCTCCGGGTCGGCCAGCGCAGGGGAGTTGATCGAAATTTTGTCGGCACCGAAGGAGAGGATTTTCGCCGCATCCTCTGCAGACTTAATCCCGCCCGCCACGCAGAACGGAATATCAATCACTTCTGCGACGCGCGCGACCCAGCTTTTGTCCACCACGCGGCCATCGCTGGAGGCGGTGATATCATAAAATACCAGCTCGTCTGCACCTTCATCGGCATAGCGTTTTGCCAGTGGGACGATGTCGCCGATGATCTCGTGGTTGCGGAACTGCACGCCTTTTACGACCTGGCCGTCACGTACGTCCAGGCAAGGGATTATCCGTTTTGCCAGCATTGAATCGCCTCCGTCACAGTAAATTTTCCTTCCAGCAGGGCCCGGCCCACAATCACACCCTTGACGCCGGTCCCGCGCAGCGCGGCGATGTCGTTAATATCACCTATACCACCAGAGGACTGAAACGCCACCTGCGGATAGCGGGTGCAAACTTCTTGATATAAAGAAACGTTAGAGCCTGCCAGCGTGCCGTCGCGGGAGATATCGGTGCACAGCACGTGCTTCAGGCCAACGGGCAGATAAATATCCACCAGCTCCTCCAGGGTAACGCCAGAATTCTCCTGCCAGCCGCTTACCGCTACCTGCTTGTTACCCTGTTCATCGATACGGACATCCAGGGCCAGCACTAGCGCGTCGGCACCAAAGCGGCGGAACCAGCCTTTCACCGTGTCAGGGTCTTTGACCGCCGTCGAGCCGACCACCACGCGCGCCACGCCCGCGTCCAGCAGTGCCGCAACGTCATCTTCCGTGCGCACACCGCCACCAACCTGTACGGGGACATCCACGCCCGCCACCAGTTTTTTTAACAGTGGGATCTGGCGTTTTGCCGGATCTTTCGCGCCCGTTAAATCCACCAGGTGCAACACCTGCGCACCCTGAGCGGCATAATCCTGCAGGCGGGGCAGCGGATCGTTACCGTAGTCGCGCTGCTGGCCGTAATCACCCTGATGAAGACGAACAACCGTGCCGTCAATTAAGTCTAAAGCGGGAATAATCATCACATCTCCAGGAAGTTTTTCAGCAGCTGAGCGCCTGCGGCACCCGAACGTTCCGGGTGAAACTGCACGCCGAAGAAGTTATCTTTCTGCACTGCCGCGGTAAACGCCTCGCCATAATTGCACTGGGCGATGGTGTAGGGATTCACCGGCATGGCGTAGCTGTGCACGAAGTAGAAGTAAGCGCCATCCTCAATGCCGCGAAACAGTCTGTCACCCGCTTTCGCATAAACGCGGTTCCAGCCCATATGTGGCAGTGGTAAACCGTGATCGGCCATTTTTGGCACGTCTTCTTCAATAATACCCAGCAGTTCGACGCCGTTGCTCTCTTCACTACGACGGCCGAGCAGTTGCATACCCAGGCAAATCCCGAGCACTGGCTGGGTACAGGCTTTGATGAGATCGACCAGTTCACGCTCGTGGATCTGATCCATCGCCGCCTGCGCGGTGCCTACACCAGGCAGGAAGAGTTTGTCTGCGCGCAGCACGACGTCCGGGTCGCGGCTCACCACCGGCTCGTAGCCGTGGCGGGCAATGGCCGATTTCACGGAGTTCAGGTTGGCGCATCCGGTATCCAGAATCACCACATTCATTACAGCACTCCTTTTGATGAGGGCAGGGCGTCACCTTCCACACGAATTGCCTGGCGCAGGGTACGGCCAAAGGCCTTGAACAGGCTCTCCACTCGGTGGTGGTCGTTCTTGCCTTTGGTCTTCAGGTGCAGCGTCAGGCCCATGGTGTAGGACAATGAGCGGAAGAAATGCTCCACCATTTCGGTGCTGAGATCGCCCACGCGCTGGTAGGTGAAATCGGCTTTATATTCCAGGTGCGGACGACCAGAGATATCCATCGCACAGCGCGCCAGGCACTCATCCATTGGCAGAACAAACCCAAAACGGTTGATGCCACGTTTGTCGCCCAGGGCCAGCTTCAGCGCTTCGCCCAGCGCCAGACCGGTGTCTTCAACGGTGTGGTGATCGTCAATGTAGAGATCGCCTTTAACCGTAATCTCCATGCGGAAGCCGCCGTGGGTGGCAATCTGATCCAGCATGTGGTCGAAGAAACCCACCCCGGTGTGGATCTTGCTGCCGCCTTCGCGATCCAGCCACACCTTCACGTCAATCTGTGTCTCTTTGGTGTTGCGTTCTACGTGCGAGTAGCGGTCACGTTTGGTGAGCTGCTCGCCAATCTTCGCCCAGTTGAGTTCGTCGCGGTTGTAGCGCAGCCCGGTGATGCCCATATTTTCGGCAAGCGTAATGTCGGTGGCGCGATCGCCAATGACATAGCTGTTGGCTTTATCCAGGACATCTTCCAGCAGATAGCGTTCTACCAGTTTCACCTTCGGCTTGCGGCAGTCGCACGCATCGGCAGGCAGATGTGGGCAAATCAGCACCTCATCAAATACCACCCCCTGAGAGGTGAGTACCTGCATCATCAGATTATGCGGGCCGTCAAAGTCGGCCTGCGGGAAGCTGTCGGTACCCAGACCGTCCTGGTTGGTGATCATCACCATCTTATATCCGGCTTTCTGCAGTTTCAGCAGCACCGGGATCACGTCTGGTTCAAAAGCCAGTTTGTCGAAACGATCGACCTGAAAATCGGTTGGTGGCTCCGAAATCAGGGTGCCGTCTCGGTCGATAAAGAGGATCTTCTGGCTCATACTTTCTCCGCTTTCAGTGCGTCAATCACGCGCTGGCTCTCTGCACGGGTACCTACGGTAATACGCAGGCAGCCGCTCAGAGAAGGTTGTTTATTTTGATCACGTAAGATAATGCCCTGATCCCATAAAGATTTAAATACGGCACTGGAGGCGGTAAAGCGAACCAGGAGGTAGTTGGTTTCAGAGTCGAACACCTGCTCTACGCAAGGGATCGCTTTCAGGGCGGTCACCAGGTACTGTCGCTCTTCCAGGATTTGCGCCACACGCTCACGCATTGCATTGATCCCTTGCGGGGTCAGGGCCTGAGCGGCAATGTCAGCCACGGGAGTAGAAAGCGGGTACGGGGCGATCACTTTCAGCAGCAGGTCGATTACCTCTTTATTGGCCAGCGTAAACCCGCAGCGCAGACCTGCAAGCGCAAAGGCTTTCGACAGCGTACGCAGCACCACCAGGTGTGGGTACTCTTCCAGCCAGCCGGCCAGCGTCGCCTGAGGGCAGAACTCAATATAGGCTTCGTCGGCGACCACCAGTGCTTTGCCGCGGGTCATCTCCAGCAGGGTACGGATATCCTGAGGGTTGATAATCTGCCCGGTCGGGTTGTTGGGGCTACAGACAAAGACCACCTTCACGCCGTCCAGATTGTCGGCAATTCCCTGCAGGTCCAGCTGCCAGTTCTCCAGGGAGAGCACGTTACGGCACGCCACGCCAAAGGTTTCCGCGCTGACGCTGTACATGCCGTAGGTAGGCTGGCAATACATCACCGCATCTTTACCCGGCTCGCAGAACGCGCGGATCAACAGCTCAATGCCTTCATCCGCCCCGCGGCTGACCAGCACCTGCTCCGGCTTCACGCCCGCATATTGCGCATAGTTTTCAATCACTGCTTTTGGCTGGCACTCCGGATAACGGTTCAGCGTCTGCTGCGACAGCTCAAATTGTACCGCTGTAGGGAATTCGTTGGCGTTCAGCCAGACATCACCGTTGCCGCCCAGGCGACGAGCAGACTGATAAGGCGTCAGTCGACGGACATTTTCCCGCGCTAATTCTTCAATGTTCATGCTTGCTCCTTCAGGGCTGCAACGCGCAGCGTAACGGCGTTTTTGTGGGCGGTCAGGCGCTCGGCGGCGGCCAGCGTCTCGATGGTGGACGCCAGCGAGGCAAACCCTTCACGGGAGAGTTCCTGCACGGTCATGCGTTTCTGGAAATCGGCCAGGCCCAGGCTGGAACAGGTAGAGGTGTAACCATACGTCGGCAGAACGTGGTTGGTGCCGGAGGCGTAATCGCCCGCGGACTCCGGGGACCAGTCGCCGAGGAAAACCGAACCTGCGCTGGTGATGCTGTCGACCAGGTCGCGCGCGTTGCGGGTCTGAATAATCAGGTGCTCCGGGCCGTACTGGTTGGAGATAGCGATGCACTGGTCAAGATCGCGCGCCACAATCAGGCGGCTGGCGGATAACGCCTGGCGTGCCGTATCGGCGCGGGGTAAATCGGCAAGCTGACGCTCTACGGCTTCACCCACGCGTTTGGCCATATCGGCATCTGGCGTCAGTAAAATCACCTGCGAATCCGGGCCGTGTTCCGCCTGGGATAACAGGTCAGACGCCACAAAATCCGGCGTGGCGCCGCTGTCGGCAATCACCAGCACTTCCGACGGACCCGCCGGCATATCAATGGCCGCGCCATCAAGACGCTGGCTGACCTGGCGCTTGGCTTCGGTGACAAAGGCGTTACCCGGGCCAAATACTTTGTCGACCTTCGGGATAGATTCTGTGCCAAACGCGAGGGCAGAAATCGCCTGTGCGCCGCCGACTTTAAACACTTCCTGCACGCCGCAGAGTTTTGCAGCATAGAGAATTTCATCGGCAATCGGTGGTGGAGAGCAGAGCACCACTTTCTGGCAACCGGCAATACGCGCCGGGGTGGCCAACATTAATACGGTTGAGAACAGCGGGGCGGAGCCGCCAGGGATGTAAAGACCCACCGAGGCGACCGGACGGGTCACCTGCTGGCAACGCACGCCCGGCAGCGTTTCCACATCAACGGTCTGCAATTTCTGCGCGACGTGGAAGGTCTCGATGTTTTTCACCGCGACGGCCATCGCCTGTTTGATCTCGTCCCCAAGACGGCTTTCCGCCTCGGCGATCTCCTGCCCGGTTACCTTTAACGCACCGACTTCCGTTTTATCAAACTTCGCGCTGTATTCCCGCAGCGCTTTATCGCCACGGGTTTTGACGTTATTGAGGATCTCCGTCACGGTACGGGTGATGCTTTCGGAGGCGCTGATGGCCGGGCGCATTAACAGCTCGCGCTGCTGTTCGTCAGTACACTCATTCCAGGTAATGATAGTGTTAAAGCTCATGGCAATTACTCCATCATCTTCTCAATTGGCAGCACCAGAATGGAGCTTGCGCCCAGTGCCTTCAGTTTTTCCATGGTTTCCCAGAACAGCGTTTCGCTACTGACCATGTGCATCGCCACACGCTGCTGATCGCCCGCCAGTGGCAGAATGGTAGGGCGCTCAGCACCTGGCAGCAGGGCGATCACTTCGTCCAGACGTTCGGTTGGTGCATGCATCATGATGTATTTGGATTCACGGGCCTGAATCACGCCCTGGATACGGGTCAGCAGTTTGTCGATCAACTGCTGCTTGGCGTCAGCCATTTCGCCGTCACGCTGGATCAGGCACGCTTTGGAGCGGTAGATCACTTCCACTTCGCGCAGGCCGTTCGCTTCCAGGGTGGCACCGGTCGAGACGAGGTCGCAAATGGCATCCGCCAGGCCCGCACGCGGTGCGACTTCAACAGAACCATTCAGCAGACAGGATTTAAACTGCACGCCTTTCTGATCCAGATAGCGTTTTAACAGGTGAGGGTAGGAGGTAGCGATGCGTTTGCCGTTCAGCGCGGCCGGGCCATCCCAGGCTTCATCAACCGGTGTTGCCAGCGACAGGCGGCAGCCGCCGAAGTCCAGGCGACGCAGGGTGAAGTAACGCGGATCTTCACCCTGAGCGCGACGGGTCAGAAGCTCTTCTTCCAGTACGTTTTCACCGATGATGCCAAGGTCAACGACACCGTCCATTACCAGTCCCGGGATATCGTCATCACGCACGCGCAGAATGTCGATGGGCATGTTTTCAGCCAGGGCAATCAGGCGCTGGGTGTGCAGGTTGATTTTAATCCCGCAGCGGGCCAGCAGTTCGCGTGAATCATCACTTAAACGGCCTGATTTTTGAATAGCTATGCGTAAACGTGAGTTATCTAACATTCTGTGTTCCTCGTTAACCTGTTTTAATCTGTCTGAATTTGGTCCAAAAAAAAGCCCCCGGAAGAAGATCTTCCGGGGGCTTTTTCATGCGTTCATGCACCACTGGAAGATCCAAACGTCTTCCAGCACACATCGCCTGAAAGACTAGTCAGGATGATGGTGATGATGGTGGTGTTTAAATTGAACGCGTGTCATATAAATTCTCGATGAATGCTTATTCATTTGATGTCTTTTAACCTAAACCAGTTGTATGACACATTGCAAGGGCTTTTTTTGATCATTAATTCATTTCATATTGATGCTATGAATTGTGTGTTCTGCTGCGCTGGCGTAGCCTTATGAGAGACGAGTGAGAGTCAGGAGAATTCACATGAAAAAGGTCGCGATTGTCGGTTTAGGATGGCTGGGAATGCCGCTGGCGATGTCATTAGCCGCGAAAGGCTGGCATGTGACCGGGAGCAAAACCACGGCGGATGGCGTGGAGGCGGCGCGCATGTGCGGTATTGATGGCGTCGAGCTGCGTCTTGAACCAGAGCTGGTATGTGATACTGACGATCTGGACACGCTGATGAATGTGGATGCGCTGGTCATTACGCTTCCCGCGCGTCGCAGCGGTCCGGGCGAATCATTCTATCTGCAGGCGATGCAGGAGATTGTCGACAGCGCGCTGGCACACGATGTGCCGCGTATTATTTTTACCAGCTCAACCTCGGTCTACGGTGATGTTGAAGGTGTGGTGAAGGAGACTACCGAGCGCCGTCCTGTTACCGCGAGCGGAAAAGTGTTGAAAGAGCTGGAAGACTGGCTACACAACCTGCCGGGAACGCAGGTTGATATCCTGCGTCTGGCGGGGCTGGTTGGCCCAGGGCGACACCCGGGACGCTTTTTTGCCGGCAAGTCTGCCCCCGATGGGCAACATGTGGTGAATCTGGTGCATCTAGATGATGTTGTCGGGGCAATTGAGCTCCTCTTGCAGGCTCCAAAGGGCGGGCACATCTATAATATATGTGCACCCTCTCATCCTGCGCGAAGCACATTTTACCCGCTGATGGCGCGTCAGTTGGGTCTGGCGCCACCCGTTTTTGGTGAGACAAAGGACGAAAGCAAAGGCAAAATTGTCGATGGCAACCGCATTTGTCATGAGCTGGGTTTTGAGTATCAGTATCCCGATCCGCTGGTGATGCCCATGGCATAAGTCCTCCGGCGGAATCCCTCGCACACCGGAAGGGGGCGAACATGAAACCGCTGCTGGATGTTCTCATTATTCTGGATGCACTGGAAAAAGAAGGCAGCTTTGCGGCTGCCTCAGCGAAGCTCTACAAAACCCCTTCAGCGCTGAGCTACACGGTTCATAAACTGGAAAGCGATCTGAATATCCAGATCCTCGATCGCTCTGGCCACCGGGCCCGCTTTACCCGCACCGGACAAATGCTGCTGGAAAAGGGGCGTGAAGTGCTGCACACCGTCCGCGAACTGGAAAAACAGGCCATCAAACTTCATCAGGGCTGGGAAAATGAACTGGTGATTGGCGTTGACGATACTTTTCCGTTTTCCCTGCTGACGCCGCTAATTGAAGCGTTTTATCAGCGCCACAGCGTGACCCGCCTGATTTTTATTAATGGTGTACTGGGCGGCTCCTGGGAGGCCTTGGTTCAGGGGAGGGCGGATATCATCGTCGGCGCATTACATGAACCTCCTCAACTGAGCGATTTTGGGTTTACCCGCCTCGGGATACTTGAGCAAGTTTTCGCGGTTGCTCCGCATCATCCGCTGGCCCGGGAGCCTGAGCCCATTAACCGGCGCGTTATTAAAGGTTACCGTGCCATTGTGGTGGGCGACAGTTCACGGCCGGAATGTGCCGTATCGTCGCAGCTGCTTGATGAGCAGGAGGCCATTACTGTTTTTGATTTTAAAACCAAGCTGGAATTGCAAATCAGTGGGCTGGGTTGCGGCTATTTACCTCGCTATCTGGCGCAGCGATTTCTTGATAGCGGCGCGCTGATTGAAAAACAGGTGCTGGCTCAAAGCAGTAATGAATCGGTCTGGGTTGGCTGGAATGAACAAACGGCGGGGTTAGCCAGCGCCTGGTGGCGGGACGAAATTTTAGCAAATAGTGCTATCGCCGCTGTCTATACGCAGAGCAGCGTCCACAAATCAGCCAGTTAGCGCAGGAATATTTACAATGCCTTTGTAAAGTATTGCGTTTTGTATCTGATGTGGGGCAAAATGCGCCGCAGCAACCAAAGGAATAATCGACGATATAAAAGGCGTCGGTTATTTTTTTTTGCATGTATGAAACGAAACTAAAAACCAAGAGGCCGGGCTTCGTACCGGATAGATATTTACTAAAATCCGACAGTTGTTGTCGCTGAGGAAGAAAGAAATGGGGCAATTTTTCGCTTACGTGGCGGTTATCACCGTAAAGGAGAATAACTATGTCGCATAACGCAACTCCAAACACCTCTCGCGTGGAATTACGTAAAACACTTACGTTGATTCCGGTTGTTATGATGGGCCTTGCCTATATGCAACCAATGACGCTGTTCGATACATTCGGTATCGTATCAGGCCTTACTGACGGTCACGTGGCAACGGCGTATGCCTTTGCACTGGTCGCTATTCTCTTTACAGCGCTGAGCTACGGTAAACTGGTTCGCCGTTTCCCGTCTGCAGGCTCTGCCTACACCTATGCCCAGAAATCCATTAGCCCGGCGGTTGGCTTTATGGTGGGCTGGTCATCCCTGCTGGACTATCTGTTCATGCCGATGATCAACATTCTGCTGGCAAAAATTTACTTCGAAGCGCTGGTACCTTCCGTACCGTCGTGGCTCTTTGTTGTTGCGTTAGTGGCCTTTATGACCATCTCTAACCTGCGCAGCATTAAGACCGTGGCGAACTTCAACACCCTGATTGTTATTCTGCAAATGGGTATTGTTGCGGTTATTGTGGGTTTGATCATTTACGGTGTTTCTCACGGTGAAGGCGCGGGCACGCTGGTCAGCTCTCGTCCGTTCTGGTCTGAAGGGGCACATGTGGTGCCGATGATCACCGGTGCGACTATTCTGTGCTTCTCGTTCCTGGGCTTCGACGGTATCTCTTCTCTGTCTGAAGAGACCAAAGATGCAGAACGCGTGATCCCACGAGCCATTTTCCTGACTGCGTTGATTGGTGGCATGATCTTCATTGGTGCCTCCTACTTCCTGCAGCTCTACTTCCCGGATATCTCTCGTTTCAAAGAGCCAGATGCTTCACAGCCTGAAATCATGCTGTATGTAGCAGGGAAAACCTTCCAGTGGGGCGTACTGATCTTCTCCAGCGTTACCGTTCTGGCTTCTGGTATGGCTGCGCATGCTGGGGTTTCTCGCCTGATGTATGTAATGGGTCGTGACGGTGTGTTCCCAACCCGTTTCTTCGGCTACGTTCATCCGAAATGGCGTACTCCGGCGTGGAACGTGCTGTTGGTTGGCGCAATCGCCCTGATGGCCATTAAATTTGACCTGGTGACGGCAACGGCACTGATTAACTTTGGTGCGCTGGTGGCCTTTACCTTTGTTAACCTCTCCGTGATCTCGCAGTTCTGGATCCGTGAGAAGCGCAACAAAACGCTGAAAGACCACTTCAATTACCTGGTTCTGCCAATGTGCGGTGCGCTGACGGTCGGTGCATTGTGGATTAACCTGGAAGAGAGCTCTATGATTCTGGGGCTGATCTGGGGTGGTATTGGTCTGGTTTACCTGGCCTGCGTGACGAAGAGCTTCCGTAACCCGGTTCCTCAGTACGAAGACGTTGCGTAATACCGTGTCGGGTGGCGGCTACGCTTACCCGACCGACAAAACCCGTAGGCCCGCGTAAGTGCAGCACCACCGGGCAAAAAAAACCGGAGACCATCGCCTCCGGTTTTTTTATCGTTGAATTTCAGACTATCTCTTGTACGTACTTGAACAGGGCTTTCAGCAGCGCCTGCTTCTCTTCATTCCCTTCGTATTGGCCGTAAAGCATCTCCAGCTCCTGCGCATAGCCGTGCAGATATTCAGGCGTAAACACATTACGACGATGCTGCAGCCAGCGTTCCTGCTCAGCTTCATCCAGCGTGCCGGGATAGTTACGCGCGCGGTAGTTAAACATCAGCTTCTCAATGCGTTTATCCGCAAAGGTGATGTCCAGCGCGGGCAGGTTACGCGGTTCAGTTTGCAGGACGATGTTCATCGCAGCACGGTCGGCATCGCTGAAGAAGCCGTTATACAGCTGCGCATCCACGTTTTCGGACGGCACGAATGGCTCGGCTTCGGCAAATATGGCGACGACTTTCTCGCGCACCTGCGGATTTTCGCGCAGTATTTTAAGGTTATCCAGGCAGTGCTGGCGGTTGATTCCGAGCCTGTCGGCATCTTCCGGGCGCAGCGTATTGGCCTGCGCCAGTACCGGACATTTATTGATATGCACCAGTTTGACCGGCACCGCGGGCAGGTCTCCCAGCGCATCTTTAGGGGTATAGAGGCGCTCACGCAAGGTATCGCTGTCGAGCTCCAGCAGCGGGGAGATATCCCCGGCTAAATCCACCATGATGACCGCGTTACGGTTATCCGGATGCCAGGCCAGCGGTGCCACCCAGCTGGTGTTGCCGCGCCAGGCACCAAACATGCCGGAGATATGCACCAGCGGTTTCATCTGCGGCACATCAATCAGCGTCATCAGTTTCTGCTTGCTGCGATGACTCAACAGATACTCAAACAGGCGTGGTTGTGCGGTTTTAACGAGCTTCGCCATGGCAATGGTGGCGTAGACGTCGGCCATCGCGTCGTGGGCATTACTGTGCTCAATGCCGTTGGCGCGCGTCAGGTGCTCCAGCCGGAAGCTTGGCAATCCGTCTTCGTTCTCTGGCCAGTTAATCCCCTCCGGGCGCAGCGCATAACAGGCGCGCATGATATCCAGCAAATCCCAGCGCGAATTGCGGTTCTGCCAGCTCCAGGCGTAGGGATCGTAGAAGTTGCGGTAGAAGATGTTGCGCGTCACTTCATCATCGAAACGGATATTGTTATACCCGACCACGCAGGTATGGGGAACGGTGAACAGATCGTGGATACGGCGGGCGAACTCTGCCTCGTTAACGCCTTTTTCCCGCGCTTCCTGGGGCGTTATCCCCGTGACCATGACAGCGCCGGGCTGCGGCAGGTAGTCATCGGCAGGTTTGCAGTAAAAGACCTCTGGCTCACCAATAATATTGAATTCGTCGTCAGTGCGGATGGCGGCAAACTGCGCCGGTCGGTCCAGCGCCGGGTGGGTGCCAAAGGTTTCGTAGTCGTGGAATAAAAAAGTCGGGCGTGCGGCAGAGTCAGACACCAGTAATACCATCCTGTTAAAAAGTGACGTCACTATGGTAAACGATCGTGAGGGACAGACCGAATAAAAAGCGCCGTCATGCAGCAAATTTGCGAGCGTGGTTCCGGGAAAAACATGCTTCCTGTCACATTTTTTTGCAATTAAGCCAGGTAACGACACCAGAACTCCCGTAAAAAGGTCATCGATTTTTAATGACCTGAGGATATACCGTTGAAACGCCGTCTGTTTATTGCTGTTTCTTTACTCGCTTCGAGTGTCTCATCTGCTTTTGCGGCCGATCCGCTGGATTTTTCGCCGCAGCCTCCGGCCATTCAGGCCGGCTCCTGGGTACTGATGGATTACACTACGGGTCAAATCTTAACGGCGGGCAACGAACATCAACAACGCAATCCGGCGAGTCTCACCAAGCTGATGACCGGCTACGTTGTTGACCGCGCTATTGATAGCCACCGCATTTCCCCGGATGACATTGTCACCGTCGGGCGCGACGCGTGGGCAAAAGGTAACCCTGTCTTTGACGGTTCGTCACTGATGTTCCTGAAAGAGGGTGACCGCGTTTCTGTGCGCGACCTCAGCCGCGGTCTGATTGTTGATTCTGGTAACGACGCCTGTGTGGCGCTGGCGGATCACGTGGCCGGTGGCCAGCCGCAGTTCGTGAAGATGATGAACGACTATGTGCAAAAGCTGAATCTGCGCGATACCCACTTCGAAACCGTTCATGGTCTGGATGCCCCAGGCCAGCACAGCTCTGCGTATGATCTGGCCGTGCTGTCCAGGGCCATCATCCACGGCGAGCCTGAGTTTTACCACATGTACAGTGAAAAGAGCCTGACCTGGAACGGGATCACGCAGCAAAACCGTAACGGTCTTCTCTGGGATAAGACCATGAACGTGGATGGTCTGAAAACGGGGCACACGTCAGGGGCCGGATTTAACCTGATTGCTTCCGCCGTGGACGGTCAGCGTCGCTTGATCGCCGTGGTGATGGGGGCAGACAGTCCGAAAGGGCGTGAGGATCAGGCCCGTAAACTGCTGCACTGGGGACAACAGAATTTTGATACCGTGCAGATCCTGCACAACGGTAAAAAAGTGGGCACTGAGCGGATCTGGTACGGCGATAAAGAACAGGTGAACCTGGGCACCGACCAGGATTTCTGGCTGGCATTACCGAAAGCAGAAGTACCGAACATCAAGGCAAAATACGTGCTGGATACAAAAGAGCTGGAAGCGCCGATAGCCGCCCATCAGCGGGTAGGCGAGATCCAGTTATACGACCGCGATAAAGTGGTCGCTCACTGGCCGCTGGTGACGCTGGAGCGTGTTGATAAAGGTGGCCTTTTCTCCCGTCTGAGTGATTATCTGCACCACAAAATCTAACCTTTCTGGGCAGACTGGCAGGGTTGCGAGTCTGCTCACATAATAAACACTCCTTGATTGCCGATTATAGAAATTCTGCTTTATAGTGTATAAATATACAGTGATAAACGGAGGCAGTATGGACTACAGCATCAGGCAGGAAAAGAAACGTAAGATTGCCGGTTTTCACCTGGTCGGGCCATGGGAACACACGGTAAAACAGGGCTTTGAACAGCTGGTCATGTGGGTCGATGGCCGACACATTCAGCCGCTGGAGTGGGTTGCGGTTTATTACGATAACCCGGACGAAGTCCCGGCAGAAAAATTGCGCTGCGATACGGCCGTTACGGTACCGGATGATTTCGTTATCCCGGAAAACAGCGAAGGGGTGATGATGACGGAAATTGTGGCCGGAGATTACGCCGTCGCGAAAGCACGTGTTGAAAACTACGACTTCGCTACGCCGTGGTACCAGTTCTTTAACTCCCTTTTGCAGGACAACAAATTCCAGATGGCTCTGAAACCGTGCTTCGAGCGCTATCTAAATGATGGCAACGCCGACGGGTACTGGGACATCGAAATGTTTATCGCTGTAGAGCATAAAGCGGGGTAGTCCTGTTAAATACAGGGTTTTTCAGCCGGGTGTGATCCGCCCGGCTGAAAACACAGTACAATTGTGATTTGCCGTGTAGCTGGAGAGCGGGTGTGCGTCCCGACAAATCATTAACGTCTTTCGAAATTCGGTTGTATAAACACTACCGCGTGGTTCATGGGTGCCGTATCGCGCTGGCATTCGTTCTGACGTTTGTGCTGGTCCGTTTACTGGATGTTCCTGAAGGAACGTGGCCGCTGATCACGCTGGTGGTCGTCATGGGGCCAATCTCGTTTTGGGGGAACGTTGTCCCGCGTGCTTTCGAGCGCATTGGCGGTACGGTTTTTGGCTCAGCCCTTGGGTTGATTGCCCTTAAGCTGGAGCTTATTTCATTCCCGGTGATGTTGGCCTGGTGCGGTGTCGCCATGTTCCTCTGCGGCTGGCTGGCGCTGGGTAAAAAGCCCTATCAGGCACTGCTGATTGGTATCACCCTCGCGGTGGTGGTCGGCGCGCCAGCGGGTGATATGACCACGGCACTGTGGCGAAGCGGGGATGTTATTCTTGGTTCACTGCTGGCGATGCTTTTCACCGGTATCTGGCCGCAGCGCGCTTTCCTGCACTGGCGCATTCAGATGGCAAATTATGTCACCGCTTTTAACCGTGTCTACCAGGCCGGTTTTTCACCTAATCTTGTCGAACGTCCCCGGCTGGAGAAGCACCTTCAGCAGAGCCTTAATGACGTGGTCAAAATGCGCGGTCTGATTACCCCTGCCAGCAAAGAGACCCATATTCAGAAATCGATTTTCGAAGCTATCCAGACCGTGAGCCGTAATCTGGTCTGCATGCTTGAATTGCAAATCAACGCGCACTGGGCCTCGCGCCCCAGCCATCTGTTAATGCTGAACGCGCAGACGCTGAAGGAGACGCAGCAGATGACGCAGCAAACCCTGCTGACCATCGCTCATGCCCTTTATGAAGGTAACCCGCAGCCCATCCTCGCAAACAGCGAGCGTCTGAATGAGATCGTTGCCGAACTGAAACAGCTGATCAACGAGCGACAGGGCGATAACGTAGCGGAAACCCCAATCCATGGTTACGTCTGGCTGAGCATGGAACTGGCGCGTCAGCTTGAGTTGCTGTCGCATCTCATTTGCCGTGCACTGCGCAAATAAAGAGCAGCTATCGCCATATGTGACGGCTGCTGCTTCGATTCAGCATCAATTGGGGTTATGATAGTTTTAAACGATATACTCATTGTCATTCGCAGCCGCTGTCAGTAAGGTTATTGGTACAACGGTTGCTTTAACGAATCCGAATCTCACATTATCAGGGGTGTAAAAATGGAAACTACCAAGCCTTCGTTCCAGGATGTTCTGGAATTCGTCCGCCTGTTCCGCCGCAAAAACAAACTGCAGCGTGAAATCCAGGACGTTGAGAAGAAGATCCGTGACAACCAGAAACGTGTTCTGCTGCTGGATAACCTGAGCGACTACATTAAGCCAGGTATGAGCGTTGAAGCTATTCAGGGCATTATTGCCAGCATGAAGAGCGACTACGAAGACCGCGTTGATGACTACATCATCAAAAACGCTGAGCTGTCTAAAGAGCGTCGTGACATCTCCAAAAAGCTGAAAGTGATGGGCGAAATCAAAAACGCTGAAGCCAAAAGCGAATAATCGCTGCTGATTGCAAAAAAGGCTCTCTGGTGACAGAGAGCCTTTTTTATTACGCAGAGC
The DNA here is from genome assembly GCF_057320385.1 of Enterobacter cloacae complex sp. 394F7. Lineage (NCBI taxonomy): Bacteria > Pseudomonadati > Pseudomonadota > Gammaproteobacteria > Enterobacterales > Enterobacteriaceae > Enterobacter > Enterobacter cloacae complex sp. 394F7. Next base: position 474,190 of record NZ_JBXWCS010000002.1, on the reverse strand, counting down.
GCGGCTGTAGCTGGTAGATCCAGGCCTTAACCTGGTCACCTTCGGCGGTGGTCACCATGACCTCGACCCGATCGTAACCGTCTTCAAATTCATCCAGCATCGGCCAGTGTGCCTGGAGGTTGCTGGAGGTAAAGAGAAAGCCTTCAACGCACGGACCATCGGCGTGCAGCACGATACCCGGAAAATCTGCCGCAGCGCCCCAGCCACGCGCATAAAACGTCCCGGTGACAAAACCGGCCTGCCATTCGCCGCCGATGTTTTCGAGAATATATGCATTTGAGTGACCCGGGCGTAACGTACCGTAGACAAACAAAGAGTCCATGTTTTCCTCACCAGAAAAGCAAAAAGCCCGCTTTAAAAGCGGGCTTTTCAGAATGTGGCTCCTCTGACTGGACTCGAACCAGTGACATACGGATTAACAGTCCGCCGTTCTACCGACTGAACTACAGAGGAATCGTTGTGGAGGCTTATCTTAGCGGCGAAAAAACTTTTGTCAAACCTGATCTTAGTGATTAGCGATCGATTGCCGATTCTGTCATCAGTTTGTTGCAAATCCAGACATCTTTTTATGGAAAATACTTTGCAGGATGAGCTTTTCTCCCCCATCATTTGAAATGGAGTTTCAACTTTTCTCGCTAAGGTCCATTTTGAACGTTACTGCCACTCTCCGCCAGGCGATTATGCGCACGCCATGGTATGCAAAACGTAAAAGTTATCGTGTTCTGTTCTGGCGTGAAATCACCCCGCTTGCCGTACCTATTTTTCTGGAGAATACCTGCGTTCTGCTGATGGGGGTGTTGAGCACCTTCCTGGTGAGCTGGCTGGGTAAAGAGGCGATGGCCGGGGTTGGGCTGGCGGATAGTTTTAACATGGTGGTGATGTCTTTCTTTGCCGCTATCGATCTTGGGACCACGGTGGTGGTGGCCTTTAGCCTGGGCAAGCTGGATCCGAAGCGTGCACGCGAAGCCGCCCGGCAGTCGCTGATGATCATGACCCTCTTTTCGATTATCCTGGCGGCGGTGATCCACTATTTCGGCAAAGAGATTATCGACTTTGTCGCGGGTGAAGCGACGAATGAAGTTAAGGATCTGGCGCTGACCTATCTGGAAATGACGGTCTTAAGCTATCCTGCCGCGGCTATCGCGCTGATCGGTAGCGGCGCGCTGCGCGGGGCGGGCAACACAAAAATTCCGCTGCTGATCAACGGCGGAATGAACATCCTGAATATCATGATCAGTAGCGTTCTGATCTACGGTGTTTTCTCCTGGGAGGGAATGGGGTTTGTTGGTGCAGGGCTGGGGCTGACTATCTCCCGCTACATTGGTGCGGCAGCCATCCTCGGGGTGTTGATGGCGGGGATCACGCCATCGCTGCGCCTCACATTAAAAAGCTACTTCCGACCCTTTAACTTCGCCATTATCTGGGAAGTGATGGGGATTGGTATTCCTGCCAGTATCGAGTCGGTACTGTTCAACGGCGGTAAACTGCTTACCCAGATGTTTGTTGCCGGTATGGGGACAGATGTGATTGCCGGTAACTTTATTGCCTTCTCCATCGCCTCGCTGATTAACCTGCCGGGTAACGCCTTAGGGTCGGCCTCCACCATCATCACCGGTAAACGGCTCGGCAAAGGGCAGATAGGTCAGGCGGAGCGGCAGTTGCGCCATGTCTTCTGGCTGTCGACCATCGGTCTGACGATAATTGCGTGGGGGAGCGCGCCCTTTGCCGGGCTGATGGCCTCGTTCTATACCCACGAAGATGATGTTAAAGAGGTCGTTAAGATCCTGATTTGGCTCAACGCGGCCTTTATGCCGATTTGGGCGGCGTCCTGGGTACTGCCTGCCGGGTTAAAAGGGGCACGCGATGCCCGTTTTGCGATGTGGGTCTCTATGCTCGGCATGTGGGGTTGCCGCGTGGTAGCGGGTTATACGCTGGGTGTCATGCTCGGTATGGGGGTCGTCGGGGTCTGGCTGGGGATGTTCCTTGACTGGGCCGTGCGTGGGGCATTGTTCTACTGGCGTATGGTAAGTGGGCGCTGGCTCTGGAAATATCCGCGGCACAATGCCTGACAAATGTGCGAAATGTTGAATAAATCGGCAAACGATCGGAAATCTGCATTCTGCCTTTGACAACACCGGGTAGCATCGATAATATGCGCCCCGTTCACACGATTCCTCTGTAGTTCAGTCGGTAGAACGGCGGACTGTTAATCCGTATGTCACTGGTTCGAGTCCAGTCAGAGGAGCCAAATTTGAAAAGCCTGCTTTTAAAGCAGGCTTTTTGCTTTTGTGCGTTCTGGAAAACTGCCGGGTGGCGGCTTCGCCTTACCCGGCCTACGGGACTGTAGGCCCGGTAAGCGCAGCGCCACCGGGCAATAAACCGCACTAATGTTTCACACGAATCGGCGCCGTCGCCTCCACCAGCCACGGACGCGCGTCGCTCTCCACCAGCGGGGACAGCGCTTCGCGCACCTGCTGATGATACTCATCCAGCCACTGCTTTTCCTGCTCGTTTAACAGATTGAGTTCGACCTGGCTGAGGTCGATTGGGATCAGCGTCAACGAGGCAAATTTGCAGAATCCTGGAGAGCTTTCCACAATCTCCACCTGATTTTCAATGCGGATCCCATGGCTATCCGCCAGATAGTATCCCGGCTCGATAGTCATAATATTGCCCGCCACCAGCGGCCACGGGTTGACCTTTTTAGCGATGCGATGCGGGTTCTCATGGATAAGCAACTGATGGCCCACGCCATGGCCCGTTCCGTGATCGAAATCCAGCCCCATCTCCCACAGCGGCCGACGCGCGAAGGCATCCAGCTGATGCCCCTGGGTGCCGGACGGGAACTGCAGGGTAATCAGCGACAGAAAACCTTTCAGCACGGCGGTGTAATGTAATCGCTGCTGCGGGCTGACCTTGCCCCACGCCAGGGTACGCGTGGCGTCAGTGGTACCATTATGGTACTGACCACCAGAATCATTCAGATAAAAGTGGTCATGGCCGATGGGTTTGTTGCTGGCTTCGCTTGAGTGGTAGTGGCACATCGCCGCATTGCTGGACGAGGCCGAAATGGTCGCAAAACTTTGCTCAATAAAGCCGGGCTGCTGCTCGCGAAACGCGAGTTGCTGTGCCTGGGCCTCCAGCTCGGTCACCGGCTGACCTGCTGCGGCACGTTCTGGCACTTCGCGGCTCAGCCAGGCCAGGAAATTGACCCACGCGGCACCGTCCTGGTGATGGCACTCCCGGTAACCCGCCAGTTCTACCGGATTTTTATTGGCCTTCATCAGGGTGATAGGGTCGGTTTGCCAGAGAATGTCACCGTGTGGCTCAATGGCAAAACGCAGGGCCACCGGCGCTGAATCGGCATCTACCATCACCCGTTTACCGTGAGAAAGGTGCTGGCAGCGTTCAATAAAGGCATCCTGCGGCGCAATGGTAAAAGCGTTTCGCACGCTATCAGGCAGGTTGCTTAGCTTATTGTCGTTAACGAACCACTCAACGCTACCGTCCCGACTGAGCAGAGCAAAAGAGAGCGGAACCGGGCTGGTGGGAATATCTGAACCGCGCACGTTAAGCAACCAGGCAATGTTATCCGGCAGGGTCACGGCCAGATAATCGGCATTGTTCGCGGCCAGCACGGCGGCGACGCGCTGACGTTTATCGGTGCTGCTTTCACCACTGGTTTCAACGGGCATCTCGCGGATAAGCCCCGCCGGAGCGGCAGGGCGATCGGTCCATAACGTATCAAACGGTGACTGGTTAAGCGGCACCATTTCACACGGTGTCGCAGATAGCGTCTCATAATCGGCATTGGTCATCAGCAGCGCTTCAAAACCAATCCGCGTGCCAGCCTCAACGTTGGCTGTCAGCCATTGAGCCAGCGGCTCGTTGTGCAGATGATGGATCTCTACTTCATCCATATTGACCTGCACGCGGGCCTGAACCTGATAGCGGCCATCGACAAAGAGCAGGGCTTTGTCTTTTAGCACCAGAGCCAGCCCCGCCGAGCCATCGAAGCCAGTCAGCCAGGCCAGTTTTTCATCATACGGCGCGCAGTATTCGCTCTGCCAGGCATCTGCGCGCGGGACGATCATCCCGTCGAGCTTATTTTCCTGTAGCCACTGACGCAGGGCCGATAACGGTGATGGGGTGTGCATTATTTTTCCTTATTGTTATCAGCGGAATGGCGGTTCGTTAAAGGTACGCAGCTTGCGTGAGTGCAGCCGGTCACCTTCTGCCCGCAGCAAATCAATGGCGCGAATGCCGATTTGCAGGTGTTCGGATATCGCCCCTTCGTAGAACCGGTTTGCCTGTCCCGGTAGCTTGATTTCACCGTGCAGCGGTTTATCGGAAACGCACAGCAGCGTGCCGTAAGGCACACGGAAGCGATAACCCTGAGCGGCAATGGTGGCGCTTTCCATATCAATTGCCACCGCGCGGCTCAGGTTGAAGCGCAGGGCAGAGGCGGAATAACGCAGCTCCCAGTTACGGTCATCTGTCGTGACTACCGTGCCAGTACGCAGACGCTGTTTGACCTCTTCACCCGGCATGCCGCTCACCTCTTTAGTGGCGTCGTACAGCGCGCGCTGCACTTCGGCAATGCTTGGGATCGGGATGTCCGGCGGGAGCACGGCGTCAAGCACGTGGTCATCACGCAGGTAGGCGTGGGCCAGCACGTAGTCGCCAATCAGCTGGCTTTCACGCAACCCACCGCAATGACCAATCATCAGCCAGACGTCCGGGCGCAGCACCGCCAGATGGTCGCAGATGGTCTTGGCGTTTGACGGACCCACACCGATGTTGATAAGCGTAATGCCCTGGCCGTCGGCGGTGATCAGGTGCCAGGCTGGCATCTGGTGCTTCTTCCATGCCAGATCGGAGATAGCCTGCTCAGGCGCTTCGGTTTCAGCGGTGATCCAGATCCCGCCGGCGCAGGAGAGGGCGATATAAGGGCTCTCCGGGTCAAGGATTTGGCTACAGCCCCAGCGGACAAATTCGTCGACATAGCGGGTGTAGTTGGTAAACAGCACGAACGGCTGGAAATGCTCGGCTGGCGTCCCGGTGTAGTGACGCAGGCGCGCCAGGGAGAAATCCACACGGCGGGCGTCAAAATGCGACAAGGGGGAAAACTCTGCCGGATGATAAATGCCGTCGGCGGTCTCATCGCCAATCTGCGACAGCTCGGTCGTCGGGAAATGGCGCGTCAGCCCTGCGCTCATGGAGCGATCGAGCGTTAACGCCGAACCGTCAATCACGTACGGATAGGGGATTTCATGCTGTGATGGCTCAACGGCAATGTGTGCGCCGTAATCCTGATAGAGCAGAGTGAGTTGCTCCTCAAGATAAGGACGGAATAACCCAGGGCGGGTCACGGTGGTGCTGTAGCAGCCGGAGTGGGTAAAACGCGCGTAGGCACGGGTCTTTGGCGTGGTACTGGCGCTGCCGTCCCAGGTGACAGAGAGCGATGGATAAACAAAAAGGCCCTGGGTTCTGGCCTTTTCGTCGGGAAGTTTCCCTGTTTCGATGTACTCACTGATGGCGCTGCGCAGCGCATTGACGGACTGTTCGTACAGCGCGTCGAGTTTTTCCAGTGCCTGAGCCGGGGTCAGGCTGGAGCCCTTATTATTCATGTCTGTCTCCTTGTTCCACAGGTGTGCTGCTATACCCGATAGTATGTCACACGCCTGTGAAACAAAAGGGAGATCAGGGATGGTGTGTCTCTTTCATCACCAGCGCTGTGGCGGCCGACAGCAGGCAGCCTGCCAGCAGGTAGATCGCCACGCTGTGCCAGTTTCCGCCGGAGAACGTTACCAGCGCGGCGGCAATAAACGGCGTAAATCCGCCGCCCACGACGCTCGCCACCTGGTATCCCACACCCGCCCCACTGTAGCGGTAGCTGGCGCCGAACAGTTCGGTAAACATCGGTTGCTGCACGCAGACCACCATGTCGTGGGCAATGTTGGCGAGCATAATGGCAAAGAAGACTATCCAGAAGACCGACTGCGCCTCCAGTGCCATAAAGAACGGCCAGGCGCTGAGGGATCCAATCAGCGCACCGGTAATATAGACGCGGCGACGGCCAAACCGGTCCGCGAGCCAGGCGAAGCAGGGGATTGTCAGACAGCTGATCCCGCCCACCAGCAGACCGATATTCAGGAACAGCTCACGGGGAAGGCCAAGGTTCTGCGTGGAATAGTTGAGGGCAAATGCGGTAACGATATACATCGTCAGCAGTTCACACAGGCGCAGGGCGATAATTTTCAGAAAAGCGCCAGGATGGCGGATGAGCGCCTCCATCACCGGCAGCCGTTTTCTGGCAACGGGGTTTTCCCGCTGCTGTTCAAACTCGGCGGACTCTTCCATTCCGTTACGGATCCACAGCGCGGCGATAACCAGCACGATGCTGAAGATGAACGGAATGCGCCAGCCCCAGCTCAGAAACTGCGCATCGGTAGTGAAGTGGCTGATAAGCGACACCAGCCCGGTGGAGAGCAACAGACCCACGCCGTAGCCGACCTGCACGCCGCTGCTGTAGAACGCTTTCTTGTTTTTCGGTGCACTTTCGACCGATAACAGCGCCGCGCCGCCCCATTCACCGCCCACGGCAAAGCCCTGAATGGCGCGCAGGGTAACCAGCAGTACCGGAGCCCACCAGCCAATCGTGGCAAACGACGGCAAAATACCAATCAGCGCAGTGGCGATCCCCATCATCCAGACGGTGAGCATCAGCATACGTTTGCGGCCAAGGCGGTCGCCGAAGTGGCCGAAGATCACCCCGCCCAGCGGGCGGAACAGAAACCCGACGCCAAAGGTGGCAAACGCGGCGAGCGTGCCCATGGCCGGGCTAATTTGCGGAAAGAATTCGCGGTTAAACACCAGAGCGGCGGTGATGCCGTAGAGCAAAAAATCATACCAGTCCACGACGGCCCCGGCGAAGCTGCCAAAGGCAGCGCGGCGGGCACGGTTAAGGCAAGGTGTCCCCTCGCCGGGACGTGTGGAGATGAGGGTGGAGTCCATAGTTGTCCTGTCTGCACTGATTTTTTATTTATTGGTATAAGAAAAGGTTACTCACATAGCCGCCGCGTTATTGGCGGAAGGTATGAGACTACCGCGACAGGGGACATGAGAAAACGTTTTTATCCTTCCTGAGGGTGCTGAATAAAAAAATTTCATCTGCACGGGCCGCAATATAAATCGGTCTGTTTGGCACCGGTTCGTGCTGAATGGTTTAAAGTATTAGAGATACTGTGTGACTTAAGCTGAGGAAATATCTATGCAACGCCTCTTTCCAGCACTTTGGATGGCACTGTTTGTATTTATTTTCCCGCTTCATGCGGAGCCCGGCGTTTATGGTGAGCAGCGTATCAGCCGCTGGTGGAATGCGCTGACGGAGGATATTTCCCAGACCTGGCATCAACCAGAGCGATACGATCTTTACCTTCCGTTTCTGAGCTGGCACGCCCGTTTTATGTACGACAAAGAAAAAACCGACAATTATAACGAAATGCCGTGGGGCGGGGGACTGGGCGTGTCCCGCTATAACGAAGAGGGCAACTGGAGCGCGCTCTTCGCCATGATGTTCAAAGATTCGCACAATGAATGGCAACCCGCGATGGGCTACGGCTGGGAGAAGGGCTGGTACCTGGATAATGCCCAGGACTTCCGGCTTGGGCTCGGTGCCGCAGCGGGCATCACGGCGCGCGATGATTTTGCTAACTATGTGCCCCTGCCGTTTATCTTCCCGCTGTTCTCTGCCGGGTATAAGCGCGTTACCGTCCAGTTCACTTATATTCCTGGAACCTATAACAACGGTAACGTGCTCTTTGCCTGGCTGCGTCTCGGCTTTTAAAGGGTGATCACCTTTTTTGCCACGGCGTTAGACAGTATCAGCATGGAAAACAGAACTGAGGTGATGAAAGTGAGGACGATTAGCGTCAGCTTCATGCCGAGAGACGTCACCGGTATCAGCGCCGTCAGCAGGTGAAACACCGAGTAGTGGACAATGTACACGCCGGTCATCGTTTTGCTGATGGCGGCCAGGACCGACTCTTTAAACTCAGCATTGCGGCGAAAGCGCACGCCATTCGCCGCAATCACCAGCGCAATAATCAGAATGTAGATTTGCGAACCTGTAAGAATAAAGGCGTTTCTGTCGGCCTTGAACAGGGCAAAAAAGAAGTGGCGCTCGTAAAACCAGGTGAAGAGATAAATAAACGGGATGGCGATTACCGCCGTCCTGACCACATTCTTGCGGCTAATCCACCCGGAGATGTTGGGATCGCAGAAAAGCTGCCCCGTCAGGTAAAACAGTAACCACGTCCACAGGCGGTACTGTGGCGAAAGGGAAAGGAGGTGGACGTCGGGATAGAGCGCTGAAAGTAAATCATACCCGTAGGAGAAGAGCAGCAGACAGGCAATTACGCCGCAGAACAACGCGCGCCGCTGGCTAAGCCACTCCACCACCGGGTGGAAGCTGTAAATAACCACAAACGCAAACACGAACCACGGCTGAATTAAATACCCGCGTTGATACGGCTCCCACAGGTAATAGATCGTTATCCAGAACAGAAAGACAATCACCAGGCTTTTAATTTTGCCCAGTTGCCAGCGGGTGCCGTGCCGGGACTGGCCGTCGAGGTAGCCCGCGACCACAAAAAACAGCGGCGTGGCGATGGTCGAGATAAAGGTTAAAAACCCCAGGATCCAGTGATAGTCATAATCATAATGATCCCACGTATTGTAGATGGTGAAAAAGGTTACCGCCGTCATACAGCCCAGCGTCTTGATAATGTTCAGGCCTGTCGCATTCATTGTTGTTCCGCTTTGTCCTTACGATGGAAGCACGCGTAAATTACGGGAAGTACCAGCAGCGTCAGGATTGTAGCAAACCCCAGTCCAAACATAATCACAACGGCCATGCTCTGGAAGAAAACGTCCAGCAGCAGCGGAGCCAGGCCCAGTACGGTGGTGAATGCGGTGAGCAGAATGGGGCGCAGGCGCGAGGTGGCAGCATAAACAATCGCCTCGTGCTGACCTTTATGCGCTTTCTGCTGCTCGATCTCTTCCACCAGCACAATGCCGTTGCGGATCAGCATCCCGCTCAGGCTCAGCAGGCCAATCAGCGCCATAAAGCCGAACGGAATACCAGTGATCAAGAATCCCGGCGTGACGCCAATCAGCGCCAGCGGCACGGTCAGCCAGATGGCAACGGCGTTTTTCACCGAGCTGAACATCAAAACGGTGATGACAAACATCACCAGGAACCCGATCGGCAGCGTGGTAAAGATCCCCTGTTGTGCTTCGCTGGAGTTTTCCGCATCGCCTCCCCACTCAATGCTGTAGCCGTGGGGCAGGGCGAGGGCGTCAATGCGCGGCTTCACCCGGGCGAGAATATCGCCTGACGTTTGCTGGTTAAGCGGATCGGGGTCGGTCTGAACGGTCAGCACCCGCGAGCGGTCGCGTCGCAAAATCAGCGGATCTTCCCATTCCAGCGAGAAGCGGCTGACGACATTACTCAGCGGGATATACTGCTGCCGGGTCTGACTCCATACCAGCACGTTGTTCAGGTGATTCGCGTCCAGCCGTTCGCGTTCCGGCGGGCGTACCACGACCGGAAGCAGGTCACTGCCTTCCCGATATAATCCCGCCCGGCTGCCGGAGAAATTCATCTCCAGCGCGTTGTCGACGTCCTGCTTATCCACGCCAAGCTCGCGTCCCAGTGCGGCGACGTACTGCGGACGGAGCACCTTGCTGCGGTTTTGCCAGTCGTTTCTCACGCTTGCCGTGGCCGGGTCGCGCGCCAGGATCTCGTCCACCTGGCTGGCAATCAGACGCAACCTGTCAGGATCGGGGCCCTTGATGCGCACCTCAATGGCGCTGTCGCCAGAGGGACCAAACATTACCCGTTTGGTGCTGGCGTTTACCTGCGGATAGTTTCGCGCAATGTACTCATCGACGTGGCGCGTCAATGCGGAGATGTTGCGCTGGTCATCCATTCTTACCATGATTTGGGCATAGTTGCTGTACTGCCGCTGTCCGCTGTAGGTCAGAATAAACCGCATGCTGCCCTGACCGATGGTTGAGACGGTGGTTTCCACGCCGGGCTGGCCGTTGATGGTTTTCTCGATATCGCCGGTCATTTTCTCGGTCCATTTAATATCGGTGCCGTAGGGTAGCCAGAGGTCGACAAAGAAAATGGGCGTATTTGACGACGGGAAGAAGTTTTGCCGCACGGCACCAAAACCCCAGACTGACGCTGCCAGCAGCGCAACCATCACGATGAGCGTCGGCGCTTTCCGGTGCAGCAGCGCGTTAAGCAGGCGCCGGTAAAGTCGATAGAGGCGTTTGTCGTAAGGGTCTGTCTCGTCACTTTTTTCCGGCGCGCTGTCGTTTTTAAACAACCACCATGTGATCAGCACCGGCGTGATGGTGAGCGCTGAGAACCAGCTCAGCATCAGGGAAATCAGCAGTACCTGGAACAGGGATTTACAGTATTCCCCGGTAGAGTCCTGGGACAGCCCGATAGGCGCAAACGCGAGGATGGCGATCACCGTCGCCCCCAGCAGCGGCAGGGCGGAACGACGGATGATGTAGTTAATGGCGGTTAACAGCGGGGAACCTTGCTGACGCGCAATCAGCACCCCTTCAACGATCACGATGGCATTATCCACCAGCATACTGAGGGCGATAATCAGCGCGCCGAGCGAGATGCGCTGCAGCTCAATACCCCACAGATACATGATGAGCAGCGTGCCCAGCACGTTAAGTGCGAGGGAAAACGCGATGATGATCCCGCTGCGGACACCCATAAAGATCAGCAGCACGCCGATAACAATCGCCAGCGCCATCAGGAAGTTAATGATAAAACCATTTACAGAGTGCCCCACTTCGGCGGCCTGATCGTAGAACAGGTCGATGTGTATCCCTGCCGGTTTTTCCGCTGACATCTGGTTGAGCTTTGCCTCCAGCGCGTGTCCCACGTCGATCACGTTCACGCCGGGAATAAACGAGACGCCCATGGTGACGGCTTTCCTGCCGTTGGCATGATAGATACTGGCGGGCGATTCGTTCAGCCCGCGCGACAGCGTGGCGATATCCCGCAGACGGGTCGCCGCCCCGGTGCCGGAAGGGGTAATGATGAGATCCGCCAGTTCATCAAGGTTTTCGAACTCACCGGTTGGATGCAGACGAATGGATTCCGTTCCCGAGGTGATTTCTCCGGCGCTGGAAACGACGTTAAGCCTGCTGAGCAGGGCGGAAAGCTGGTTCAGCGTGATGCCGCGGGCCGCCATTTTGGTCAGGGATATATCGATATTGACCTGCTGGCTGATGGCCCCGCCGATGGCAACCTTACCGACGCCGGGGACCAGAATCAGTTCGCGCCGCAGCTGCTCGGCATATCTCACCAGTTCAGGATTGCTGAATTCATCCCCGGAAATCGCGAAGAAAAAGCCGAACACATCGCCAAAATCATCATTCACGAAGGGCGTCACGACGCCGGGCGGGAACTGGCGCGAAGCATCGCCCACGCGACGGCGCAGTTCGTCCCAGATCTGCGGCAGTTCGTTCGAATGATAACGTGAGGCAATGTTCACGGTGATTTGCGACAGGCCGTTGGAAGAGATGGAGCTCACGTTGTCCAGATAGGGCAACTGCTGAAGGGCATTCTCCAGCGGTAGCGTGACCTCCTCTTCAACCTGCTGAGCGGAGGCGCCGGGATAGTGGGTGAGCACCACCGCGGTTTTTATGGTAAAGGCGGGATCTTCCAGCCTGCCAATGTTCAGCAGGGCGAAAATGCCGCCCACGCCCAGCAGCAGGATCGTCAGCCAGACGCGAATGGGGTTATTGATAAACTGGCGAGAGATATCCATTACAGTCCCCGTTCACGCGTCCAGATACGTACCGGCTGATTAGCATGAAGTTCACCCACACCAGCTGCCACGACACGCTCGCCTGCTTTAAGCCCACGGGTGATTATCACGCCCTCAGTGGTTACTTGCCCCACGCTGACCTTGCGGTCTTCAAGATGGAGCGCATCCCCTTCTCCCGCCACGACCCAGACGTGCGGCTCATTGCGCGGGCTGTTATTCGGGTTAAAGACCGCCTCAACCGGTACAACCAGCGCCTGAGGGCCTGCACCGGCCGGGAGGTTGGTTAAATTGATGGTAACCGTACCGCTTACGCCTCCCACCACGGGAAAATCATCCGGGCGCGGCATGGTGAGTATCACCTGCCAGGTCAGGGTGTTACTGTCACTACTGCCTGAATGCTCTTTGTAGACAGCGGTAAACTCCCGATCCGGGAAGGCGTTAATTCTTACCACGGGACGATATTGCGCGTTACGGATATCAAAGGTCTTAAACAGGTTCTCAGGAAGACTAAACACCACGTCCAGCAGGTCGGTGCGGGTCAGGGTCGCAATGGGCTGACCGGCCGATACCACCTGATGCTTTCGCACATGCACGCTGGCCACTGTTCCGCTAAAGGGGGCGACGAGCGTCATCTGATTCAGCTCTTCACGGGCAATCTGCAGCGCCGCATTCGCCGAATCGCGGTTCGCGCGCTGTATGTCCATTTCTGCTTTCGAGATAGCCTGGCGGCCTGCCAGCGTCTGGAAGCGATCGAACTGCCGCTGGGCCAGCGTCGCCGCCGTTTGTCTGTCGTTAACCCGCTGCTGCGCTTCACGGGCGTTTAATCTGGCTAGCTGTTGCCCCTGCTTGATGGTTGCGCCCTGGCGTATATCCAGTGCTTCGATTTGACCCGCGCGCTTGAAGGAGAGGTCGGTTGCATCACCCGATTCAATGCGGGCGGGGAAAACGCGCTGCTGGGCGTGGCCGGGAACCGTCACCTCCGCCACTTTTACCATTCTGGGCAGGGGGGAGGCTTGCTTCGGTTTCGGGTCGCACGCCGTAAGCGTTAACAAAACGAACGGTAAAAGAGAGAGGTAGCGGTTCACTGTATTCCCCTAATAAATAACTGTTTTATTTATTCCGTAAGAAGGGCAGGGGGTGACACTATTCTGCCAGAACAGTGACGACCATATAGGTAAATAGGCCAATTGCCGTGCTGGCAATAATGGCAAGCGCGATAAACAAACCTAGACGAAAAAGGCTTAAACCGTACATTCATTCCTCCATGAGCCGTAAGCAGCGTCTTTCAATGAGCATAGTTGGGGAAAAGATAAATGTTAAATAACCATTATCAGTGGGGGCACGTTAATCCTGATATTCCTGTGCTACGTTTAATATCATTCATCTCTTTTCCCTGTAACGGGCATTAAGAGCAAGTCCCTGCATTTAATGCTTTTTTTGCTCCAGCCACAATCATATTAGTTACAAAAAGGATGCACGATATGTATAAAAACATTCTGGTTCCGGTGGATGTCTACGAGACAAGTCTGGCAGACAAAGCGCTAGAGCACGCTCATTTTCTGGCGCAAAGCGCATCGGGTGACATTCATTTGCTGCACGTCATGCCCAAATTTTCAGCCGAACTGACGCGTGGTTTTATTTCAGATGCGCGCAAAATGGATGAATATATGATTAATAATTCGAAAGAAAAGCTGTCTGCCCTGGTCAAAAAACTGAATCTGCCTGAAGAACACGTTCATCTTCATGTTCGGAGTGGGAATGTACGTGATGAAGTTATTAAGCTGGCAGATGAACTTGCCGTCGGGGCAATTATTGTCGGCTCCCGCAACCCCAATATTCAAACCCATTTGTTAGGGTCAGAGGCGGCAAGTATTGTTCGTTATGCACATGTTCCTGTTTTCGTTATTCGTTAATAGCATGAAAGCAAGGTGATTTCTGAAAAGAACCTGAGGAAGGAACGATGAAAACAGGAAAATCTGATCGTCCGTATTATCAACAAACTGTTGACGACACCCTGGCTAATGTCGACTCCACTGCGGAGGGACTGAGCAGCACTGAGGCATCCGCCCGACTCCAGCAGTATGGTGAGAATGCGTTACCGCAGAAAAAGGGTAAACCCGCGTGGCTGAATTTCCTGGCCCATTTTAACGATGTCCTGATTTACGTGCTGCTGGTAGCAGCGTTACTCAAGCTCATTATGGGGCATTGGGTCGACATGTTTGTGATCCTCGGCGTGGCTGTTATTAACGCGTTGATTGGCCATATTCAGGAGAGCAATGCTGAAAAATCGCTGCAAAGTATTCGCAATATGCTCTCCAGCGAAGCCGTGGTGATTCGACAGGGCAATCATGAAACGATCCCTACTACAGCGCTGGTGCCGGGCGACATTGTGGTGATCCGCGCCGGGGATCGTATCCCCGCGGATCTGCGCGTGATCGAAGCGCATAACCTTCGCGTGGAGGAGGCCATCCTGACCGGTGAATCCACCGTAGTTGAGAAAAACAGCGATGCGTTAACCGGAGAACTCCCTTTAGGTGACCGGTATAACTTGCTCTATTCAGGCACCACCGTCAGTTCCGGCGGTGGCAAAGGGGTAGTCGTGGCGACCGGTGGCGAGACAGAGCTTGGCCATATTAATCAGATGATGTCCGACATTGAAAAGCATCGTACGCCGCTGATGGTACAAATGGATAAGCTCGGAAAGACCATCTTCATCACCATCCTGGTGATGATGGTGGCGCTTTTTGTCTTTAGTTTGCTTTTCCGTGATATGGCGGTTTCCGAGTTGGTGCTGTCGCTTATCAGCCTTGCTGTTGCGGCGGTACCGGAAGGCCTGCCGGCCATCATTTCCATCATTCTCTCGCTTGGCGTACAGGCTATGGCGCGTCGCAAGGCCATTATTCGTAAGCTGCCGACGGTGGAAACGCTGGGCGCGATGACGGTTATCTGCTCGGATAAAACCGGTACCCTGACCATGAATGAAATGACGGTCAAAGCATTGATTACCGCTGACACCACCTATCGCGTGGAGGGGGACAGTTACGAGCCGGTGGGTAATATTCATCCCGTTGACGACCCAACACCCGTCAGCGTTACGCAGGGCTCCCTGCTGGAACGCTATCTGCGTACCATTGACCTCTGCAATGACAGTCAATTGATCAAAGACGAGCAGGGACTGTGGAAAATCACAGGTGGACCGACAGAGGGCGCGCTGAAGGTGCTGGCGGCGAAAATCCCGCTCCCGCCGCTTAACACCGAAATGCGCAGTAAAATCCCCTTTGATTCGCAATATAAATACATGTCTACACTCTATCGCCTGGGCGATGAGGAGGTGATCCTCATCACCGGTGCGCCGGACGTCCTTTTCCGCCTGTGCCAGTTCCAGCAGACCAACACCGGGTTGCAGCCTTTTGATCAGTCTTACTGGGAAGGCAAAATTGAAGAGTATGCCCGGGAGGGGTTGCGTATGGTGGCCGCTGCCTGGAAGCCTGCCGTCAGCGGGCAACGCGAACTGGATCACTCAGACTTGCAGGAGGGCGTCATTCTGCTCGGAATTGCCGGTATGATGGATCCACCGCGTCCCGAGGCGATAACCGCCATTGCCGACTGCCTGCAGGCCGGTATTCGCGTGAAGATGATCACCGGGGATCACCCGCAAACGGCGATGAGCATTGGCCAAATGCTGGGTATAGGTAATGCGGCAAGCGCCATTACGGGTCGTGAGCTTGAGGCTATGGATGACCGGCAGCTGAGCGAGGCGGCTCAACAATACGATATCTTTGCCCGAACCAGCCCGGAAGATAAATTCCGTCTGGTACAAGCCCTGCAAAGCAAGCAGGAGGTTGTGGGGATGACCGGAGACGGCGTGAACGATGCCCCTGCGCTCAAGCGCGCGGATGTGGGTATTGCGATGGGGATTAAGGGCACGGAAGTCACCAAGGAGGCCGCTGACATGGTGCTCACGGATGACAACTTTGCCACCATTGCCAGGGCCGTAAACGAAGGGCGTCGCGTTTATGATAATCTGAAAAAGACCATTCTGTTCATTATTCCCAGCAACATCGCCCAGGCATTGCTCATCATCATCGCTCTGTTGGCAGGGAATCTGATCCCATTAACGCCCGTGCTGATCCTGTGGATGAACATGGCGACATCGGCAACGCTCTCCTTTGGGCTGGCGTTTGAGGCAGGTGAAAAGGACATTATGAACCGTCCGCCGCGTAAACCAAATTTGCATGTGATGGACGGCTTTGCCATCTGGCGAGTGGTCTTCGTTGGCCTGATGATTGCCATCAGTGCCTTTGTGCTGGAAGCCTGGTTACAGCCGCGTGGTTATTCACCGGAGTTTATCCGTACAGTGTTGCTGCAAATGCTGGTGACGGCGCAGTGGTTCTATATGCTTAACTGCCGCGTGGCGGACGGTTTTTCCCTGAGCAAAGGCTTACTGGCAAATAAAGGTATTTGGGTGGTGAGCGGTGTATTACTGGTGCTACAGTTGCTTATTATCTACGCGCCTTTCATGCAGACGCTGTTCGGTACCGAAGCACTGCCGTTCCGCTACTGGGTCATCACGTTCCTGATTGGCTTTGCGATGTTCCTGATTGTCGAAGTGGAAAAACCGCTAACGCGCAGGTGGCGTAAAACGGTGGCGTAATCGCATTAACTCAAACAGCCTGCCTGACGGCAGGCTTGAACACAGGACATTATGATTCGATTCGCCTCGTTCGTTCTTACGCTTTGCGCCGTTGTTTCGGGGGCCTTTGCCGTAACCTATCCATTACCCTCTGATGGTGGCCGTCTGGTGGGGGAACCCATAACTGTTACCGTTCCACAGGGGAACACCTTGCCGCTCGAAGCGTTTGCCGCGCAATACGGGCAGGGGCTGAGCAACATGCTGGAGGCAAACCCCGGTGTTGACCCGTTTTTACCGCAATCCGGGACCCGACTGGTGGTACCTCAGCAGCTCATTCTTCCCGATACGGTGCGCAAAGGCATCGTGGTCAACGTGGCGGAAATGCGCCTTTACTATTACCCGCCAGGCAGCAATACCGTTGAAGTGTTTCCCATCGGTATTGGCCAGGCCGGGCGCGAAACGCCACGCAACTGGGTGACAGCCGTCGAGCGCAAGCAGGAAGGGCCAACCTGGTCGCCCACGCCAAACACCCGGCGTGAATATGCGAAAGAGGGGAAAACGCTGCCCGCATTCGTACCCGCCGGGCCGGATAACCCGATGGGGTTGTACGCGATCTATATTGGCAGGCTTTATGCCATTCACGGTACTAACTCGAATTTCGGCATCGGTCTGCGCGTCAGTCAGGGCTGCATTCGCCTGCGTAATAACGATATCAAATACCTTTTCGACAATGTGTCGCCAGGCACGCGCGTGCAGCTTATCGATCAGCCTGTAAAAGTGACGACGGAGCCAGACGGCAGCCGCTGGGTGGAAGTGCACGAACCGCTGTCGCGTAACCGCGCAGAATTTGAATCAACCAATAAAGTGCCGCTGCCGATTACCCCCGCGTTGCGGGCACAGCTAATAAACGAGGGGGCGGGCGCTGAGCTGGAACGTCGATCCGGGATGCCGGTCAAGCTTGCTTTGCCCGGTGGCGCTGCGCTTACCGGGCCTACAGTCCCGTAGGCCGGGTAAGGCGAAGCCGCCACCCGGCAGTTTTCCAGAACGCGCAAAAGCAAAAAGCCTGCTTTAAAAGCAGGCTTTTCAAATTTGGCTCCTCTGACTGGACTCGAACCAGTGACATACGGATTAACAGTCCGCCGTTCTACCGACTGAACTACAGAGGAATCGTGTGAACGGGGCGCATAGTAACGACCTGCGTACGCCTTGTCAAAGGGTGAAACCACGCTTTGCGTCTGTTTGCTGACAATTTCAGCAAAGTGGCGATTTTGCCAACGTAATGCACCGTTGTGGTGCGGATATACCTCTTATGGGGCAGATCATAAACCGCTGTTTCAGTAATAAATCCGGCGTCTATGATTAGGTTTCCTTATTTTCAGGCGCTTAGCGAACAAATCAGACCTGCTGGTAAAACTGGCATTCATATTGCAAAACCTGTTCAACAACAACAGCCAGTACCGGCACAGCATTTCGAACAGGGGGCAAAATGAACTTAAGACGACTGAAATACTTCGTAAAAATCGTCGATATCGGCAGCCTGACTCAAGCGGCGGAAGTGCTGCATATCGCGCAGCCTGCGCTGAGCCAGCAGGTGGCTACTCTGGAAGGCGAAATGGATCAGCAGCTGTTGATCCGCACCAAACGCGGCGTAACTCCAACGGAAGCAGGCAAGATCCTGTATACCCACGCGCGCACCATTCTTCGTCAGTGCGAACAGGCGCAGCTGGCGGTTAATAATGTTGGCCAGACGCTGAGCGGACACGTTTCCATCGGGCTGGCACCGGGGACCGCAGCGTCTTCCATCACCATGCCACTGCTGCAGGCGGTGCGCGCTGAGTTGCCGGAAGTGCTGGTCTATCTGCACGAGAACAGCGGCTCTGTCCTGAATGACAAGCTGCTCAATGGCCAGCTTGATATGGCGGTGCTTTACGATCGCTCCCCGGTTGCGGGGATCACCAGCCAGCCGCTGCTGAAAGAAGATCTGTATCTCGTGGGCACCCGCGATTGTCCGGGGCAGAGCGTTGATCTCACTGCGGTTGCAGAGATGAATCTTTTCCTGCCGCGTGATTACAGCGCCGTGCGCGTACGCGTGGACGAAGCGTTTTCCCTGCGCCGCCTGACGGCAAAAATCATCGGTGAAATTGACTCCATCTCCACGCTGACTGCGGCGATTGCCAGTGGGATGGGCGTCACGGTGCTGCCGGAATCCGCCGCGCGCTCGCTGTGCAGCGCAGCAAATGGCTGGATGGCGCGCATCACCACGCCATCAATGAGTTTACCGCTGTCGCTGAACATGTCCGCCCGC
Organism: Enterobacter cloacae complex sp. 394F7; assembly: GCF_057320385.1. Classification (NCBI taxonomy): domain Bacteria; kingdom Pseudomonadati; phylum Pseudomonadota; class Gammaproteobacteria; order Enterobacterales; family Enterobacteriaceae; genus Enterobacter; species Enterobacter cloacae complex sp. 394F7. The sequence continues at coordinate 455,382 of NZ_JBXWCS010000002.1, read as the reverse complement.
GGCTCGCTGTCGCCACAGGCGCAGGCGGTGAAAGAAATTTTAATGTCGCTGGTGAGTAAGCCATCGCTGGAGAATCGTGAACTGCAGCTCGTGAGTTAATATTCCAGAAAGGCATAAGATGCTGGTTTTTATTATTTGTTCTGCAGCTCAGCTGACTCTAACAATAGAGCTATGTCAGATGCGCCGGAGTGAATCGTGAATTTCCAGCAACTTAAAATTATCCGTGAGGCGGCCAGGCGGGACTATAACCTGACCGAAGTCGCCAATATGCTTTACACCTCCCAGTCGGGTGTCAGCCGTCATATTCGCGAGCTGGAAGAGGAGCTTGGCATTGAGATTTTTATCCGTCGCGGCAAGCGCCTGCTTGGCATGACGGAGCCAGGTAAAGCGTTGCTGACCATCGCTGAGCGGATCCTCAACGAGGCCAGCAATGTCCGTCGCCTGGCGGATCTCTTTACCAATGACGCCTCCGGCGTGCTCACCATCGCCACTACCCATACTCAGGCACGTTACAGCCTGCCGCCGGTGATAAAAGCGTTTCGTGAAATTTTCCCTGACGTTCGCCTGGAGCTTATTCAGGGCACGCCGCAGGAAATTGAAATGCTGCTGCAAAACGGTGGGGCAGATATTGGTATCGCCAGCGAACGCCTGAGCAACGACCCGCTGCTGGTGGCTTTCCCCTGGTTCCGCTGGTACCACAGCCTGTTGCTCCCGCTCGATCATCCGTTGAATCAGGTTTCCCCGCTGACGCTGGAAGCGATCGCGAAATGGCCGCTGATTACGTATCGCCAGGGTATTACCGGGCGTTCGCGCATCGATGAAGCATTCAACCGCAAAGGGTTAACGCCGGATGTGGTGCTGAGCGCACAGGATTCCGATGTGATCAAAACCTACGTTGAGCTGGGGCTGGGAATCGGCCTGGTCGCGGAACAGTCTGGTGGCGAGGGTGATACCGGGAACCTGGTGCGTCTGGATACACGTCATCTGTTTGACGCCAATACCGTATGGCTCGGCCTCAGGCGCGGACAGCTCCAGCGCAACTACGTGTGGCGCTTTATCGAACTCTGCAACGCCGGGCTGTCCGTTGACGAAATCAAACGCCAGGTGATGGAGCCGGAAGAAGTGGCGATTGATTATCAGATTTAGGTGCTGGCTTGCCCGGTAGCGCTGCGCTGACAACGTGTGGGATCATCGATTGAATAAACGTCCAGACCACCGTACTGGCTAGTGACATCGACGTTAACAGAGGCAAAGCCAGAGGTGCCCCATTTCGTCGAATGGCTGGATGAGGAAGTGGCGGCCTGGCGGCAGTTAACGTAGTCCTGAACTCTTTTTTACGATACTGCTCGCAATGCGGTGAGCACCTGACGGGTGATTCACCGAAATACTCCTGCACGTCTTCAGCTTTCGCGTAACAACACAAGAATAATGCTCATTCTCTCAGGATAATCGCTGCTATAGCTTTACGGCTATATAGTTTGTGATCTATATTTTATGGAGGGAGTGTGTGGACAATTAACACGACGGACAGGTTCGATTGCTGGTTTCGTTCACTTGACGATACTGATCGGGCCAGCGTGCTGGCAGCACTGCTTGTTTTGCGAGAAAAGGGGCCTGCTTTGTCGAGGCCCTATGCCGATACGCTTAGAGGCTCTCGTCACAGCAACATGAAAGAGTTGCGCATTCAGAGTAAGGGCGATCCGTTGCGGGCATTTTTCGCGTTTGACCCAAACCGTACCGGCATTGTGCTCTGTGCCGGCAATAAGGTCGGCAACGAAAGACGCTTTTACGATGAGATGCTTCTGGTGGCCGACCGGGAATTCACTCACTGGTTGAATACATTAAAAGAGAGGACGTTACGCGATGGGCAGAAACCTTGAGCAGCTTATAGCGGATGAAAAATCGGATGTTGTTGCCAGCGCTCAGGCAATGGCTGCCGACATTTTGCTTAACATCCATCTGGCAGAGCTACGTGAAAAGGTGCAAAAAACGCAGGTTGAAATGGCGCAGGCGCTGGGTATCCGACAGCCTACCGTCGCGGTCATGGAAAAGCCCGGGCGCGATCTTAAACTCTCTTCACTCAAGCGCTACGTTGAGGCTGCGGGTGGAAAGCTTACACTTGACGTTGAGTTACCGGATGGTTCGCATTATGAGTTTGTGCTGTAGGGCGCAAAAGCAAAAAGCCTGCTTCAAAAGCAGGCTTTTCAAATTTAGTTCCTCTGACCGGGATGGTCTTAGCCAGTAACTAGCGAATAAACGAGCTAAATCAGAATTCCCTTTCGGTTGACGTTGGGGACATGCTGCTGCATCAATTCAACGATCCAATCAATAAATACGCGCAGTCTGGCGTTGACATGGCGGTTCGGCGGAAACGCCAGGTACAGGGGCATTGGAGCAAGACGCCAGTGTTCAAATAGCGGAATCAAGGCACCACGAGCCTGATGCGCTGCCGCCATATAGACTGGCAGCGCAATCACGCCTAACCCGGCTAACCCGGCTTCGAGGTAAGCATTGCCATCATCCACGGCGAGTACATAGCTGCCCGTGATTTCAATACGTTCACTCTCACTGCGCAGTGCCAGAGGATCAATCTTACCGGTGCGTGAGGACAAGAATCCCACGATGCGATGGTCGGTATTTTCCAGCTCTCGCGGATGCGCAGGGGTACCAAGGCGTTCCACATAACCGGGAGCGGCGTAGACGCCGATTTGCAAATCACCGACATGGCGAGCAATCAGGGACTGGTCATGGATTGCACCGCCGCGCAGCACGCAATCCACGTTGTCGCCAATCAGGTCCACCACCCGGTCGCTCACGCCCATGTCGAACTGAATGTCAGGGTAGCGTGCGTGGAACGCCGGTAGCGCCGGCACCAGGATGAGGCGGGCCAGCGGACTGGGCACATCCACCCGTAGCCGTCCCCTGGGCGTAATTGCCGCACTGGAGAGGCTGTTTTCAGCATCTTCCATGTCCGCCAGCAGGCGGATGACGCGTTCGTAGTAGACCGCGCCATCGGGAGTGACGCTGAGCTTGCGGGTGGTGCGATGGAGCAATCTGACGCGCAGGCGCGCTTCCAGCTGCTGAATAAGCTGCGTCACCGTGGTTTTGCTCATATGAAGCGTTTGGGCAGCCTTTGTGAAGCTACCTGCCTCTACCACGCGAGCAAAGGCGCGCATCGCATCGAAACGATCCATTCCTTATCCTCTCTTTTTACCGATTGTTTGGATATTACAAACAATGATGGACAAAGTCGCTTGTTTATCCGCCCGATCCTGCACCTGTAAAGTGTCTTTAAGTTCATTGGGCAGATTTCGCCCCATTGCAAAGGTGTAAATATGACAGCACGCGAAGCAGTTTTTCCCTCAGGACGCCAGGCGCTCTATGAGCGCAATCGCTATTCACCGGCCATCAAATCTAACGGTTTCCTGTTTGTTTCGGGGCAGGTTGGTAGCCGTGAGGATGGTTCGCCTGAGCCCGATCTGAAAGCGCAGGTCAGGCTGGCATTCAATAATCTTAATGCTGTCCTCGCGGCTGCGGGCTGCACGTTCGATGACGTGGTTGACGTTACCCTTTTTGTCGTCGATCCCGAGTCAAACCTCGACGCTATCTGGAGTATCCTGCCAGAATATTGGGGGGAAGCGCCTTACCCAACGTTGACCGGGATCGGCGTAACGTGGCTGTACGGATTCCAGTTTGAGATTAAGGTGATTGCCAGGCTGCCGTGAGCGTCAGGGGTCTTTGCGCCAGTCGAAAGATAAGACAGCGCTTACCGGGCCTACAGTCCCGTAGGCCGGGTAAGGCGAAGCCACCACCCGGCAAATTTTCCGAACGCACAAAAGCAAAAAGCCTGCTTCAAAAGCAGGCTTTTTAAATTTGGCTCCTCTGACTGGACTCGAACCAGTGACATACGGATTAACAGTCCGCCGTTCTACCGACTGAACTACAGAGGAATCGTGTGAACGAGGCGCATAGTAGCGACCTCGGTTCGCCTTGTCAAAGGGTGAAAACACCCTTTTTGATCGTTTGCCGACAATTTCAGCAAATCGCTGATTTTATAGCAGATTTGCGGCGAAATTACACAGCAGGATGCGCCGCCCGCGGGCAGGCGGCGCAGCTGTTTAGAACAGCACGGAGTAGTTCAGACCAAACGTGCGGCCACGGCCTTTATAGGTATACAGACCCGGTGCGCCATACGTTGGGCTATACAGCCCCGGTGCGCGCTGTCCCCAGGCGGTGGTGTAGTCTTTGTCCAGCACGTTTTCCACGCTGAAGCTCACTTTACCCACCGGCAGGGCGTAGCTGCCCAGGAAATCTACCGTGTTATAGCCATCGATCTTCTTACCGTCGGCATCAGAGACGTCAAAGGTCTGGGTACTCTGCACGCGCAGGGTCCAGTCGCCCGGCGCCCAGTTGACCCAGGCGCTGGCTTTCGACGGGCTGGCACTGTCTACCGTCAGCTTCTCCCATTTACCGTTTTCACGGGTTTCAGACTTAATGGCGTTAAAGTTCGCGCCGGTGCTCCAGTCGCTGTCGGTGAAGAAATAGTCCACCTGACCTTCCACCCCGTAGATACGACGCTTATCGTCTTCCAGGTTGATGGTCATATCGGTTTTGTTGATGGTGATGGTTTTATCCGAGAGCGAGTAGTACGCCGCAACCTGCGTGCGCAGGTTATCGCCGGTGTAGCGCCAGCCCAGCTCGTAAGCGTTAACTTTAATGCCGTCCAGCGTCGAGTCGTTAACGTTCACGCTATTCAGCAGGCGATAGTGCCCGTCGACAAGCTGATAGGTGCCGGAGCCGTAGTACTTCGCCAGGTCCGGAATTTCAAAGCCCTGAGAGAAGTTAAACCACAGCTGCTGCTGTTCGGTCAGGCGGCCAAGGATACCGGCGTTAAACAGGAAGTTGTTGTAATCGGTTTTCCCGCCCGGCACCGCGTCTGCTGAGGTGGCTTTCCCGGTGGCGATGGCCTGCTGCTGGGCGTAGCCAACAAAATCATCCACCTTGTTTTCAGTGTACTGGTAACGCACGCCGCCGCTCAGGGTGATGGCGTCAATGTCGTAGCTCGCCTGCAGGAACGGGGCGAGGTTGGTAATGCTGTAACCCGGATAACGCCCCACGTTGTACGCATTGTCCAGCTTCATGCCGCCGCTCGCTGCCGCTTTACTCAGGTCGAAGAACTGCTGGTTGGCATCGAAGGTTTCATGGTCGGCGTCCACACCCCAGGTGAGCGTCAAATCATCCACCGGCTTGCTGTTCAGCGTCAGCTTACCGCCGTAAAAATCGGTTTTCTGCTGGGAGGCACCGATGCTGGTCACCGTCCCTTTGCTCAGGGTCGGGAACGGGTAGTAGGTCAGGCTCTCGTCACGATAGTAGATCTGCGCGACCAGGTCCTGACCCCAGAAATCGGTATTAGAGTACTGCAGGTTAATCAGATGGCGCTCGGTACCGGGAATACGGTCAGAATCCAGGTTGTTTTTGTTATACGCGGTGGCATCACCCGTAACCGCCGAGAAATTCTTCCCGAGGTACAGGCCATGCTTGCCATCGGATTCGCTCTTGTAGTACTGGGTGGTTAACTGCAACTGCTGATGATCGTCAATATTGATGGTGCCAGTGCCCATCACATCAATACGGTCCGAATACTGTAAGCCGGTCTGGGTGTTATCGATAATCACCTCGTCGCCGTTGCCGTCATACCAGCCGCCGTAACGCTGATAAGAAACGGACAGGCGACCAGACGCATTATCATTGCCGCCGCTGACCGCCGCCGACACGTTCTCATCGTGGTCGTTGTGGCTGTTAAACCCGCTTTTTGCCCCGGTCTGGAATTCGACTTCCGTCTCCGGCTGACCTTTTTTGGTGACGATGTTCACCAGGCCGCCGGTACTGCCGCCGCCGTACAGTGAAGTAGCGCCGGAAATCACTTCGATACGGTCGATGTTGAACGGATCTATAGAGTCAAGCTGACGGCTGTCGCTGCGGGAGGAGTTCAGACGCACGCCGTCCACCATCACCATCATTGAACGACCGCGCAGGTTCATGCCGTAGTTGGTGCGCCCCTGGCTGCTGACGTCCATGCCCGGGATCAGCTGCGCCAGCACGTCTTTAATCTCTTTCCCGCCCTGAACCTGCTGCTCAATTTCCGCACGCTCAATAACCCAGGTGGTCTGCGCCATCTCCGCCACGCTGCGGTGTGCGCGGCTGGCGGAGACAACGATATTTTCTTCCTTTTGTTCTTCTGCCCACGCAGAGGTCGAAAGCATGGCAAGCAAGCACGGATTTAAAACCCAAAGATGAGAACGTTTCATTGTTATGTTGATCCTGATTGTGTGTGTCAGTACTCGGTGGTCTGTGCTAATGATTTAAAAACCTGGCTGTTATCCGTGCTGGTGGTGCTACGCCAGTGGATCACGCCGGGGGTAGTAGCCAGCTCAAACGGCTCGTCGTCGTGCGCGCGATTGAGAATTCGCGCGGCGCGCCAGGCCATCAGGCTGAGCTGGGGTTCGGCAATACCGAGACGGTGCATCCCGGCATTCACGGCAAACAGGCGGTTGCTCTGCGGGCCGTCCCATTCAAGGGTGAAATCGTTGTTGATGTGAAAAGCTTCGTCGGCATCCAGGTGCAGACGATGAGAGAGTGGCGCCAGAAACGCAGGCGGCGCGGCGCGGTAGCCCGTGGCAAAGATCACCACGTCGCTCTCCAGCTGTTCACGGCCACCGTCGAGGTGATGCTGTAGCGTCAGGCGTTGCCCGTTTTGCAGCCGCGTGAGTGCGGTTACCGAGCGGGACGGCATCAGGTGCGCCCAGGGTTTTTCACGCAGCACTTCAAAGCGGTGGTACATGGCGCGGTAAATCGCCAGCAGGGACTCGGTGGTGATACCGTCAGAGGTCATCTTCTGCTCGTGCAGCATCTGCCGACGGGCCTCTTCACCAAGTGTGGAAAAGCTGTCCACGTACTCCGGCGTGAAATACTCGTTGGCAAATGCGGCCTCATCCAGGGCGTTGTAGTTGTTGCGGCGCGACACCCAGTTCAGGCTCAGCGGCTGACCCCACTCCCCGCGGAAGATATTCAAAAACAGATCGGCACCGCTCTGGCCGCCGCCAACGACGGTCACCCGTTTGCCCGCCAAATCTGGCGTGCGCAGCATCATCTCGCTGGCATGGAAGCAGCTGTCATCCTGTGCGGTCACGCAGTCGGGGAGGTTGATCTGTTTGCCAATCCCCACACAGACGTGGCGCGCCAGGAAGCGATCGCGCTGGGTTACTACCTCAAACAGGCCCTTTTTCTCATCAAAACTCACCTGCTGTACCTGCTGGCTGAAGGCGAGGTTGGTGAGGTTTTCCGCCGCCCAGCTCAGGTAATCAGCAAACTCCTCGCGGGAGACGGTGCGCTGCTCGGTGGTCAGAAAACGGTAGAACTTTTTACGCTGTACCAGGTAGTTCAGAAAGCTGTGGCGGTTGGTCGGCTCCACGGCGCTGACCAGATCCTTCAGGAAGCTGGTTTGCATGTGGCAGTCCGGCACCATCATCCCCGGGTGCCAGGAGAAATGCGGCTTACGTTCAAGAAACAGTGAACTGAATCCGTCGAGCCCCTCTGCAAGGGCAGCGATGCTGAGGTTAAACGGGCCAATACCAATGCCGATGAAATCATACGTTTTCATTGCGCTGACTCCTGGGAGACCAGAAAAAGGGGGTTATCGAGATTGCAGACGTAGTTCGGCAGCATGCGGCTGCCACCGTCGTGTTCGGAGAAGGTGAGTTTGACCGGGTTGAGGATCACGCGAATGATCTGCGGCTTAAACAGGTCGAACTTCGCGAAGCGCCCGGCAAGATCCGGATGTGCGGCCATATAACGGCGTAAAACCTGCGCCAGGATCTGGTAGAAGCGGGTTTCGCTGACGCCGCTTTGCTGCGTGAGACGCGAGATAAAACGCAGCACCGTCACGAAGTTGCCGGTTTGCAGGTCATGGATGATGTACTCCGCGCTCAGGCGCGCCGTGACGGCTTTCACCTGTTGCGGCAGGCTTTCCGCCTGCGGGAAATCTTCATCAACCAGCCGCATATCACCCTGGAAATCCTTCAGCAGAATGCGCTGTGGCACGTAGTCTTTCATCACCAGCGTCACGTTCTGGCCGTGGGCGATGAGCGCCACGCCGTAGCGGCAGAGCAGGTGATAGAACGGGATCACCGTGGCATCGAACAGTTTTTCCAGCCAGGCTTCGGCAGTTAATCCCGAATGCGCAATCCACGCGTCAATCAGCGGGCGTCCGGCGTTGTCGGTCTCCATCAGCGCCGCCATCAGTACCGCCTGCTCGCCGTCCTGCAAATAGCAGGACGGGTTTTCGCGCCAGATCACACCCAGCATCTCCTGATAGCGATAGGGCGCTTTCGGTAATGCGGCGTAACCGGTATGCGCCAGATATCCGGCGGCGGGTTCGCCAAGCACCTGCGCGCCAGAGCGGGTGAGGGTGGCGTCGCTGGCGAACTGCTGCTGTAACCAGCGCGAGGCCAGCGGCCCGGCGGCAATGTACTTGCCCGGAATGCCGCGATAGCAGGAGGTGTTGTAGATGGTCAGCGGCAGCTTGATGTCATACGGCGCGCGGCGGCTGGCGTTGGTCAGCGTGCGCAGGGACTGTTGGGCCAGATACTCATCGCCAAATTCCCCCAGCTCTACCATCTCACCGCGCGCGAGCTGGGACAGGAAATGGACGGCAATTTTTTGCTGCCACTGCCACGGGTGCAACGGCACCGGCAGCCAGCTGTCGTCAAGCTTCAGCGCCTGCCAGCGGGCGTCAAAGCGCGCGCGCTCGGCACTGTCCATGGTGCTGGCCAGCAGGGAGTTGATATCGCAATCGACATCGCTGCTCCAGACCAGATGCTCGCGCTGCACGGCAACCCAGTGCAGGCGAAAACGGCCACGGTATTCCGGCGCGTACTGGCGCAGCGCCTCCAGCCCCCAGCCGCGGCGTCCTTTGTTAAAAATGAACTTGGGATGGCCGCTCATCAGACACTGGAGTTCGTCCGGGTCGAGATTAATGAGCGCGTCGGCATCGAGCGTCTCTCGCGCCTGCAGCAGCTGCATGTCGCCCCGCAGCGTGGCGTAAAGATCTTCCAGATGCTCTGCCGTTTGTGCGTCGCTCATCTCCAGCACCGTCGCCAGCTGCAGAAACGCGCTTTCCGCTTCCACGGCGGCTCCGCTGGCGGTGGTCAGACTGGCGGGATCGATATGTAACCAGCCCCAGATGCCGCGCGTGGCGCGAAACTGCCATGTTTCGCTGCCCATGGTGATTTGCCAGCGGTTAGCAGCCAGCGGTTCGGCGCTCAGGGTACGTTCGTATTCCAGCTCGGCGAGGATCTTCGCCACCATCTCGCGGTTCACTTTTTGCCAGAGTGCGTTCACAGTCCCACCTCGCTGAAGAAGCGGTGACGCTCGCTCATGATGAGGCGCGAACGTTTATGCGGGAAGTCGAACTCTTTAACGGTGTCGAAACCGGCGGAAGCCAGATGACGGAACAGGCGCTGGTTGTCGAAACGCGGCTCAGCGACAATGCGCGTCGTGCGCGGTTCATCCAGCCACAGATAGTGGCTCAGACCGCGCAGCCAGCTACGGATATACTGCGCGCCGCGCCAGTTCTCTTCGCCAACCAGCATATGCAGCCCACGGTCAAACGGCTGCCAGCGATAGTGGCGTCCGATACGGTCTTCTGCGGCCCAGTAGAGCTCAAAATAGCCGAACGGCTGATCGTCAAAGCAGCCGATAACCGGGTAGCAGTACGTCGAGTCGAGCTGACGGCGCAGGTAGTTTTCCTGCTCTTCCTGAGGACCGGCCATCTCCCAGAACGCATTAACGCGCGGGTTGTTCATCCACTGGGTAAAACGCTCGCCGTCCAGCACCACGTCGGCCACGCGGAAGCTCAGGGTGCGTTTAATTTGTGCATCGTAACGGCGATAAACTTCCCCTTGCGGACGGTGAGGGCGCAGCGGGAAGTAAAGCTGACGGCTCTCATCGAACTGCATGCCACCGCTGGCCTGCGGACGCTCCCCCTGCAGCCACAGCGGCAGCTGCCAGAAGGTCTCACGGGCCAGATAATCGCCACTGGCAAGGGCGAATAACGCCTGCGCCTGCGGTTCATCCTGCCAGGCTGCCCACGGCAACGTGATGCCGGTCAGTGCCGGTGCGGCGACAAACAGCTGATCCAGCGCCTCGACCAGCCAGCCGTCCGGGATATCGCGCAGGCGCTCCAGCACCGCGCTGCCGTCGAGGCCTAATGTCAGCGGCAGGGACGTGTCCGTTGCGGTGCAACGAAAGCCGTAGCCGGAATGGACGATATTCGCGTTAGCCATCACGCCTTCTCCTTGTAAAACGGGTTGCTAAAGTCGAAATAGATCACTGCCGGATCGGCAATCGTGTTTTCGTTGCGATCGTGCAGGTAGCAGAAAAAGTTGCCTTTGCAGTTCCAGGTCGGGCTGTCCAGCACGTAGTCAAGGCAGCGGGTCTGCTTCGCGGTCTGGCGCAGGCTGGCCAGCGCGTCACGCACTCGTAACATCAGGCTCTCTTCGCTGTCGAAACCTGCGGCAGCGAGGGCGGCGGTGACGGCGAGTGTGGAGTTCAGCAGCAGGTAATAGGGGAAGTAGCGCAGCAGCTGGCTCTCGCCGAAGCGGTTTTCCACCTCGCTTTCACCTGCCTCTTTCAGCCACGCGTCGGCCCCTTCGGTCCAGGCGCTGCCCTGGCAGTCACGGTAGATAAGCCCGACCGGGAAGTCCTGCTGCATCTCCACAAGAATGTTTTGCTGATGTGCCAGCAGGACCAGACCGTAATCGGCTTCGGCGCTGAACAGCGGAAGGAGAACGCGGTCGCAATAGGCGTCCAGCCAGCAACGCGCGGCCTGGGCAAGGGGGAGATCCAGACGCTGGCTCAGACGGCGGACCGCAGCCGCCAGCAGGCTGTCACCTCCGTCCGGCGCGGCCTGCGTCAGGCTCACCAGCACGTTGGTTTGCGTATCCGGCGTATCAAACAGCAGGTTCACGCGCAGCGCCATCAGGCTCTCTTCCTGAATGACGCCGCTTTCGTCACGCAGACCCGCCCAGCCGTCTTCCTGCATCACGCGCATGGTGGGGTAGCGCGCCTGGAGCTCCTGCCAGCGCGCCGTCTTCGCCAGACGTGCCAGACGCATCCCGCGCTTAACCTCTTTCACCGACAGCGTGCGCACGGAGTTGGTCAGGCGCACGCTCAGGGAAAACTTAATCATGTCGCTGTTGGTTTCGCAGTACAGCGAGCGGGAGGAGCTGGTGGGCAGCCACTGCGCGCCCGCTTCGCCCAGATCCTGCAAGGCTCCCTTCGCCACCAGTCGCTGGCACCAGTCCTGACCGAGCAGGTACTCCGCCTGCCACGGGTGCATCGGCAGCAGCCAGCGGGTGTCGGTGAAATGACCGAGCAGTTCAGGGGCGCTCTGGGCCGCGAAGCGCAGCAGACGTTCACGCAGGGAGACGTTCAGACTCTCGCCAGCGATCAGTTCACTCTCAACCGCAAACCAGCGCAGCGGAAAGCGGGAGGCGAAATCGGGCAAATAGCGGCGGGCTTCGGTTTCGTTAAACGGCTCGTGTGACTTCGGGGCCGGATGGAATGCGTGGCCGACCAGCAGCGCCTGTTCCGCCTCGGCGAACGTCAGCGGCGTGTCGCGCAGGTTTGCCCAGCGGTGACGCAAGTCGATCGCCTGCCAGGTATGGGCATGGCTTTCAAGGGCGCGCTGCTTAAAACGCGTCAGCGTATCGGCATCCAGTGAGCCTTTTACATCGGGTTTTTCAAGAATTAAATCAATCAGTTGAGGGAAAGTGACGGCGTCACTACGGTCGCTGTCGGTCTGGATGAGCATTGCCGGGAAGCGATACTGATGATGCTGGGTTGGGGAGAAATAGTGTACTGAAACCCGGATGGCCTGGGTTTGCGAGAGCGGGATATGGATCTGCGATAGCTCATCCGCAGCGGTAGCGGGGAGATAGCGCCAGTCCTTCGTTTCGCGCAACAGGGCATTTAAAAAACACTGGGCCGCAACGTCTGTACCGGCAGAGCGGGGCAGAGTACGCATAGATGTACCTCATTCCATGACTGATAATAATTCTCGTTATGATATTCATTCTGTTTACAGTCGCAACTATTTTTGCAATATTTGTTTTCATAAACTTCATGATTTCCACACATTTATTGACACTATGTTCACAATTCTATGCGCTCACTTTCCGACACTCTGACCGACAATCTCGCCCCGAAAGCGAACTGGCCCCTGGCATTGTGTGCCGGTTTACTGGGGATCGGGCAAAACGGTTTGCTGGTCATGCTGCCGCAGCTGGTCACGATGACCGGGCTATCGCTCTCCGTTTGGGCGGGTCTGTTGATGTTCGGTTCGATGCTCTTTTTACCGGCTTCGCCCTGGTGGGGACGCCAGAGCGAGCGGCACGGCTGTAAAAGCGTGATGCTGGCCTCGCTGAGCGGTTATCTGGCAAGTTTCTTCGTCATGGCGCTGGTGGTCTGGGCAATGGCGAACGGGATGCTCAATGCCGCCTGGGGGCTGGCAGGGCTTATCCTCTCGCGCACCCTGTACGGCCTGACGGTCTCTGGTCTGGTGCCGGCGGCCCAGACATGGGCCATTCAGCGTGCGGGTCTTGAGAAAAGAATGGCCGCGCTGGCGACAATAAGCTCGGGCCTCAGCTGCGGGCGTCTGCTGGGGCCGCCGCTGGCAGCGCTGATGCTCAGCGTTAACCCGGTGGCACCGCTGTGGCTGATGGCTATGGCTCCGTTTATCGCCCTGCTGCTGGTGCTGCGTGAAGTGGCCGATCCGCCTTTACCGCCAGTGGCGCAACAGGCGACGCGGCTGCAGGCATCAATGCTGCCTTATCTTATGCTGGCGCTGTTGCTTGCCGCACTGGTGAGCCTGATGCAGCTTGGTCTGTCACCCCATCTCAGTCCGTTGCTGGACGGCAATGCGGCGCAAATCAGCCATCACGTTGCGCTGCTGCTGAGCCTGGCCGCGCTGGCAACGCTCGCTGCCCAATTTCTGGTGGTGCGTCCGCAGCACTTTCGCCCGATGACGTTACTTTGCCTGGCAGCGGTGTTGATGGTGGTCGGGCTTGGGGTGATGTGTCTCGCGGATGTGGCGCTGTTCTATGTGGGGATCGTCATTACCTCGCTGGGAGCGGCGATGGCAACGCCCGGCTATCAGCTGCTGCTGAACGACAGGTTAACGACAGGCAAAGGGGCGGGGGTGATCGCCACCAGCCATACCCTGGGCTACGGCCTCAGCGCGTTGCTGGTGCCGCTGGTGACGCGCGCATTCGGTGAAACGTTTTTAATCGTGGCCGCCTGGGCGATGGCGCTGCTGTTTTTAGCCTTGAGCTTAGGGGTACGGTCGGTTGAGCGTACCCCAGAAACAGGGGCCTAGTGGACGTGACGGGAAGCGGTGCTGCCGGAACCCTCACTCTGGCGCAGACGCTGCAGGGGATCCTGCTGATAAAAATGACAAAAACGTTGCCACAGGGCCGGGAAACGCGGGGCGAAAAGCTCCGGGGCGCTAAAGAAATACTCTGACAGCACCGCAAAACACTCGGCCGGATCGGTTGCCGCATAGGCATCAATGCTGGCCGCGCTTTCCCCGACAAGGTCAATCTCATCCTGGATATTTTCCATCGCCGCATGCAGGTCGTGCTCCCAACCGGCGACTTCACGCAGCGGGATCAGCGGAACACCGCTGGCGCGATCGCCGTTGCGGGTATCAAGCTTATGCGCCACTTCGTGAACAATCAGGTTAAACCCGGACGCGTCGAACGAGTCCTGTATATCCAGCCAGTTGAGGATAATGGGGCCTTGCTGCCAGCTTTGCCCGGACTGCACCACGCGCTGGTTATGCACCAGACCAATATCATCTTCCCACTCGTCATCAACGATAAACGGCGCGGGGTAGATCAGCACTTCGTGGAAGCCATCCAGCCACTCGATACCCAGTTCGAGCACTGGCAGGCAGAAAAGCAGGGCGATACGCGCGCTTTTAAGTGCATCCAGCTCAAACCCCTGCAGCGGAACCAGCCGCTTTTGCTGCAAAAAGCGATCCGCCAGTTGAATGAGCTTTGACTGTTCATCCGGCTGGAGGTTGGCCAGCACGGGGATCGCCAGCGCGTCATCCCACGGCAGCGCCACATGTTGACCAGCGTCATTTGATTTCCAGGGCCACTTAATCATCGCTGTGCTCGCAAACTCGTCACGTGTACAAAATTGAAAGGTCAGGTTCCGTTAACATGCCAAAGAACCCGGCATGAAGGCAACTATAAAACGTAGAGATGTGGGAATGGCAGGAGAGGCCAGCCCTCTGCCATTATTCAAACACTTATCCCGTTTCCTTTCAGTGACAAAAATCCCATTGAGACGATCCCCAGTGGAAAACATGGCACAACGGGTGATACAGGGCGTTTATCGACGTTTGATTTCCCCGAGCGCGTCGATCAGTTGCGCCTTCTCAACGGATATTTGCTTATTGTCCTGAAGCGGTGCTAGTACCTCTCTGATTCATAAGTCGCTATTATGAATGTTCGAGTTTCCAGAAAGCGCTAAGGATTGCCAGAATCTATGCCCGTCAATTTCGACCTCAACGATCTTTATGCCTTCAGAGCGCTGGTGGAGTACGGTAACTTCCGTATTGCCGCGGAATCTATCTGTCTTTCCCAGTCCGCCTTAAGCCGCCGTATTGAAAAGCTGGAGACCGCCGTCGGCGCGAAACTGTTCGACAGAACCACCCGGCGCGTGACGCTGACGCTCTTCGGGCAGACCTTTGCCGACCGCTGCGGGCAGCTTCTGGAAAACGTGGAGTCGATGCTGGCAGATATCGACAAGGTGAGCGAGGAGCGCACCGGGCTGATTACCGTCGCCACCGTGCCTTCGGCGGCCTGCCATTTTATGCCGGAGGTGATCCGCCAGTTTCATCGCCGCTATCCGCGCGTGCGCATCAAGCTTATCGACAGCAGCGCGGGCAATGTCATTGACGCGGTGGCCAGCGGGCAGGCGGATTTTGGTATCTGTTTTGCGAGGAGCCTGCAGCCAGATCTCACCTTTATTCCGCTGGTGGAGGATGTATACGTCGCCGCGTGTCGTCGCGATCATCCGCTGGCGGGACGCAAGAGTCTGACCTGGCAGGCGTTTTATCAGCAGGATTACATCAGCCTGGACATTACATCGGGGAACCGGAATCTGCTCGATCAGATGCTCGGCCATATTAAGCCGGAGCGCCCGGGGATCTGCGAGACGCGCCACGTCACCACGATGCTGGGAATGGTAGAGGCGGGGATTGGCATTGCTGCCGTCCCCGCCATGTCAATGCCGCACTCTGAGCACTCCTTCCTGACGCATATTCCGCTGACCGACCCCGAGGTCAAACGCACTGTCGGGCTGATCCGGCGCAGCGGGCGTATTCAGTCGTGGATTGCCGCTGAGCTGGAAACACTCATTACTGCGCGTTATCGCGCGGCGGAGTGACGGGGATCATCCCGGTGGCGGTGATGGTCTCCTGCGCGTTTGCTGATGCGAGGTAATCCAGCAGCGCTTTACCTTCGGAAGGATGCTCCGCGTGAGCGGTGACCGCGCCGGCAAAACGGGTGATGTACTGCAGGTTATCCGGCAGTTTGCCGACAAAGGTTACGCCGGGCACGGGTAACAGCTCGCTGACCTGCTGGAAACCCACGGCGTATTTCCCTTTTGCCACCTCAGAGGCGACCGGGATGCGCTCCACCTTATGCGCTTTGCCCTCTACCTGTGCTTCAATCCCCAGCTTTTTGAAGAGCTCTGTTTGCACATACCGGCCGCTGGCGCTGTCGGAATAGGCGATGGTGGTGGCCTTAAGCAGAGTCTGTTTGAGCGCGCTATCGGTCGCGATATCCGGTACCGGCGAGCCGGCTTTCACCACCACGCCGATGGGCGAATCCGCCAGTTCAACGCGCGAGCCTTCTTTGACCATCCGGTCATTCGCCAGGTGCGCCAGTGCATCACCCACCATAATCACCACGTCTGCTTTTTCACCGCGCGCCAGTCGGTTGGGGATCGCCTGCGGCGTCTGTCCCATCGACGGCCCCGGGATCAGCACGATATGGTCGCCCGTCCGGGCTTCATACTGGGGGGCGAGTTTTTCCAGCGCGGCCTTAAAACCGCCTGAAATCATGACCGTCACCTCCTGGGCCAGCGCACCTGCGCTGGTCGCCAGTATTACCAGCCCGGTCAGGCCTGAACGTACAAATGTGCGCATATTATCCTCTCTGTACTTGCAGACTCATCGCGCTGCGACGGTAGAGATAAAGCGTTGCCAGCAACGCGCAGATCGCCGCGAAGCTCATCCAGTAGCCCGGGGAGGCTTTATCGCCGGTGTACTCAATCAGGGCCGTTGAAATGACCGGTGTAAACCCGCCGAAGATCGCGGTAGCAAGGCTATACGCCAGTGAGAAACCGGCAACACGCACTTCAACCGGCATGATCTCCGTCAGCGCCGGGATCATCGCGCCGTTATAGAGGCCATAGAGGAAGGAGAGCCACAGCAATACGCTCAGCATCATGGAGAAGCTCGGTGCCTGCGCCAGCAGCGTCAGGGCCGGATAGCTGGTTGCCAGCGCCAGCAGCGTCATGGCAACCAGCACCGGTTTACGGCCGAAGCGGTCCGACAGGGCACCGCCCACCGGCAGCCAGATAAAGTTGGAGATGGCCACCAGCAGCGTCACCAGCAGGCTGTCGGAGGCGCTGAGCATTAACACTTTTTTGCCGAAGGTAGGCGCATAGACGGTGATCAGGTAGAACGCGGTGGTGGTCATGGCGACCATCAGCATGCCCGCGACCACAACCGGCCAGTTCGCCAGCAGGGTGGTAAAGACCTGACGCATCGCCAGCGTGTGACGGCGGGTGCGGAACTCCTCGGTCTCTTCCAGCTTGCGGCGCAGGAAGAAGATAAACGGCACAATCAGACAGCCGAACAGGAATGGGATCCGCCAGCCCCATTCACGGATGGCGCTCTCTTCCAGCATTGCGTTTAGCGCAAAGCCCATTGCGGCGGCCACCATAATCGCCACCTGCTGACTGCCGGATTGCCAGCTGGTAAAGAAGCCTTTGCGGCCCGGCGTGGCAATTTCAGCCAGATAGACCGACACGCCGCCAAGCTCCGCCCCGGCGGAAAAGCCCTGCAGCAAGCGTCCCACCAGCACCAGCAGCGGTGCCCACAGGCCGATGCTCTCATAAGAGGGGATCAGCACAATCAGGAAGGTGCCGGCCGCCATAATCGACAGGGTGGTGATCAACCCTTTACGACGTCCGGCCTTGTCGATGTAAGCCCCGAGGACAATCGCGCCGATGGGGCGCATTAAGAAGCCTGCGCCAAAGACGGCGAAGGTCATCATCAGCGACGCAAATTCACTGCTCGCCGGGAAGAAGGTATGCGCGATGTAGGTGGCATAGAACCCGAACAGGAAGAAGTCGAATTGCTCAAGGAAATTGCCCGAGGTGACGCGAAGTATCGCGCCCGCTCGTGCGCGAACGGTTGCAGGTGGGGTTGAGGAAATCATGGTCGTCTCCAGTTTATTATTGACGTGTTGTCCGTCTGTTTTTGAAAACTGGCGCATTAAACGGAAATTAATAAGCGCAAATCACGCATGAACTGATGCGTGCTGCGCATCAATGACTGGACGTTGACCAGGATTTACCTATCCAACAATAACTTAACAATTCATTGATTTTTCATTCACCATAATTTGCTAAGTGGCTGATATCGCTATTTTGTGATATCGCGCAGAAGGGAAGAATAGCTGCTGCTCTTGTCGGGTGGCGCTTCGCTTACCCGACCTACGAATTTTGTAGGCCTGTGCAAGCGTAGCGCCGCCGGGCGAAACTGGCAGAGTACTGTATTCAGCGCAGCGCCTGTGCAATTGCGCTAAACATCAGTGACGCTTCCAGCGGCTGGGCGCTGAATGACGGCTCCGCCTGCGGCCAGGTGGACCACTGGACAATCACCAGGTTTTCCTTTTGATTCACCATAATCATCTGGCCAAAAATCCCCAGCGCCCAGAGTGAATCTGTCAGGGAATCCTCTGGCGCGGGCTTAACGTCTGTTGCCGTGGCGGGCACCTCGTTATTCCACCACTGATAGCCGTACAACCCTTTCGGATGCGCGTCAGACACGGATCCTTTCGCCTGCGTCCACTCTGACGACGCCTTCACCCAGCCGTCAGGCAGGATCTGTTTGCCCGAAGGGAGCGTACCGTTATGCAGGATAAACTCGCCGAAGCGGCCCCAGTCTTCCAGCGTGGCGTTAAAGCCGTGCGCCCCGACATCGTGCTGGCCTTTACGGTAGGCATGCCATACGCCATCGCTCGCCATCCCGTACGGTTGCCAGATGCTTTTCTCCAGGTACGCCGCCAGCGTCATGCCGGTGGCGCGCTCCAGCACGTCACCCAGTAGCCACGCCCCGCCCGATGAATAGGACCAGTTCTCTCCGGCCGGGTGTTCCCGGTGTAACCCCTTCACCAGCTTACGCACACAGTCGTAGGTGCCCGGCTTCGCTTCGCATTCGGTAAGCTGCGCGAAATCAGACTGTGGGTTGGTGTAGTCTTCGTTCCACGCCACGCCAGAGGTGTGAGTGATCAACTGTCTCAGCGTCACGCCGTCCCACGCCGTGCCTTTTAAATCGGGTTCGTAACGGGTGATTAGGTCGTCGAGGGAGTGAATTTTACCCTCTTTAAGGGCGACCCCGACCAGCGCAGAGACCACGGATTTCCCCACCGAACGGGATGTCCAGAGCGTGGAATCGGTATTGCCTTCACCCAGATACTTCCAGGCTATTTTGCCGTCCTTCAGCACCAGCATGCCGCTGACGTTCTGGCGTTTCAGGTAATCCTGCAGGTTATACGTCTTGCCATTGACCTGATAGCGGGCGTCGGTAAGCGGTTTCTCTGCTGCCAGCAGCGGCGTGGCCTTTCCGTGGCGGAAAACATCGCCCGCGTAGTTGCGGTAGTCGTTACGAAAACCCACCACACGATCCGCCTGACTCCAGGTCAGCATGCTGTGCGTGTCGGGAAGGGAGGCGTCAAACGGCGCAGGGCAGGGGTTGAGATCGGTGCCGTGACAGGCAGCCATAACGGCAGGGGATAAAAGACTGCTGACCACCAGCGCGGCGAGCAGGGTGCGGTTTAACGTTTTGTTTTTCATGTTTATCTCGTTTGGTTCAGGAAGGGCTTCAGTTTAAGAAGCCGCGACCTATAATAAAAAACGGGTTATGGGGGAAAATCCCCCCGGAAATGGCACGGGAGGGAGAGGTGGCGATAGTCTATTCATTTGCCCAGCTGGAGGCGTTTACCGCGGTGGCAGAGCACGGCAGCCTGATGAAGGCGGCCATTAAGCTCGGTAAAGACCGTACGACCCTGCGCGATCTGATCGATTTTCTTGAGGACGGGCTGGGGTATGCCCTGTTCCTGCGCGAGGGACGCAGCGTGCGCTTAACGCCTGAAGGGGAACAGCTCCAGCGACAGGCGCACCTGCTGATGCGCCAGGTGAAAGCCTTTGAGGCCTTTGCCACAGCGGTACCGGAAAGCGCGACGCAGGACATTGCCCTTGTTTACGATCCGTTCACTCCCCGGGCTTTTCTGCAGGCGCTAATTGCAGAGATGGCGGCACAAAAAATACGCCTGAGCCTGACCAGCGCGTCGCGTGACGAGGCGGAAGCCCTGCTGGCGAGCGGAGAGGCAGATTTAGGTATCTGCCAGGCGCGCAACCGCAGCGTGGGTAATGAGATGGAGTGGCGGGCTTTGGGTGCCATCGACATGGATTTTTACGCCGCAGACGCGCTTTTTGCGAAGGTTGCCACGCCGGTTTCGCTGCTCGATCTCTCTCTGGTTCCGCAGGTGGTTATGCATGCCGCGTCAGATGAACCGGTTGCCCGTCGTCTGCAAATTGCCGGGCATACCCTTTTTACTAATGAAATTGAGATGCTGCGCGGCCTGCTGGAGCAGGGCTGTGGCTGGGGCTTTTTGCCGACCCATCTTCATGCGACGCAGTGGAAAAACGTAAAAAGGCTGCCCACCGAAGTGGGCAGCCAGGGGATAAGTCAGACGATGGTCACTATCTGGAAGCCGGGCAGCGACAAGCGTGAGCGGATCAATCAAACGTTGTCGCGGCTGCCGGCACTCTGGAAACACTCAGCGCTGTGAACACCCCTGGCACTGTTTGTTCTGGATCTGCTGGAAGAAGTCGTTACCTTTGTCATCCACCAGGATAAACGCCGGGAAGTTCTCCACTTCGATTTTCCATATGGCTTCCATTCCCAGTTCCGGGTACGCCACGCACTCCAGGCTCTTGATGCTGTTTTGCGCCAGCACCGCCGCCGGGCCACCGATGCTGCCCAGGTAGAAACCGCCGTGTTTGTGGCAGGCATCCGTCACCTGCTGGCTGCGGTTGCCTTTGGCCAGCATGATCATGCTCGCACCGTGGGACTGCAGTAAATCCACATACGAGTCCATGCGGCCCGCAGTAGTTGGGCCGAGGGAGCCGGAGGCATAGCCTTCCGGGGTTTTTGCCGGGCCCGCGTAGTAAATCGGATGATCTTTAACGTACTGCGGCAGCTCCTCGCCGTTATCGAGCAGCTCTTTCAGCTTCGCGTGGGCGATATCACGCGCCACAATGATGGTACCGTTCAGCGACAGACGGGTAGAGACCGGGTGCGCGGAGAGCTGCGCCAGGATCTCGTTCATCGGCTTGTTGAGGTTGATGCTGACCACGTCGCCTTCGCCCTGCTGGCGCAGCGATTCAGGAATGTACTGACCTGGGTTGTGTTCCAGTTTTTCAATCCAGATCCCGTCGCGGTTGATTTTCGCCTTGATGTTACGGTCGGCGGAACAGGAGACACCCATGCCGATTGGGCAGGAGGCACCGTGACGCGGCAGGCGGATCACGCGGATATCGTGAGCGAAGTATTTACCGCCAAATTGCGCACCCAGGCCCAGGTTCTGTGCTTCCTGGAGCAGTTCCTGTTCGAGCTGAACATCGCGGAACGCCTGGCCGTGTTCGTTCCCCTCGGTGGGCAAGGCGTCGTAGTAGCGGGTGGAGGCCAGCTTCACCGTTTTCAACGTCGCTTCTGCGGAAGTTCCGCCAATCACGAAGGCAATATGGTAAGGCGGACAGGCCGCGGTACCCAGGGTACGCATTTTCTCCACCAGATAGTTCTTCAGTTTCGCCGGGGTGATCAGCGCTTTGGTTTCCTGGTAGAGGTAGGTTTTGTTGGCTGAACCGCCGCCTTTCGCCATGCAGAGGAATTTGTACTCGTCGCCGTCGACGCTGTAGAGGTCGATCTGCGCAGGCAGGTTGGTGCCGGTGTTCACCTCTTTATACATATCCAGTGCAGCGTTCTGGGAGTAGCGCAGGTTGTCTTCGATGTAAGTGTTGTACACCCCCTGACTCAGCGCTGCTTCATCGCCACCGCCGGTCCAGACGCGCTGGCCTTTTTTACCCATGATGATCGCTGTACCGGTATCCTGGCAGGTTGGCAGCACGCCTTTAGCGGCGATTTCAGAGTTACGCAGGAACTGCAGGGCAACGTACTTATCGTTCTGGCTCGCTTCCGGATCGTTAAGAATGGCGGCGACCTGTTTCTGATGGGAAGGACGCAGCATAAACGCAGCATCGTGGAACGCCTGCTGCGCCAGCAGCGTCAGCGCCTCTGGCTCGACTTTCAGGACTTCCTGACCGTCGAACTCAGCAACGGAGACGTGCTCTTTGGTCAGCAGATAGTATTCGGTGTCGTCATGGGAAAGCGGGAAGGGGTTCTGGTAGTAAAACGGTTTGTTTGACATAGCGTATTGCTCCACAAAAATAAAACCGCCGGAGGAGAAGTCCGGCGGTCAGGAATCAGAACATCATGGACATCCACGGATAACCAATCAGCAGCAGGGCCGCCAGGAAGATGGCACCGAAGATAGTGCCCAGGCGCCAGTAGTCTTTGGTTGGCAGGTAGCCACTACCGTAGTAAATCGGGCTTGGGCCGGTACCGTACGGGGTGATGATCCCCATCACACCCAGCGAGGTCACCATCAGCAGGACGAACACTTCCATATTCATGCCCGGAATGGTGGAGGCGATGGTCAGCATCGCCGGCAGCAGCGCGGTGGTGTGCGCGGTGGTGCTGGCAAACAGGTAGTGCAGCAGATAGAACGCCAGCAGCAGCACGATGGTGGCAACGCCCGGCGAGATACCGCTCATTAACAGGCCGCCTTCTTTACCCAGCCAGCTGATAAAACCGGTAGAGGAGAGGCCATCCGCCAGCGCAACCAGGGTGGCGAACCAGACGAAGGTGTTCCACGCGGCTTTATTGCCGGTGATATCGTTCCACTCCAGCACGCCTGTCCACAACATCAGACCCACAATCAGCAGGGCTGCCATCGCCGGTTCAATCCACGCGGCGGCGAAGATCCACATCAGCAGCGCACAGCACACGAACACCAGCAGCAGAATTTCATTGCGGGACAGTTTGCCCAGTTTTTCCAGCTCACGGGTTGCCCACAGCGGTACTTCATTATTCACTTTGACTTCTGGCGGGTAGAACCAGTAGGCCAGCAGCGGCATGGTCAGAATCAGCAGGATGCCCAGCGGCAGGAAGGCGAGGAACCAGGTACCCCAAGAGATATCAATCCCTACCGTGCTTTTCACCAGCGCCAGTGCCAGCAGGTTCGGCGCAAGGGCGGAGAGGAACATCGAACTGGTGATACAGGCCGCGGTGATCGCCACCCACATCAGGTACGAACCAATTTTACGCGCGCTGGGGTCGTTTGGTTTTGAACCATACAGCGGCGGCAGGTTAGCGATGATCGGGTAGATGGTCCCGCCGCTACGTGCGGTGTTGGACGGCGTAAACGGTGCCAGCAGCAGGTCCGCGAAGGTGATGGCGTAACCGAGCGTCAGGCTGCGACGGCCGAGATATTTCACCAGAATCAGCGCCAGACGGCGGCCGAAGCGGGTTTTATCATAGCCAGCGGCGAACATGAAGGCACCGAAGATCAGCCACACAGTCGAGTTACCAAACCCGCTCACGGCCCACTTAAAGGAGGCACCCGCCAGCTTGAATTTCGGGTCGGCCAGCTGTTCAGGGCTGAACAGCACCCACTGGCTGCACAGCGCAATCGCCACCACGCCGGTGAGACCGATCACCGCACCCGGCAGCGGTTCGAAGATTAAGCCGACGATAACGCCGACAAAGATCGCGAAGTAGTGCCACGCATAAGGCGGCAGTCCTTCTGGTACCGGAACAAACAGCAGCAGGACGGCGACGATGACGGGCAATGCCATCATCAGCAGTCGTTTTGCTTTCCCATTTGATGCCTGGTTCGCCACAGGGGGCGTTACAGCAGTTTTTGTATTCATAGTTTCACGTCTTAAGTTGTCAAAAATTCGGTCGCACTGAAAAACAAAATTGCTTTCTTAAGTTTCTTTGCTTTTTTTAGTTATTAAAGGTGCTGATTTGTATTTTCAGTAATAGCGATTTAACGCATTTTGGTTTGCGCTAAATTAAAAATTGATGATGTTTTTATATTGCGCTTTTGGATGCCATAACTATTGATCGCGATCAAAAAAAGAGAATTGCAGTGTTATTTTTATGCTTTTATTAATAACCACTCTGGCGTATGTGGGTATTACGTATATTATGAGTTCAATTTATCATTTCTGTAACAATACCGAATTTTGATAATTTTTATCTTATTGATTTTCATGGTTTTGATTGGTTTTTGGAGAAATGGTTTTACCATTCGTCATTTAACGAATTTTAAATTATTGTGAATGGCTAAATTACAATCGCTAACACCAATGTGTTATTTGTGTTATCGCAGGGATTAAATAGTTTTTTAACTAACGTAATAACTTTAGAAACTAAAAAAATCATTATATTAATATCATGACATCGGCAAACAACGACGAAATAAAAAATCAATCCGATAACGAATTCTTAATTTTTAAAGTTTGGAGTTTCAATTATGAGCACTAACGAACGTATTCTGAGCCCCTTCACATTACCGAATGGCACCGAACTGAAAAACCGTTTGTTAATGGCACCCATGACCACCTGTACCGGCTATTACGACGGCACGGTCACCAGCGAGCTGGTGGAGTACTATCGGGCCCGTTCCGGCAGCATTGGTACCATTATTGTTGAATGCTGCTTTATCGATGATCTCGGCCTTGCGTTCCCCGGCGCGATTGGTATCGACAACGACGAGAAAATCGCCGGACTGGCGAAAATCGCGGACGCCATTAAATCCAAAGGCTCGAAAGCCCTGCTGCAGATCTACCACGGCGGCCGTATGGTCGATCCGAAACTGATCGGTGGCCGCACGCCGGTTGGCCCAAGCGCCGTTGCCGCGCCGCGCGACGGGGCTGCTACGCCGGTTGCCCTGACCGGCGAAGAAGTGGAAGGCATGATCGGCAAGTTTGGTGAAGCCGTTCGCCGTGCCATCCAGGCCGGTTTCGACGGGGTTGAAATTCACGGGGCCAACACTTACCTGATTCAGCAGTTCTACTCCCCGAACTCAAACCAGCGCGACGACGAGTGGGGCGGCAGCCGCGATAACCGGGCTAAATTCCCGCTGGCGGTGCTGGATATCACGCACAAAATGGTGCGTCAGTACGCGGACGACGCGTTCATTATTGGCTACCGTTTCTCCCCTGAAGAGCTGGAAGTCCCGGGCATCCGCTTTGAAGACACCATGTACCTGCTGGAAAAACTGGCGGCACGCGGTGTGGATTATCTGCACTTCTCCGTGGGGGCGACCCTGCGTCCTTCCATTGTCGACACCCAGGACCCAACCCCGCTCATCAAAAAATATTGCGCCATGCGCTCTGAAACCCTGGCTCAGGTTCCGGTGATGGGTGTCGGCGGCGTGGTAAATGCCGCTGACGTTAACGAGGCGCTGGATAGCGGTTACGACCTGATTGCCGTGGGCCGCGCCACCATCGCTTACCCGGACTGGACTGACCGGATCGCGGCCGGTGAAAGCCTGGAGCTGTTTATGGACAGCACCAAACGCGAAGAGCTGAGCATTCCTGAACCACTGTGGCGCTTCTCGCTGGTGGAAGCGATGATCCGCGATATGAGCATGGGCGAATCAAAATTCAAGCCAGGCATGTTCACTGAGAAGGTGCAGGACGATGTTAACGAACTGGTAATCAACGTTAGCCTGGAAACCGATCGCATCGCCGATATTGCGCTGGCGTCTGGCCCGAGCGAAGACGTTGAGTTTGTCACCAGCTTTGAAGAGATCCGTACCCGTATTCTGGATGCCAACACCCCGCACGTGGATGCCATCACGGGCGCGACCAGCCAGAGTGAAGCGGTGAAAAAAGCCGTCTCTAAAGCGATGCTCAAATCCAGCAAAGCGCTGGCCGCAGAAGAGGGCGCTGACCCGAACGCGACCCGCAGCGTGGATGTGGTGGTCGTTGGTAGCGGCGGTGCCGGTCTGGCCGCAGCCATTCAGGCCCACGATGAAGGCGCGAGCGTGCTGATCGTTGAGAAGATGCCAACCATCGGCGGTAACACCATTAAAGCCTCTGCCGGGATGAATGCCGCCGAGACGCGCTTCCAGCGGGTGAAAGGGATCCAGGACAGCAAAGAGCTGTTCTACCAGGAGAGCCTGAAAGGGGGCGGTAACAAGAACAACCCGGAACTGCTGCGCCGCTTCGTGGAGAATGCGCCGCAGGCGATTGAATGGCTGGCAACCCGCGGCATTATGCTGAATGACATCACCACCACCGGCGGGATGAGCATTGACCGTACGCACCGTCCAAAAGACGGTTCCGCGGTAGGCGGCTATCTGATCAGCGGCCTGGTGCGTAACGTCAACAAACGCAACATTGAGGTGATGCTCGATACGTCCGTCAGCGACATTCTGTTCGAAAACGGCGAAGTGACCGGCGTGCGTCTGACCACAGAAGAGAACGAAACCCTCACCGTGACCACCAAAAGCGTGATTGTCGCCACCGGTGGTTTCAGTGCCAACAGCCAGATGGTGGTGAAATACCGCCCTGACCTGGAAGGTTTTGTCACCACCAACCACAAAGGGGCAACAGGCGGCGGTATCGCGCTGCTGGAACGCATCGGTGCCGGTACGGTTGATATGGGTGAGATCCAGATCCACCCAACCGTTGAGCAGAAAACCTCGTACCTGATTTCTGAATCCATTCGTGGGGGCGGGGCGATTCTGGTCAACCAGCAGGGGAACCGTTTCTTCAATGAGATGGAAACCCGCGATAAAGTCTCGGCGTCAATCATCGCGCTGCCGGAGAAATACGCGTATATCGTCTTTGACGAGCACGTTCGTGCCAAAAACAAAGCCGCGGATGAGTATATCGCCAAAGGCTTTGTGACCAGCGCCAGCTCGCCAAAAGCCCTGGCCGAAGCGCTGGGCATGGATTACCACGCTTTCCTGGCGACCCTGGAACGCTACAACGGTTTCGTTGAAAAACAGCACGATGACGATTTTGGCCGTACCACCGCGCTGCGTGCGCCTATCAACGAAGGGCCGTTCTACGCCATTCAGATTGCGCCGGGCGTGCACCACACCATGGGCGGCGTGACCATCAACACCGAAACCTGCGTGCTGGACAGCAACCACAACGTGCTGCCAGGGGCGTTTGCGGCCGGTGAAGTGGTCGGCGGGATCCACGGCGGTAACCGTATCGGCGGTAACGCGGTGGCAGATATCATTATTTTTGGTACGCTTGCAGGACATCAGGCGGCTATGCGTTCGAAAAAGCAGTAAGACCCCTGTGTTGTATGCCGGATACGCGCAGCGTTATCCGGCATTTTCCCCGGCGGCGCGGTGCTTGCCGGGGCTACATCTGAGGACTCATGCTATGCCTGATGACCATCGCGTTTACAGTTATTCCGCCGTCCTGATGGGATCGCCCATTCTCCTCAAACTCTTTTCCCATGACGAAGCCCTCGCATCCCGCGTGTTTCGCCTGATCAAACAGTACGAAGATCTGCTTACCGTTAACCGCGCGCACTCTGAAGTTATGGAAATCAACCATGCGGCGGGACAGCGCCCCGTCAGCGTCAGCCGTCCGGTGTTCGAGCTGATCCGCTGCGCAAAAGCGGCGAGCCTGCTCAAGGACAGCGCGTTTAACCTGGCGATTGGCCCGCTGGTGAAACGGTGGAAAATCGGCTTTCGCGGCGACAGCGTGCCGCCCGCCGAAGACATCGCCGCGTTGCTGGCGATTACCCGTCCTGAGGATGTGGTGCTGGACGTGGCCAGCAGTAGCGTCTTTTTGACCCAAAAAGGGATGGAGATCGACCTGGGCGCCATCGCCAAAGGCTATATCGCCGACAGGGTGCGGGATTATCTGCGCAAAGAGGGCGCTGAACTTGGGCTGATCAACCTCGGGGGCAATATCCAGACGCTGGGCTCGCCGGAGGGGGGCTGGAGCGTGGGGCTTAAAAAACCGTTTGCGGGTGATGAGCTGATCGGCGCGATGACGGTAGAGAACCGCTCCGTGGTGACGTCGGGAACCTATGAACGCTACTTTGAACAAAACGGCAGGCGCTATCACCACATCCTGGACCCGCGTACCGGGTATCCGCTGGATAACGAACTGGACAGCGTGACCATCATTTCAAACGATTCCATCGACGGGGATATCTGGACCACGCTGATGTACGGCATGGGCGTGGAGAAGGGCTGCGCGGTGCTGCGCGCGCGTCCTGATATTGAAGCGATCTTTGTGACCAAAACAAAAGAAGTGGTGCTCTCGTCAGCGCACCACTTCCGCTTTACTTTACTGGATAATAGTTACCGCATTACTGACAGTACTGTTTGAGCAGGCCTGTCTGCTCGGGCTGGAGACGGTAACGATATACCGGGCGCCCGGTAGCGCCGTAGTGAATGCTGGTGAACAGGATATTGATTTGCGCCAGCCAGATCAGATATTTGCGGCAGGAGACGCGCGAGATATTCACTGCACTGGCCAGGTCATCGGTGGAAAACTCGGTCTCCGGGTGAGCGTCAATCCACTGGCAGATAGTGCGCAGCGTTTGCGGCGTTAACCCTTTTGGCAGCTTTTTGCTGTCTGCCAGCTCCGGCGCCCCGCCGTGGATCAGCCTGTCGACGTCCGCCTGCTCATAATACTGGTGCGAGCCCATCAGGCTGTGCTTTGCCTTCCAGCCGTTCAGCGCCTCTTCAAAGCGCGGGAACTGGAACGGTTTAATCAGATAATCCACCACGCCGTAATGGATAGAGGTCTGGATTGTCGCGGCGTCCGCAGCCGAAGAGATCATAATGACATCGATTGGGCGACCGGAGGCGCGGATCACTGGCAGCAGATCCAGCCCGTTATCCTGCTGCATGTAGACATCCAGCAGCACCAGATCAACCGGCTGGGCAGGGTTGTTAATAATGGCCTCGGCCTGGTTCAGCGTGGAGGCGACGCCGCAGCAGCTAAAGCCTTCAACACGGTTAACATACAGACGGTTGAGGTCGGCTACCATGGCGTCATCATCGACAATTAATACATTTATCACGCGATATTCCTCTCGCTATCCCAGGGGATGTGAACAAAAAATTGGGTAAATACGCCAGGTTCAGATTCGACGGTGATATCACCGCCCAGGTTCTGAATTTGCTGGCGGGCAAGGAACAGCCCAACGCCCCGGTTTTCACCTTTTGTTGAGAAGCCTTTAGTAAAAATAGTCTCCAGCTGGGCGGGATCAATTCCCGGGCCGTCATCGCTGACTTCACAGCTGAGCCAGCCATTCTGATAGTGCAGCAGCAGGGTGATTTCGCCTTCCGGCTGGCCCTCCATCGCGTCCAGCGCGTTTTCAATCAAGTTACCGAGCACGGTAACCAGCACCGCGACCTGCTCTTCGTTGGCGGTATCCGGTATCTGGCACTCATCCGCCAGGGTGAGGGTGATCCCCGCTTCTTTCGCCCGGTTGATTTTACCCAGCAGGAACCCGGCAATCACCGGGGATTTCACCTTGCTCTGGATGGTGCCAATGTCCGTCTGATAATTGTGCGCGGTCTGCAGGATGTACTCTTCCAGTTTGTCGTAGCGCTTGATATGCAGCAGGCCCAGGATCACGTGCAGTTTGTTCATAAACTCGTGCGTGTGGGCGCGCAGGGCATCGACGTAATTCACCATGCCGTCGATGCGCTGCATCAGCTGGCTGATTTCGGTTTTGTCGCGGAAGGTGGTGATGGCGCCTATCACCCGCTCCTGGCTTTTCACCGGCACCATGTTGCACAGCAGCAGCCGTCCGTTGCAGCTGATCTCCTGATCCTGACGCGCGATGCCCGTTTTTGACACCTCACGCAGGCTGGCCAGCAGGGGCGCGCTGGCGTTTTCGGTCTGCTTGCCGGAGGGCAGGAGCAATATCTCTCTGGCGGTGTGGTTTATCATCGTCACGCGGCCATGAATATCGACCGCTAACACTCCTTCGCGCAGCGACTGCAGCATCGCCTGACGTTGTTCAAACAGCGCGGAGATTTCATACGGCTCCAGCCCGAACAGGATGCGTTTCAGAACGCGAACCAGTCCCCAGATCGCCATGGAGCTCATAAAGATACTGAACA
Organism: Enterobacter cloacae complex sp. 394F7; assembly: GCF_057320385.1. Lineage (NCBI taxonomy): Bacteria > Pseudomonadati > Pseudomonadota > Gammaproteobacteria > Enterobacterales > Enterobacteriaceae > Enterobacter > Enterobacter cloacae complex sp. 394F7. Next base: position 425,767 of record NZ_JBXWCS010000002.1, on the reverse strand, counting down.
AAATGGTCCAGACGGCGTTGAGCCGCCCGCGGGCGATCTGGTCTTCCACTTTTTTTAGCGAGATGCCGACCACCACCACGCCGATCTGCTCGTGCTGGCTGTCATAAACGGGCGTAAATACGCGAAGGGCTTCCGCGAGCGCGCCCCGGTTAACGGAGACGTTCTCTTTCCCTTCCAGCGCCGGGTTCAGATCGTCGCCGATAAAATGCAGGCCAATCAGCGCTTCGTTCGGGTGCGAATAGCGAATACCGCGCATGTCGGTGACCACGGTCAGCAGCAGGTCGTTGCGTTTTGTAACGCCCTGGGCGATGGGCTGGATGATATCGGCCTGCGGCGGTTGCATCAGGCCACGCTGGATCTCCGGGCTGTTCGCCAGTGTTCGGGCAATACCCAGCGCCGTATCTTTGACGTCATCGCGGGTCGCCCGGGTGATCTGCACTGAATAGAGCGCAAAGACCAGCAGCAGCACAGAGGCGATGATCGCGCACACCATCAACGTGACCAGCGTGTTCAGTTTCATGGGGCGCTTGCGCGTCTGGGGAAAGGGCTGCAAATCGCTCATCAACACTCCGCGATGAAGAAGAAAGGGGTAATTATCGCCGATGACGCGCTTTTCTTAAAGCTGTGTAAAAGCATGCATTTGCTCTGCTTTTCGTGACCCTCCTCGCATGTCATCCATATAAAACACTTTATAGTGTGTGGGTACTCATAATAAGGAGGCTGTTTATGAGCATTATGCTTACCGGTTCGGTCAAGGAAAGACGGCACGCCAGCACGATGAATATCGATAGATTGTCCACGCTGGACATGCTGAAAGTCATTCACCAGGATGATGCACTTATCTCCGCTGCAATCACCCCTTTTTTACCCATTATTGCCCGTGTGGTGGATAACGCCGCTGCGACCCTGAGCCACGGGGGGCGTCTGGTTATGGTTGGCGCGGGGCCGTCCGGCTGTGTGGCGAAACAGGCGGCGGATGAGTATGCCCCAGGTAAAACCCCGGTGATTGCCATCACGGCGGACGACGATGCGACAAGCTACGAGCGCGGCGTTGCCGACCTGCAGGCGATTAACTTTGGTGAGCACGATATGATGCTGGCGGTCACCGTAAGCGGAAAAACGCCGTGGGTCTGGGAGGCCATGCGGCATGCGTGGTCGCTCGGTTCACCGGTGGCGGTGATTACCGATAATGCGCAAAGCGAAGCGGCGCAGCTGGCAAGTATGGTGATTGCGCCAGAACTGGGCCCGGATGTGGTTGCCGGGTATCTGAACACCAAAGCGGCCATCGCGCAGAAAATGATCCTCTCTATGGTGACCACCGGGCTGGCCGTCCGCACCGGGCGGGTTTACAGCAACCTGCGCGTGGATCTGGAGGCGAGCAGCACCCAGTGGGCTGAACGGCAAATCGCGATAGTGATGGAAGCGGGGGGATGCACCCGAGCGGTAGCAAAAGCCGCGCTGGAGAGCTGTAACCATAACTGCAAAACGGCGGTGCTGATGGTGCTGACCGGGCTGGATGCATGGAAAGCGCATGAGTTGCTTGCGCAGAACAACGGGTTCATTCGGGTGGCGTTGCAGGAAGCGCCGTAAGAGAGAGCGCAGGAATAAAAAAAGGCCGCGATTGCGGCCTTTGGTGTTTTGGGGGATTAGAACTGGTAGGTCATGCCTACGCCAACGATGTCATCGGTGGAGATGCCATTGGCTTCGTAGAAGCGATCATCGTTATCCAGCAGGTTGATTTTGTAATCAACATAGGTGGAGAAGTTTTTATTGAAAGTGTAGGTCATGCCAACATCGATATAATTCACGAGATCAACATCACCGTGCTGGCCCTGAGGATTACTGCGGTTACCTGGGTAAGTCATGTCTTTACCCTTAGAGTAAACCCATGCCAGGGATGGACGCAGACCGAAGTCGAACTGATATTGTGCTACTGCTTCGAAGTTCTGAGTTTGATCCGCGATACCATAATCACCATATGGCGTCATATTGCGAGTTTCAGCATACATCATCGCCAGATAGATGTTGTTAGCATCATATTTCGCACCCAGAGTCCATGCTTCTGCTGTTTTACCGCCCGCGTAACGAGCGCTGTATTTCTCACCGTAACCTTCTTGTTTGTTGCTACGATCAGAGGAAGAATATGCCGCACCCAGGCTCAGGCCGAAATCGAAATCATAGGTGGTAGACATACCGAAGCCGTCGCCATTCTGGAAACGCACGTCGTCATGACCATTTTTGGTTCCTTCCTGATCTTCTGTCGCGTCCTGACCTTCATTCGCGCCCTGATATTGCAGCGCAAAATTCAGACCTTCAACCAGACCAAAGAAATCCGTATTACGGTAGGTCGCCAGACCGTTAGCACGGCCATTCATAAAGTTATCAGTCCAGGTGTAAGAATCGCCACCAAATACCGGCAGCATATCGGTCCAGGCTTCTACGTCATAGACGACACCATAATTACGGCCATAATCAAATGAACCGTATTCGCCATATTTCAGACCCGCATAGGCCAGACGGTTAAAGGATTTATCACCGGCGGACTCAGTATTATTTGCGTAGGTTTTATATTCCCACTGGCCGTAACCGATCAGATCGTTGGTGATCTGAGTTTCACCTTTGAAGCCAACCTGCACATAGGTTTCATCGCCATCGTCGCCAGGGTTGTCAGAGAAGGTATGACGTGCATCGACTTTACCGTACAGGTCAACTTTATTACCGTCTTTATTGTACATCTCAGCGGCATTTGCTGCGCCAGCCATTAATAACGCGGGTACAAGAATGGCCAATACTTTTCTTTTCATTATATATTCCCTTTAGAGATAATTTATATGAATATATGTAATCACGCTCCGCAACTACAGCGTCGATACTATTCCAGGAGAGGGGGTTTAAGTTCAATAATAAATGTAATTAAATGGGTAAAAATATTACTAAATATTTCTAAGTGTCGCTTTATTTTTCTCGTGAATTATAATTTGAAATATATATTGGTTAATTATTGTTAAGTATTTTTCGTGGTTATTTTATAAATTCTATTATTAGCCTTAATTATATTTCTCCGAATTAAACACTCACCAGTCGTCCTCTTCTGTAACCTTGCCCAGGATCAACTTAAGGCAAACTGAGCGTCAGAAACCTTCACACAGGACAGGGTTTAATGCCAAAATGTGATAATTGTCACAAAACTAGAGTAAGCATGTGCAAACGGTACGGCAGTGACCGTGGAGTGAAAGATGGAACGAAAAATCGAACGCAGCCTGGGAGGCAAACTGGCCCTGTGGGTGTTTTACGCTTTTTGCGGTTACTTTGTCTGGGCGATGGCCCGGTATATCTGGGTGATCAGTAAAATACCGTCGCTGCCGAATGCGGCAGTGGAAGGGGATTTGGGATCGACCAGCGGCAAATGGCTTGGGGCATTGCTGGGGTTTCTGGTGCTGGGCACGGTCGGCCTGATCCTGGGCGGGATTGCGTGGTACACCCGTCCCCGTCAGGACAACTCGTGATAGCGTCCGCGAAAGTTGCTATTGTAACCGTTTTAACAACAGGACGTGATGATGGAACTTACGCAGTGGCAGCAACGTTTTGAGCGCTGGCTCGGGGAAAACCACACAACCGACGACACCGCGCATGATATTTCGCACTTTCGTCGTGTCTGGATGACGGCACAAAAAATCATGGCCAACCAGGCGGTGGAGCCACTGGTGATCCTGGCCGCATGCTATTTCCACGATATTGTCAGCCTGCCGAAAAACCATCCTGAACGCGGCCAGTCATCCCAGCTGGCGGCGCGTAAAACGCGTGAGATCCTGCATCGTGATTTCCCGGACTTTCCCCCCGCGCATTATGCCGCCGTGGGGCATGCCATTGAGGCGCACAGCTTCAGCGCCAGTATTGCGCCGCAGAGTCTGGAAGCCAAAATTGTGCAGGACGCTGACCGGCTTGAAGCGTTAGGGGCGATTGGCCTGGCGCGGGTGTTTGCCGTTTCGGGGGCGCTGGGCGTGCCGCTTTTTGACGCAGTTGATCCCTTTGCCGACGCGCGAACCCTTGATGACCGGGCGTTTGCCCTCGACCATTTTCAGACCAAGCTGCTGCGCTTGCCTGATACAATGCAAACAGAAATGGGGCGCGAGCTGGCACGCCACAACGCCGATTTTCTCATCCAGTTTATGGCAAAACTGAGTGCCGAACTACAGGGTGACTGCCTGGGGCTGGATAGCCAGGTACTGAGCCGCTTTCGTCGCAGTTTGCACGAATGAACTGTGGTAATCTGTTTCCAGTCTTTATTGTCCGGTTAAAAGAATGCAGGAAAATCGATCTGTGAGTGAGCCCGCGCCAGAGCAGGCTGTGAAATCAACGGCTTCGGTGCAGGCGCTGCTGCGCCAGTTGCTGGATATCTACGATGCTAAAACCCTGGCAAACCAGCTGGTGGCGCACGGTGAGGGCCACTGGAGTCCGGCAATCATTAAGAGACTTATCACCAGCGAGCGGGCAGGACATCGCCTGAGCGACGGCGAGTTCCGTTATCTGCAAACGTTGCTTCCGCGTCCTTCCGCCGCGCATCCCCATTATGCCTTCCGCTTTATCGATCTGTTTGCCGGTATCGGGGGCATTCGACACGGATTTGAAGCCATCGGCGGACAGTGCGTCTTCACCAGTGAGTGGAACAAACACGCGGTCCGCACCTATAAAGCTAACTGGTATTGTGACCCGGATGCGCATCAGTTCAACGCGGATATCCGCGATGTCACGCTGAGCCATAAAAGCGGCGTGAGCGATGAAGAGGCGGCAGAGCATATTCGCCAGAACATCCCGGCGCATGACGTACTGCTGGCGGGCTTCCCGTGTCAGCCATTCTCGCTTGCCGGGGTATCGAAGAAAAATGCCCTCGGACGAGCCCACGGTTTTGCCTGCGATACTCAGGGAACCCTGTTTTTTGATGTCGCCCGTATTATCGATGCCCGCCGTCCGGCCATTTTTGTGCTGGAAAACGTCAAGAATTTAAAGAGTCATGACGGCGGCAAAACCTTCCGCATTATTATGCAGACGCTGGATGAGCTGGGCTACGACGTGGCGGACTCCCAGGATATGGGTGCCGATGATCCGAAAATCATTGACGGGAAATACTTCCTGCCCCAGCACCGGGAACGTATTGTGTTGGTTGGGTTCCGCCGCGATCTCAACCTGAAAGGTGATTTTACCCTGCGGGATATCCCGTCGCTCTATCCGGCGCGCCGTCCGTCCGTCGCCGATCTTCTGGAGCCCGCCGTCGACGCGAAATTTATCCTCACCCCGGTGCTGTGGAAGTACCTCTATCGCTATGCCAAAAAGCATCAGGCAAAAGGCAACGGTTTTGGTTTTGGCCTGGTCAACCCGAACGATCCGCACTGTGTCACCCGCACCCTGTCCGCGCGCTATTACAAAGACGGTGCGGAGATCCTGATCGATCGTGGCTGGGACAAAGCGCTGGGCGAGAAAGACTTTGATAACCCTGAGAACCAGCGTCATCGTCCTCGTCGCTTAACCCCACGCGAGTGCGCGCGGCTGATGGGGTTTGAGACGCCGCAGGGGTACAGCTTCCGCATTCCGGTCTCTGATACGCAGGCCTACCGACAGTTTGGCAACTCGGTGGTGGTGCCCGCCTTTGCGGCGGTGGCGAAACTGCTGTCCTCACGCATTAAACAGGCGGTTGCCCTGCGCCAGAGTGAGGCCGTCAATGACGGATGTGCACAATAAGGCGACGCGCAGTAAAAACATGCGTGCCATCGGTACGCGTGATACGGCGATTGAGAAACGCCTCGCCGGGCTACTGACTGAGGCAGGCTTTGACTTTCGGGTGCAGGATGCCGCACTTGCCGGGCGTCCTGATTTCGTCATTGATGCCTATGAGTGCATTATCTTTACCCACGGCTGCTTCTGGCACCGTCACGACTGCTATCTGTTTAAAGTCCCGGCGACGCGCACCGATTTCTGGCTGGAGAAGATTGGCAAAAACGTCCAGCGCGATCGGCGGGATATCGCCACGCTTGTCGAACAGGGATGGCGGGTGCTGGTGGTGTGGGAGTGTGCGCTACGCGGCAGACTGAAGCTGAACGATCGGGATCTGACCGAACGGCTGGAAGAGTGGATCTGCGGCGGCGGTCAGACCGCGCAGATCGACACTCAGGGCATTCATCCGTTTACGGTTTCTCCACCTGACACGGCACCACCTCAGGCTTAGCGGGCAGCAGGTATTTCCCCAGCGTGACCAGCACCACGGCAAACACAATTACGCCCAGCGCCAGCCATTCAACCGGCGACAGCGTTTCACCGCCGAGTCCCGTTCCCAGCAGCACGGCCACCACCGGGTTAACGTAGGCGTAGCTGGTGGCGACCGCCGGAGAGACGTTGCGGATGAGGAACATGTACGCATTAATGGCAATGATGGAGCCAAACAGCGCCAGATAACCCACGGCGAGGAAGCCAGACAGATCCGGCATGGTTGTCAGCGTTTCGCCCGTCAGCATGGAGGCAATCAGCAGCACAATGCCTGCGGCAAGCATTTCAATGGCACCCGCCATCATGCCGGACGGCAGCTCAATACGCGAACCATAGACGGAGCCAAACGCCCAGCTCATGGATCCGATAAGGATAATCACGGCCCCCCACGGGTTACCGCTCAGGTTGCCGCCGCTGTTGAGCAGAATGATCCCGGCGAGCCCAATTCCAATCCCGAGCCATTCCAGCTTGCGGGTGCGAATGCCGAAAAGACGGCTAAAGCAGAGCGTGAACAGCGGGACGGTGGCGACCACCACCGCCGCGATACCGGAGGGCACGTTCTGATGTTCAGCAACGGTGACAAAGCCGTTACCCACGGCCAGCAGCAGCAGGCCAATCAGCGCCGCATTCAGCATCGGGCGCAGCGGAGGAAGTTTATGTCCGCGCAGCAGCAGGAAGGCCATCAGCAGGACGCCAGCCGAGAGAAAACGGATACCCGCCATCATCAGCGGAGGCCAGCTTTCCACCCCAATGCGAATGACGAAGTAGGTTGACCCCCAGATGATATACAGCGAAAAGAGCGCCCCGATGAGCGGTAGTAAGTGCCGAAAACGCATAGTCCCTCACGACGAAATAAAAAGTTCGCTCATAGTAAACGCCAAAACTACTGGGCTGGCGAGCCCTTTAATTGTGTAGTTGCTGTGAAATTTTTGTTGACGCAATGTGCCTGTTTCCGGGTGTGCGGTTTTGTTCCATACTATTCACTTAATTAGCAAAAAAAGAAGGATAGTCATTTTGGCGGGAAGTAGCTTATTAACATTGCTGGACGATATTGCCACCTTGCTGGACGATATTTCCGTTATGGGAAAACTGGCGGCGAAGAAAACAGCAGGGGTTCTGGGGGATGATTTATCGCTAAATGCGCAACAGGTAAGCGGGGTGCGGGCTAACCGCGAGTTGCCGGTAGTATGGGGCGTGGCGAAAGGCTCATTCCTCAACAAGGTGATTCTGGTGCCGCTGGCGCTGCTGATCAGCGCCTTTATCCCCTGGGCGATTACGCCGCTGCTGATGATTGGCGGCGCATTTTTATGCTTTGAAGGGGTAGAGAAGGTGCTGCACTCCTTCGCCGCGAGGAAGAAGCACGACACGCCAGAAATGCGCCAGCAGCGTCTGGAAGCACTGGCTGCGCAGGATCCAAAAACCTTCGAACGCGATAAAATCAAGGGCGCCGTTCGTACCGACTTTATTCTGTCGGCGGAGATTGTGGCCATTACGCTGGGTATCGTGTCTGAATCGCCGCTGCTGAATCAGGTGCTGATCCTCTCCGGGATCGCCATTCTGGTGACGGTGGGGGTTTACGGCCTGGTAGGGCTTATCGTTAAACTCGATGATATTGGCTTCTGGCTGGAAGCGAAATCGAGCGCGGTAGCTAAAGGGATCGGTAAAAGCCTGCTGGTGCTCGCCCCGTGGTTGATGAAGAGTCTTTCCGTGGTGGGGACGCTGGCGATGTTTCTTGTCGGCGGTGGGATTGTGGTACACGGTATTGCGCCGCTGCACCATGCGATAGAACATTTTGCTGCACAGCAGGGCGCCGTGGTGGCGGCCATTCTGCCTACGCTGCTTAATCTGGTGCTGGGCTTTATTGTGGGCAGTATCGTGGTCGCCGCAGTGAAGCTGGTTGAAAAGCTGCGCGGTACGGCGCACTAATTGTTACCCGCGCCAGGATGCAAAAAGGCCATTCCTCGTCTAAATTGAAACAGTTTCACCCTGATACAGGAGGCAGGTATGGTCTTTTTGGTCAGTGATGAAGTTAAGCCTAAGAAGGGCGGCCCACGTATGATTGTCACCGGCTATTCCAGCGGAATGGTGGAGTGTCGGTGGCATGACGGTTACAGCATCAAGCGGGAAGCGTTTCGTGAAGATGAGCTTCAGCCGGGTGACGGGCGGCAAAAGCGTGACAAGGCTTAATCACTTAACGCCCGGCCTTGCCGGGCGTTTTTATATCAAGTATCGGGTGTAAGGAAGCGATCAGGGAGTATGTGTGCAGCGTGATACTTTTGTTGTAAGACGAACTTTTCTGCAATGGCTGCATAAGCGTAGCAATCCAGGTGCGATTGTTAATCTCTGTTTTCTGGTGGTACTGGTTTTTTCGACCCTCCTCACCTGGCGTGAAGTGGTGGTGCTGGAAGATGCCTATATCTCAAGCCAGCGCAACCATCTGGAAACAGTGGCCACGTCGCTGGACAGACAGCTTCAGTTCAGCGTGGACAAACTGCTTTTTTTTCGCCAGAGCATGCGCGATGCGCTCCAGACACCGCTGGCGTTTGATGTCCTGCGTGCAGCGGTGACACGCTTCAATGCAGACCGGTCTCGTCCTTTCTGGCAACTTGCCGTGGATACAAAACGTACGCTGCCCATCAACGGCGTATCGGATGCCTTTGTTGAAAAGACCACGCTGCTTAATCGCGACGATGAACTTCTCGATAATGAAGTGTCTGCTGCGCTTGAAGTGGGGTATTTGCTCAGGCTGGCCTCACCGGTCATGCGCAGCGAAGAACGGGTGGTCTATGTCTCCCGCGCCGGGTTTTACCTCTCCACGGAGACAGCGACAAAGACTGCCGATATTATCCCGCGCTATTACCATCTGGTGACCCAGCCCTGGTTTACGCAGCAAACGGAACGTAACAACCGTGCGCGCGCGGTGTTGTGGTTTATCACCTCGCCGTCAACCTGGACGGGCAACGAGCGCATGATCACCGCCAGCGTACCCATCTATTTTGACCATTACTGGTACGGCGTGGTGGCGATGGATTTTTCTCTCAATACCATGAAACGGATGCTGGCCGACGCGACGGATGACCACGCCGAGGGCGAATATCAGCTGTATGATACCCGGCTCAATATGATTGCCTCTTCTGAAGCGTCCACAAGCGAGGCCAACCATTTTGATGAGCGTGAAACGGCACAGATTGCCCATGCTATTGAGAGCAATACCGGCGGCGGGATCCGGCTCGGCAGCCGTTTTGTCAGCTGGGAGCGGCTCGACCATTTTGACGGGGTTATCCTGCGGGTCCATACCCTGCATGAAGGCGTAAAAGGCGACTTCGGCAGCATCAGTATCGTGCTGGCGCTGCTGTGGGCGCTCTTCACCGCTATGCTGCTGATCTCCTGGCTGGTGATCCGCCGGATGGTCAGCAACATGTACACGCTCCAGCACTCGTTGCAGTGGCAGGCCTGGCACGATCCGCTCACCCGCCTCCATAACCGTGGGGCGCTGTTCGAGCGGGCAAAAGCGCTGGCCGGGCAATGTCAGGCGCAGTCGCTGCCGTTCTCGGTTATCCAGATCGATCTCGATAATTTTAAAAGCATCAATGACCGCTTCGGCCATCAGGCCGGAGATAAGGTGCTGTCTCATGCGGCGGGGCTGATTGCCAGCGCCCTGCGTAAGAACGACGTTGCCGGGCGCGTGGGCGGGGAAGAGTTTTGCGTGGTCCTGCCGGGTATCGGGCTGGAGGAGGCGAGAGCGGTGGCGGAACGCATACGCTCACGCATCGACAGCAAAGAGCTCCTGGTGAAAAAGAGCACGACGTTGCGTATCAGCGCGTCGATGGGGGTCAGCTGCGCGCAGGAGAAGGGGAATTACGACTTCGAACAACTGCAGTCGATTGCGGATGCCCGGCTGTATCTGGCAAAACAGCGCGGCCGCAACCAGGTGGTGTGGGACGATCAGGACAAGAAGTGATCCAGCCCTTCATGCCAGCCCGCCGGTCCTGCTTGCTGCGTGTGATACACCCGGGCAGGGTTATCGTCGCGCAGCGTGATGCCCTGGCGGTTAATGCCTTTGATCACCACCGCGAAGTCGACGCTGTCGAGCAGGGGCGCATCATTCGGGCCATCGCCCAGCCCAAGCGTTGTGGGCATCATGCCTTCCTGTTCGCGATACTGCGCAATCAGCCAGTTCACCGCCACGTCCTTTCCGCAGCGGGCGTCCAGAATGTGCCAGAAGCGGGCACCCTGCAGGCATTTCAGACCGCGCTGCGCCAGCTCCTCTTCAAACTGCACCATTTTCTCATCGGTGTCGCGCCAGATGAGCGTGACAGAGGCTTCATGTTTACGCGCAAGCGTGGAACGATAGCGGCTCAGCCCCGTCCATTCGCCGATCACCCGGTCATCGACATCGTCAAAGGTGGTGAATTTATACCCTGCCTGCAGGCGGATTTGCTCGATGAACGGGCGAATGTCGCGGTGAAGCATTCCCATAGTATGGCGCTGCGCCTTTTCCCAACGGACATCGGGTTGGATGACTGCGCCGTTTTCGGCAATAAAGGGTAACCCCTCGAGGCCCAGATCCTGCTGAATATCCTGCATCTCCGCTGCGGTTTTGCTGCTGCACAGAATGAGCGGTACCTGAAAATCCTGCAGCTTATCCAGCCAGGGCATTGCCGGCTGCCAGGCGTAGGTATGAATATCCAGCAACGAACCATCCAGGTCGGAAAAAACCAGCAGGGTGTCCTGCAGGGAAGGCCGTGCAGCTCCCGATTGCGAATAGCGCTTCATCTAAGAATATTCCTAAAAAAATAGGACTGTCGGAAGGGAAACGCGCGGAACCGATCCCGCCAAACCCGCATTCGACGTACCTTGCTGCTCATAACAAAAATTCACGTTTAGAAAATATAATATTCGCCACGAGAATATATGCTTGTCAGGCAAAATCGTTGAGGATAGTGTTTCGACTACATCAGATTTCCTGGTGTAACGAATTTTCAAGTGCTTCTTGCATAAGCAAGTTTGATCCCGGCCATCCCCATGACCGGGATTTTTTTCGCCTTAACGATTCGCTTCAGACACGCTAAAGTCATGGATATCAAGCTCGAAGGCCTCGGCCAGTTCACGGTAGGTGTGATAATCCCTTCCGTTGACGATGACCCGGTCAGAGTTGTCATCCGTACGACGAACTTCTGACTCACTGATCTCATTGATGGCGGCCAACAGGGCATCGACATCCACTTCGACCTCGCGTTTGATGGTGTCGCTGTACTCTTTATCGGTCTTCATTTCGGGGTCCTCATTCAACCGTGTCCAACATTGATTATAGACTGAACACAAAAACGCCATTCGCGCGCCGTGGCGATGTGTGATTTTGCGTTTTGTTCTACACTGGCTCAAAACCACAGGAGGAACGTATGAAGGTTAACGATCGGGTTACTGTCAAAACGGACGGTGGACCGCGCCGCCCGGGGGTGGTACTGGCAATTGAAGAGTTTAGTGAAGGTACAATGTATCTGGTATCACTGGAAGACTACCCGCTCGGCATCTGGTTCTTTAACGAACTGGGGCATCCGGATGGCATCTTTGTGGAGAAAGCGGAGTAATACAGCGTCGGGTGCCCGGGTGCATGCCCGACAGCGCCCGTAAAAGCAAAAATCTCTGGCCAGGCCAGAGATCGTGTAGGGTACTCAAGGTCTTATGCAACTAACGCATGTTGACGAAAATCCCGTTCGTCACATTATCGGTCAGGCGGACAACGTGGTAGATCACTTGCTTATTATGGGTTTTAATCTTCCTTTTAATATTTCCTTTATGTGACGAAACGGTTTTCGCTTTAATATTCATCTGGTCTGAAATTTGAATCGTTCCTTGCCCGGCCATCCACATTCGCAGCATGCTTGATTCAGTTCTGCTTAATGATAGGGTGGGTAAGTTAACCGCTCCTACATTCTTAACTTCCTTATTCAAATAATCCCCCAGAATGTCATCCAGCGACTCTGGTTTTATCGATTTAGAACTGATCAATAAATTTTTACGGACCAACAAATACTCATCGAAATGGATATTTGCGATCGCCATAAAAACAATAAACAGGGTTTTAGGATGCTGATTAATGATTTGCTTAATGTGCTGACTGTTGGCTGGATCGTGAATGAAACAGTCCTCATTAATAAACACCACGCCTGGTTTGAGTTCATCACAAGCGGCTGCGAGCTCCTCAACGGTGTGTGCGTCGTTGATGTCTCTCTTTCTTACCCCTCTGCTTGCCAGATACCCGGTTAACCCTAGCCGGGTGTAGCTGCATAAATCCATAATGATCGTTGACATGGCATACCCTCACTCAATGCGTAACGATAATTCACCATCTGCCTGAGAGCTCATAAACAGCCATACGGGATGGAAAAAATTAATAAACCTGTGAGCATGACAAAGACTTTCAGGCGGACTCACTATCCCGTAAAGTTACGTATAATTTGCCAGGAATCATCTTAAAGTAAAGTAAATATTAAGTATTGTGAGGTGGTTAGAAACAATTAAACCGCGTCAGATATATCCTGGAAGATGTTTTTCGTGTTTTATTTTAGGAATATCCTCAGAAAGACAATATCAACTGTGAGGACTATTATTTACGTGGCAGCTCGCTGACAATATCCGCTAACAGGTTGAATATCTCGCCGAATAAATGCTCACAGAAGGGGGCGATAAGTGGCATTAGCAATGACATTAATAAAATTCCCACCGTCAGCGTCAGCGGAAAACCAATGACGAACACCGACAGTTGCGGGGCCATGCGGTTGAGTAAACCCAACGCCAGGTTCACGGTCAGGAGCAGGGTGATGATCGGCAGCGCCAGCATCAATCCGTTGAGGAACACCAGCCCTGCGGCGCGGGTGAGTGCCAGGAACGCATTGCTGTTAACCGGGTTTTCCCCAATCGGCAGCGTGTGGAAGGTGTCCACCAGCATGGAGATGAGCCACAGATGGCCGTTAAATGACAGGAAAAGCAGCATCGCCAGCATATCGATAATGCGCGCCAGCACCGGCATGTTGAGGTGGCTGCCGGGGTCGACAAACGTGGCGAACGATAGCCCCATCTGCAGGCCGATCAGTTCCCCGGCGGTGCGCACGGCCGCAAAGGCCAGTTGCATGGTAAAACCAACCGCGACGCCAATCAGAATTTGCTGCAACGCCACCCATACCGCATTGGCCGAGAAGATCGGAATATTCACCGGAGGCAGGGAAGGGGCAACGATGATGGTGATGATGATGCCCAGCCCCACTTTGACCCGCTTCGGGATCGCTTTTTCGCTCAGAATCGGGGCGGTGGTGATCAGCGCCAGGATGCGCAGCATGGGCCAGAAATAGACCCCAAGCCACTGAATCCACTGGTCGCTGGTAAAATGGAGCATCGTCGCGTCAGCCGATGATGTACGGCAGATTGGTAAACAGGTTACGCATGTAGTCCAGCAGCAGATTGAGCATCCACGGCCCGGCAACAATGATTGCCACGAACACGGCGATGATTTTCGGAATGAACGAGAGCGTCATTTCGTTAATCTGCGTGGCGGCCTGCAGAATACTGATGATCAGACCGGTCACCAGGGCGACAAGCAGCAGAGGCGCGGCAACGGCAATCGCGATTTTCATCGCTTCCGTGCCCATCATCATGACCGATTCTGGCGTCATTGCGCGCTCCTCAACTGTAGAAACTCTGCGCCAGCGAACTGACCAGCAGCTGCCAGCCGTCGACCAGCACAAAGAGCATGATCTTAAAGGGCAGGGCAATGGTGGCTGGCGGTACCATCATCATACCGAGCGCCATCAGTACGCTGGCGATCACCAGATCGATAATCAGGAACGGAATAAAGATGGTAAAGCCAATCTGGAAGGCGGTTTTCAGCTCGCTGGTGACGTACGCAGGCAGCAGTATGCGCATCGGCACGGCTTCCGGGCCCTGCAGCTCCCCGGTGTTGGAAAGGCGGGCAAAGAGAGCCAGATCCGCTTCGCGCGTCTGGCGCAGCATGAATTCACGCAGCGGCTGCGCGCCTTTCTCCAGCGCCTCCTGCATGGAGATTTTATCTTCACTGAACGGCTGGTAGGCGTCGGTATAAATCTTGTCGATGACCGGCGACATGATAAAAAAGGTCAAAAACAGGGCCAGGCCCAGCAGCACCTGGTTCGGCGGGGCGGAAGGGGTACCCAGCGCATTTCGCAGCAGGCCAAAGACAATGATGATGCGGGTAAAGCTGGTCATCATCAGCAGGATCGCCGGAATAAAGGTCAGCGAGGTGATGAACACCAGCGTCTGAACCGGGAGCGACCAGCTTTGTCCGCCGCCCGCCAGAGGGGTTGAAACCAGACCGGGCAGTTGCGCATAAACCGCAGGAGCAAACAGGCCAACGCCCGCGAGCGTCAGGGATAACAAACGGCGCATCAGGATCTCCCGGAACGCTTAAGCAAGCTCTTCATGACGGACTGGAAATCCGCAGGGGTTTCTGCACGCTCATCACTGATAGCAGGGGCGGGCGGCAGTTTATGTAAAACGTTGACGTTTGACGCGGTGACGCCCAGCACCAGCCGCGCGTCCTCAACGTCTACGATGACCACGCGCTCGCGTGGCCCCAGTGTTGTACTGGCGCTGACCTTCAGACCGCGCGTCCCGGCGGTTTTACCCGCCAGGCCAAAACGCTTCGCCAGCCAGGCGGCGATAAGAATAAAGGCAATAATACCGAGCAACGCACCGCTCACCTGGAGCAGCGGTGAGCCGGGAACGGCGGAAGGTTGTGATACTGTTGCCTGGGTTTTCATTCTTAACGGCTCAGACGACGCATGCGCTCAGACGGGGTAATGATGTCGGTGATACGCACGCCGTATTTATCGGCCACGACCACCACTTCACCCTGAGCAATCAGATACCCGTTGATCAGGATATCCAGCGGCTCACCGGCCAGACCGTCGAGGGCCACGACGGAACCCTGCGTCAGACGCAGCAGTTCTTTAATGGTCATGCGGGTGCGGCCCAGCTCAACGGTCAGCTTAACCGGGATATCCATAATCAGGTCGATGTCCTGCAGCGTGCCGCTGACATCACCGCCGCCTAACTGCTGGAAGACGGCATCCGCTGCACTTTTGGCCGGGGTCGCTTTTTGCTCGTTTAACGCGTCAGCCCACAGATCGTCCAGTGCTCCGCTGTTTTCATCGGACGGATTGTTCATGTCACTCATTTGGGCTGTTCCTCATTCAGCGAATTCAAAATCGGGTTGATCAAGTGCTCAACGCGTAACGCATACTGGCCGTTAATTGTGCCGTACTGACTTGTCAGCACGGGGACACCATCCACATGGGCAATAATGCGGTCGGGTTTTTCTATCGGCAAAACGTCACCGGGTTGTAATTTCAGGATCTGGGATAACCGCAGCGGAATATCGGCAAAGCTCGCCACCAGTTCAAGCTGTGAATGCTGGACCTGGCGCACCAGGTTTTCACGCCAGTTCTGATCTTCATGACGTGAGTTCTCCAGCGGCGGGTTGACCAGCAGCTCGCGCAGCGGTTCGATCATGCTGAACGGCAGGCAGATGTTGAACTCGCCGGTCAGGTTACCGATCTCCACGTGGAATGGTGTGTTGACGACGATGTCGTTCGGAGAGGTGGTGATGTTGGTAAATTTCACCTGCATCTCAGAACGCACATACTCCACTTCCAGCGGGTTAATGGCCTTCCACGCGTCGCTGTATGACTCCAGCGCCAGTTTCAGCATGCGGTTAATGACGCGCTGTTCGGTGTGGGTGAATTCACGACCTTCTACTTTGGTCGGGAAGCGCCCGTCGCCGCCGAACAGGTTATCCACCGCAATGAACACCAGGCTTGGGGAAAACACCACCAGACCTGTGCCGCGCAGCGGTTTCAAATGGATCAGGTTAAGGTTGGTTGGCACCGGCAGGTTGCGGGCAAACTCATGATACGGCTGAATGCGGATCGCACCGACCGTGATATCCGGGCTACGACGCAGCAGGTTAAACAGCCCCATACGGAACTGACGTGCAAAACGTTCGTTAATGATCTCCAGCGCCTGCAGACGTTCACGTACCACGCGACGCTGGGTATTCGGGTCATAGGGACGAATATCGCTATCGCCGCCAATGCCCGGTTGCGGATCATCACTCTTATCGCTGTCGCCGTTGAGCAGCGCATCGATTTCTGCCTGAGAAAGAATACTGTCGCCCATGTCGTTACCGCAGAATAAAGGCTGTATACAGAACGTCAGTGACTTCCTGCTTAGGTTGGCCGTTCACCAGCGGGGTCGCCAGCGTTTGCTTAATAGCGTCGACCAGCTTTTGCTTACCTTCATCGGTGGCAAGCGTTGAAGCGTCCTGACGAGAGAACAGCAGCAGCAGACGGCTGCGCACTTCCGGAAGGTAATCGTTCAGTCGGGAACGGGTGGCTTCATCTTTCAGGCGCAGCGTGATGCCGACATACAGCACACGATCCGCATCACCGAGGTTGACGGTGAAGGTATCCAGCGGGAAGAACACCGGTGCCGGCGGAGGTGGCAGTTCGGCTTTGGCCGCAGCAGTAGAAGGTTTCTGCTGCATGCGCCAGTAACTATAGCCCGCGGTAGCGCAGGCGGCGAGCGTGATTAACACCAGCAGCGGGATCCAGATGGAACGCTTACTTTTTTTGGTGATCGCGGAGTCAGTCATCTGATACGAGCTTCCTGTTTCGGTACAGCTTAATATGGTGATTATCCCGTGTCCGGCTGACGTCAAAGCGTGGAAAAGACGGGGATAATCACGCTACCTCTGGCGTTTAGGCGAAGATGTCTACGGCGCGGTTGCCGCTCGCAGCGGATTGCAGGGCTGCCGGGGTCGGCAGCAACTCATCGCTCTCTTCAGTAAATCCGCCATGTTGGCCGGAACGCGACGCCTGCTGTTGCTGCTGGGACGAAGACTGCTGCTGCCCGGCAAAGCTCTCGCTGCTGACGCTACTCTGCGTAAGCTGAATGCCGTTTTCCGCCAGTGACGTACGCAGTACCGGCAGGGCGGCTTCCAGTGCAGCACGCACGTGGCCGTGCGCAGACACCATCTGCAGCTGCGCCTGGTCATTATCCAGCTTCAGCGAAATGTGCACCTGGCCCAGATCTTCCGGGTTCAGGCGCAACTCTGCGGTTTGCTGTCCTTGCTTCGCAAACAGCGTGATGTGCTGGCTCAGGTTCTGTTGCCATTCGTGGGTGCCGAGCGGCTGACTCAGCACCGGAGCAGTGGCAACGGTTGCGACAGGCTGCGCGGTGGCGTGGCTGGAGACAATCGGCGCCAGGGTGGCGGTTGGTGTTGAAGACGAAGACGCGCTGGCAAGATCCTGTTTCTCGGCCGCGACGGCGAGCGCTGGCGTCGCTGGTGTGTTGGCCGGCAGGGACGGATCAACGTTTTGCGCCTGCCCGGCGAAAGACGGCTGCGCGTTATCCTTACCCGTCAGGGCGCTGCCCAGTGCGTGTGCAGACGTGCCGTTTTGCGTAAGCGTCGTGGCGGCCAGGGCTGACGTTGCTTTGAGTCCATCACTGCCCGCGCCTTTCGCCGTGACCGGCGTGGAGGTCTGCTGGTGCGGCAGCATGGCCATCAGCGCGCTTAAGCCCGCCAGCTCTTCTTCGCTCAGTTCGGTTTTGCTGTTATCGGCACTATTCGCCGTGGTCAACGTCTTCAGGGCATCGCCCTTAGCGGCAGGCATCAGCCCGGAGACCAGCGTTTGTAGCGGCGTCGTCTGCGCCGTTTCATCGCCAGCCTGCGTGGATTGACGCGCGAGCAGATCGGCAATTTTCGCCTGCAGGGTGGACTCTCCCCCGGCGTCCTTCGCGACCTTTGACAGCTTGCTGCCAGCCGCCTTCAGGTCGGCCAGCGTCAGCGGCGCATCTTTGCCCTGACCGCTGGCGTCCGTTAACGCGCCCGCCAGCAGAGAAAGAAAGTCTTGCGCACCGTCGGTGCCTTTCCCCGTTTGCATGCCGCCTGACAGGTCGCTGTCGGTCATCAGCAGTTGTTGCAGTGTGATCATTCCGGTTTCCTCATTGATGCGCGCTGGGCAAACTCATCCATTTTTTTCTGATCCTGGCGGTTTTCCGCCAGCGTCGCCGCGGCAATCTGCCGGTCCTGTAAGGTCTGCCAGGCCTGCAGTCGCTGCTTCTTCTCGCGCCAGAAATTCAGCGCGGTGTCGACTTTTTGGGTCCATTGCTGAAGCTGCTGGCGATGCTGTTCTATCGCCTTCTCCAGCGTCTGAATAAACTGCTGATAGTTAATCCAGCGCTGGCTTCCAATGCCCTGTGTCATATCGGTATTGAGGTTGGTGCGATACTCATGCTGATAGTCGATTAACATCTTCAACTGCTCTTCAGCCTGCTGGCACCCGCGTCGCATTGCGCCAAGCTGCAATGCGGCATCATCAACTTCTTTTTCAGCCAGATCTTTCAGCGTTGATAACGCGCTGTTTTGCGCCATGACCGTCGCCCTCCACCTGTGTTACACCTGCGGGAAAATCAGCTCCAGAGCCTGAATCGAATCTTCCCAGTCGGCACGTTCAAATATGCCTTGTTGCAAAAAGGCCTCCAGCTGCGGCCACAGGCTAATCGCTTTGTCGAGCATGGGATCGCTACCTTTGGCATACGCTCCCACGCTCACCAGGTCGCGGTTGCGCTGGAAGCTGGAGAGCAGTTGTTTGAAGTTACGCACGCGGGCGTAGTGCTTCTCGGTAATCAGTGCCGTCATTGCGCGGCTGATGGATGCTTCAATATCAATGGCCGGATAGTGTCCGGCTTCGGCCAGGCGACGCGATAACACAATATGACCGTCGAGGATCGCACGCGCAGAGTCGGCAATCGGGTCCTGCTGGTCGTCGCCTTCGGTCAGCACCGTATAAAACGCGGTAATGGAGCCACCGCCGCTAATGCCGTTCCCTGCGCGTTCAACCAGCGCCGGGAGTTTGGCAAAGACCGACGGCGGATAGCCTTTGGTGGCCGGTGGCTCACCGATGGCCAGCGCGATTTCACGCTGCGCCATCGCGTAACGGGTCAGGGAGTCCATGATCAGCAGCACGTGCTGGCCTCGGTCACGGAAATCTTCGGCGATACGGGTGGCATAGGCTGCCCCCTGCATACGCAGCAACGGGGAGACATCCGCCGGGGCGGCGATGACCACCGAGCGGGCGCGGCCTTCCGCACCCAGGATGTTTTCAATGAAGTCTTTAACTTCACGACCACGTTCACCGATCAGCCCCACGACGATCACATCGGCCTGGGTGTAACGGGCCATCATGCCGAGCAGGACCGATTTACCCACCCCTGAGCCGGCGAACAGCCCCATACGCTGGCCGCGACCGACGGTCAGCAGGGCGTTGATCGGGCGCACACCGGTATCAAGAACATGTTCGATCGGGGTACGCTGCAGGGGGTTAAACGGTTGGGTGATCAGCGCGCCGGTTTCGGTGGTGTCCGGGGCGGGAAGGCCGTCGAGCGGTTTACCGCTGCCGTCCAGCACGCGGCCCAGCAGGGCAGGGCCGAGCGGGAGTTGCTTACCACTTTGCAGACCATCGCCGATGATGTTTTTCGCATAGACGCGCGCGCCGGGCAGAATGCCTTCCACCTCTTCAAGCGGCATCAGGAAAAGACGCTGGCCGTTAAAGCCCACCACTTCGCTTTCCACTTCTCGCGTTTCCTGCCCATCCTGACGCTCGATCACGCAGGTGGCCCCCAGAGGCAACTGCAGGCCGGTGGCTTCCAGCACCAGACCGGTGGCGCGGGTCAGGCGGCCATAACGACGAACAGATGGCAGTTGCGCCATCTTCGTTTCAAAGTTATCGAGCGTGTTGAGCCAGCGAGTGAGGCGTGCGGTCATCAGACGACTCCCGGTGCCGCCAGGCGGCACAGTTCCTGCCAGCGGGTGGCGACGCTGGCATCCAGATCGCCTTCATCGGCGGAGACTTTGCATCCGCCGTGATGTAACGACGGGTCACCGCGCAGACGCCAGCCGTGCAGGCTCAGCGTGGCACCGAGACTCTCTTCCACGCGCTGGAGATCGTCCGGATGAACGCGCAGCTGCGGTTTCCCGCTGAACAACGGCTCTTGCTGCAGCAGGCCCTGAATTTGTTTGATCAGCGCTGAATTATCGACCGCCGGGGTCTGGCCAATTACCTGACGGGCCGCTTCCAGCGCCATCTGCATCAACCGGGAAGCAATCACGCTGTCCAGCGCATCCAGGGTGTGCTGGAACTCGCTGACCAGCTGCTGCATACGGGCATGGAGAGGCGCCTGCTGCTGGCGCGCCTGCTCAATACCCTGTTCTAACCCTTTCGCCAGACCTTCCTGATAACCCTGGTCATGGCCTTTCTGTCGGCCTTCATTCAGACCTGCATTAAAACCCTGCTCATGCGCCTGCATTTGTAACTGCGCCAGCATCTGCGTGCGCTGTTCTTCTTCGCTCAGTTCAGGCGCCTCGACGTCGGTGTCGCCCTCCTCGGGCGACGCTACTACAGCCGGGGTGAATTCAGAGAGGGCAGGGGCCAGATCGTCAGGCGTCCAGCGCTTCCACGGCAGCTCATTAGACATAGGTGTCGTCTCCGCTGCCAATTACCATCTCGCCGGTTTCTGCCAGACGACGAACGATGAGCAGGATCGCTTTCTGTTCGTTTTCCACCTGAGACAGACGCACCGGGCCACGGTTGGCAAGGTCGTCGCGCAGGATATCTGCCGCACGCTGGGACATGTTGCGCAGGAACTTCTCGCGCAGCGGCTGTTCGGCACCTTTGAGGGCGATAAGCAGCGACTCGGAGTCCACTTCCTGGAGCAGGCGCTGGATGCTGCGGTCGTCCACTTCGACCAGGTTTTCGAACAGGAACATCTCGTCGATAATTTTCTGCGCCAGCTCGCCGTCGAATTCGCGAACCGCCGTAATAACGGCTTCTTCCTGCTGCGTTTTCATCAGGTTGATGATTTCCGCCGCCGTTCTCACGCCGCCCATTTTGCTGCGCTTGAGGTTCTGGCCGTCGAGCAGGTTGTTCAGCACTTCGGTCAGCTCCGCCAGCGCCGCTGGCTGGACACCGCCGAAGGTGGCGATACGCAGCATCACATCGTGACGCAGGCGCTCTTCGAACAGCGCCAGAATATCGGCTGCCTGACCACGTTTGAGGTGAACCAGGATGGTGGCGATAATCTGCGGGTGCTCGTCGCGAATAAGGTCGGCGGCACTCTGCGGCTCCATAAAGTTGAGCGTTTCGATCCCGCTGGCGGTATCGCGCGTTTCGAGAATGTCCTCCAGCAGGCTGGCGGCACGCTCTTCGCCCAGCGCCTTGACCAGCACGGAGCGCAGATAGTCGTTGGCGTTGACGTTGAGCGCTGCAAACTGTTCGGCTTCTTGCTCAAACTCCGACAACACTTCGGTCAGCTGTTTGTTGGAGATCTGACGCACGTTGGCCATGGCCGCACTCAGAATTTGTACTTCTCGCTGGGAGAGGTGTTTAAACACCTCTGCCGCACGATCTTCGCCAATGGTCATCAGCAGGATGACGCTTTTATCGGTGCCCGTAAGCGTATTACTCATGTTCGTTACCCATCCACTGGCGGATGACCAGCGCCACGACGCGCGGATCGTTATCTGACATTTCGCGAATGCGCTGGCTCATGACCTCAGCACCCATGCGCTGGTTAGCACGACGCTGCTGCATCTGTTCGTCTTTGCTGAGGCGGACTTCAACCGCTTCTTCCACTTCCTGACGCGCGTTCATCTGTTCGCGAGCCGCTTTCTCGGCTTCTGCACGACGCTGCAACTGAGGACGAACGCCCTTACGCCACAGCAGCCAGGCGACAATCAGCACCAGCAGCCAGCGTCCTGCAGACATCAGCTGATCGATAAACGCCTGCTGTTGCCAGAACGGCAGCTCACCGCCGGTCTCATCTACCGGGTTAAACGGTGAATTCACCACGTTGAGGCTATCGCCACGCTTCTCGGAGTAACCCATCGCTTCACGGGTCAGGTCTTCGATCTGCTTCATCTGCTCTGCCGTCAGCGGCAGCGGTTTGCCATTCGGCAGCGTTTTGTAGTTCACCACGACGGCCACCGACAGACGCTGAATATCACCCACGTTCAGTTTCGTGTGGCGGATAGTCCGATCCACTTCATAGTTGGTGGTTTCGTTACGGCTGCTGGTACGTGGACCGGCATTGCTGGCCGTCGAGGTTGTGGTCTGCTGATTTTGCTGACCGTTCTGCTGATTAGCCGGCGGCGTGGAAATAGGGGCCGCGTTAGCCGGGGCAGGCTGGTTAGAGAGTGCGCCCGGCACGCCGCCTGGGTATGCACCGCCAACCTGTTCGTTTTCGTTAACCTGGCGAGAGCGCATCACTGCCTGAGCCGGATCGCCGTTCGGGCGGTACTGCTCTTCGGTCTGTTCTTTATTAGAGAAGTCGATCTGCGCGGTAACCTGGGCATGGACGTTGCTGTTACCCACAACCGGGCCGAGGATCGCTTCGATGCGGCGCTGGAGGCGCGCTTCCACATCGGCGGCATATTTCAGCTGCGCGTCATTCAGATCGCGCCCGGCGGTATTGCTTTGGGTCAGCAGGTGACCACTCTGGTCAACCAGCGTGACGTTACCCGGCGGTAAACCGGCGACGGCGCTGGAGACTAAATGCGTGACCG
The DNA here is from genome assembly GCF_057320385.1 of Enterobacter cloacae complex sp. 394F7. NCBI lineage: Bacteria > Pseudomonadati > Pseudomonadota > Gammaproteobacteria > Enterobacterales > Enterobacteriaceae > Enterobacter > Enterobacter cloacae complex sp. 394F7. The sequence goes on along the minus strand of NZ_JBXWCS010000002.1, from coordinate 402,852 downwards.
CACTGATTTGCCCTTCATCCAGCGCCCGGCCGGGTTCAAGGTTGACGGTGACGGAAGCCGACGGGGATTTCTGTTCGCGGACAAACAGGGACGGTTTAGGCATGGCAAGGTGCACGCGGGCGCTCTTCACCGGGCCTAATGTTTCAATCGTGCGGGCCAGCTCACCTTCCAGCGCACGCTGGTAGTTCACCTGCTCGCTGAACTGGCTGATACCGAACTTTTCCTGATCCAGCAGTTCAAAACCCACCGCGCCGCCCTTCGGCAGGCCCTGCTGCGCCAGGCGCAGACGGAGTTCATGGACTTTATCTGCCGGTACCTCAAGCGCACCCCCGTTATCGGCGAAGCGATAAGGGATGTTCATTTGAGTCAGTTGGGTGACGATGGCGCCGCCATCCTGATCGGAAAGGTTGCTGTAAAGCGTGCGGTAATCAGGACTTTTCGCCCACAACACCATCGCTACAAGGATCGCAATTGCGGCAGCGCCTGCCACGATCAACGGGATTTTAGGATTCGCGCGAAGGCGGTTCATCCACTCGAGTGATTTATTCTGCGGCGCTGTCGATGCTGCTGCACTCATTGCGCACCTCTTAAATCCTGGTGGTTTACGTTATTCGTGTAGAGAAACAAAACTGACTCCCGGGTCGGCAAACACGACAAAAGTTCCATATTGATGGCCCAGCCATTATTTGATGATTCGTGATTTTCTATGGGCCAAATAACCTGGTTTTTTATCGCTATTTACCGCCATTATCTTATTGACAAGCTGTTAGTCTTGACCGCGTAAAAAACCATCCAGGGGAGAGTCATGGCTATACAGGGTATTGAAGGGGTTATCAGTCAGCTGCAGGCAACCGCGATGACGGCCCGTAATCAGAATGTGGCAGAACAGCAGCCGACCATCAGCTTTGCCGGGCAACTGCATGCTGCGCTCGACCGTATCAGCGATACCCAGACCGCCGCGCGTACCCAGGCCGAGAAGTTCACCCTCGGTGAACCTGGCGTGGCGCTGAACGATGTGATGACCGATTTGCAAAAAGCCTCGGTCTCTCTGCAGATGGGGATCCAGGTGCGTAATAAGCTGGTGTCTGCGTATCAGGAAGTCATGGGGATGCAGGTCTAAGACCTGGACGATCTTCGCTGGCAGCCTTAGCGCTTTAATGCCACAATATTTTTTTCTTCGAATGCAGGAAAGATGATGAAAAAAATAGCAATTGCTGGCGCGCTGCTGGCACTCACCGGGTGCGTACAGGTTGATAGCTACAAGGATGTGATCAAACATCCTGTTCCGGCACATCTGGCGGGATACTGGCAGTCAAAAGGGCCGCAGAGCAAAATGGTCAGCCCGGAGGCGATTGCCACGCTGGTGGTGACGGAGGAGGGCGATACGCTGGACTGCCGTCAATGGCAGCGCGTGATTGCCGTGCCGGGTAAAATCATGCTGCGTTCAGACAGCTATTACAACGTAACCAGCAAGCTGGATATCTACCCGCTGGAGCGTGGTGGCTCGGTGCTGGAGTATGATGGCATGGAGCTGCAGAAGGTCGATCGCCCAACGGTGGAGTGTGCCGATTACCTGAGCAAAAATCCGCTGGAAAGTAAGCTACCGTAGCTGTTTGTTGCCGGGTGGCGCTGACGCTTACCCGGCCTACGGGACGGTGCTTTTGTAGGCCGGGTAAGGCGAAGCCGCCACCCGGCATTGTTTCTACAATGCATCCTCAATCACCCACACGCTCACGCTTCCGCCTTTGCAGGTAAATGTTCCTTCGCCATCCGCTGCGGTGGTGACCGTTTCTTCACGATTGCCGAGAAAATCACGCCAGGTTTTGTTCCCGTAGTTTTCCCCAAGGCAGATCACTTTCTCGCCATCATCACCGTTGGACATCACCACCACGCAACCGGGATCCTCTTCTGTGCCACTGCGGCTGAATGCGATGCAGTTAGGGTGGTCAAAAAACAGCGTCTGCACGCCGTGGGCAAAGCGCTGACGGGCGAGGATCAGCTCGTGCAGTTGCTCAATCACCGGCATATCAATGTGGTAAGTTTCACCGTCTCCCCCGGTATCGTCATAGCTGGCGCCAAAGAGATCGGGATAAAACACGCTCGGCACGCCATTTTCCCGCAGCAGGATCAGAGCGTAGGCCAGCGGTTTAAACCAGGCTTCCACCGGGGCTTCAAGCGCCTGCAACGGCTGGGTGTCATGGTTGGCAACCAGCGTCACCGCATGGAACGGATCGGCCTCCACCAGCGTGCCGGTGAAAATCTGGCTCATGTCGTAGTCCCGCCCCTGACGCGAGGCCTCGTGGAATTTCATCTGCAGGGGGGCATCAAACAGCATTGTTTTACCCTCGACCTGATTAATATACGCCTGCAGTTTATCCACCTCGTGCGACCAGTATTCCGCGACGATAAACAGCGGTTGCGTTGCCACTTCCTGGACGTGTTCAATCCACTCCTTATAGAACCAGGCGGGGATGTGTTTGACCGCATCCAGGCGGAATCCGTCGCAGCCGGTTTGTTCCATGACCCAGCGCGCCCAGTACTTGATCTCCTCCGTCACGGCATGGTTACGGAAATCGATATTTTCGCCCATCAGATAGTCGAAATTACCCATTTCGTCATCGACCTGATCGTTCCAGCCTTCGCCGGTGTAGTCATTGACGATTTTGAAGATGCCATCCTCATCGGGGTTTTCGATGTGGTCGATGCCGCTAAAGCATTTGTAATCCCAGACGAACTGCGAATACTGTCCGGCGCGGGCAGGGAAGGTGTAGCGGGTCCAGGTTTCGCACTCGATGATCTCATCATCGATTTGCGTGCGGTCCTGTTCGTTCACACGCTGAACGCGAACGTGCTCTTTCTCATCGGCGCCCATTTTGTGGTTAACCACCACGTCCAGCAGCACCGCGATGTTATTACTTTTGAGCGCATCAATGGCTTCCAGAAGCTGGGCTTTATCACCGTATTTGGTGGCAACACTGCCTTTCTGGTCAAACTCACCGAGATCAAACAGATCGTAAGAATCATACCCGACCGAGTAACCGCCCGATGCGCCTTTATAGGCTGGCGGCAGCCAGATCATATTGATGCCGATTTCGTTAAGATTGGGGGCTAATGCCGTGACTTCTCGCCACAATTCACCGCCTGCAGGGTAATACCAGTGAAAGCATTGTAACAGGGTGGGGTTTTTCATCGTCCGTGCTCCAGAAGCCGTTTGGCTGACTTCTGGAGTATGGATGAAGAAATCATAATTGTGTGTCGCGGGTCAAACTTTCTGGATAAAGAATATTCCCTGACAGCTTTCCATAGGTTGATGTGATGGATTGCTGTTTACCGGTTTGATCAATGAGGCTGCGCAGTTCGTCCATGCGGACTTTCAGCAACGCCTTTAGCGCATTCTCATTCTCGAGGATCATTTCCAGCAGCGCACGCGCTTGCTCAACCTGAGCCGGAGGGCATGACATGATGGGCGTTTGAGAAATCCTTTCCACCAATTGTACGTAATGCATTTCCTGCTCGATAAGCGCATCCCATTGGCCAGAATGTGCAAGATTTAGCATAGCAATGCTCTGAGCATGTAGCGCCTGCCAGTGGCTAAGCGCTGCGCTGGGAGTATTCATCAAAATTATCCTGAAATAGAGGACGCATTGGGGCCGATTTGCTTCCACGCATCCGCAATGTTGTTTAATAAACCCTCGACTTCAACAATTGCGTCTATGTCGTTGCGTAAATTTGCATATAACAAACGTCGAACCATATAGTCATATAAAGCAGCGAGGTTGCCTGGTAATTCACTTTCGACTTCCATGTTTAGACCGGCTTTTAATCCGTTATCTATAATCGCAATCGCTTTTGAAAGCGTTTCGCCTTTTTGAGCGATTTGTCCGGACTCAAGAAACAGGCGAGCCCGAACAAGAGCGCTAAGCGCTCCATCGAACAACATGACTATCAACTCGTGAGGGCTTGCATTCATTACTGCGCTTTCAAGCCCTACTTGTTGATATGCCTGAACACCTGATGTGTTATACATACTTTACTCCTGAAACACATTCTAACGCTGTGAAAACTGCTGAGTAAGATAATTGGCTGTATTTGTCATTTTTGTCATCATTACATCAAGGCTCGTAAACTGTGCTTTATAACGTGCCATAGTCGCTTCAATGGAAGCTTCCATTGACTCATATCGCTCCCCAAGGCTTTTCAGGGTTTTATTGATTCCATCTTTAGCGTTTTGGATGACACCTGCTTTTCCGATACTTGTACTTAACATTGCATCCAGCGTTTTGCTCATCTGTGTAGCAAGCCCGGTTGTTTTTCCATCGCCGATAAAGTATTGCTGCACAGCATCAGGATTATCTGTCAAAACCTTTGTAAGTTTTTCGGCATCAATTTTCAGGTTCCCCGTGCTGCCATCTGCGGCTTTAGTTGGATCCTGCGTAATACCCAACTGTGCCATGATTTGCACGGAACCACTTTGAACTTGTGTCAGAAGTCCACGAAGTTGCGACTGAATTCCACGTACATTCGCATCACCAACAAGAGCTCCGTTACTGTTAGACTGAGATTTTGAACCTGGGTCGACGGCGACATACTTTGTCAGTGACGTGATCGTCGATTGCAGTGAGTTGTAAGCTGTAACCCAGTCGCTAATCGCTTTCTGGTTGATGTCAGTGGCTCGGTCAATATTAAGAGTTTCATCTTCTTTACTTTCTGCCTTGAGCGCGAATGTGACACCGGGCAAAGCGTCGGTAATGGTATTGGACTGACGCTCAATTTCGATTTCGTTAACTACAACTACAGCATTCTGCGCTGGTGTTTTCAAAACCAGGGCGCCGGTTTTATTTGTCGAGTCATAGCCAATCGCTGCTTGCAGTTTATCATCACCGTTAACGCTAATTGTCATCTCACCATCTGTGCCGGTTGACTTAGAGGTCAACATTAAGCGGTAGTCACCTTCTTTCGCCTTAATCACACTCGCCGTGACGTTACCGTTGGCTTTATTAATTGCATTTGCAATCCCCTGGATTGAGGTATCTGCATCAGAAAGTTCGACTACAAGTGGATCTTTTGTCCCTGGTTGCGTAATGGTGACCTTACGGGTTGTACCCGTTATGTCGCCTAATTTCTCGGTATTTGTCGAGTAGGATCCTGTAGAAAGAGCCTGTGCACGCGCCAATTTGTTAACATTAACAACGAAAGCACCGGTAGATGCTTCGGAAGTGGTGGTTGCAGTAAACGCAGTATTGGTGCTACCAACAGAAGTAGAGTTCCAGGTCGCTGTTTTACCCAGTGCTGCAGTTGCTGTTTGCAGAGATGTCATCGCGCTCTGCAATTTTCCGTAGGCGCTAAGTTGTGCATTATAATTCGATTGCTGTGTTGTGATTGTAGTAAGTTTGGTTCTCTCTGCCGCTTCTAACTGATTGTATAAATCTCCAAGTCCAGCAGAACCTATGCCGAGGTTACTGATAGTCGCCATATTCATATCCTTTTCAATGCGAAGAAATCGTTCACGACAGTTATCGGCCTCTTGAGACAAAAGTTTACCGGTCAATAAAAAAAAGTATCCGACGAATAGCAGCATCGAAGAGTGCTAAATGAATGGATTGCCGTTGGCGTAAGCTAATCATGGCAAGCCAGTGGTACTAAAAAAGATATGGTTATAGGTTAAATAAACATCCAATTAGCTGTTAGGTATACGAGATGTATGATTTATTTCTTATAAAAATCAGACGGATGTTTTTTTTTTGAAATTGATTCTAAAGTCTTTCCAGAGGTCGTCGATAACCTTGTTGACGGTGAGCAACGCCGAGAGCTTGAGGCACCGACTCTTGAAACTAATTGGAAGGAATTAAAATTATGGCAGTTATCAATACTAATCTGTTGTCTCTCACTACTCAGAACAACCTGAATAAATCTCAGTCTTCCCTGGGTACTGCGATCGAGCGTCTGTCCTCTGGTCTGCGTATCAACAGCGCAAAAGACGATGCTGCCGGCCAGGCGATCGCGAACCGTATGAATGCCCAAATCAAAGGTATGAACCAGGCATCTCGTAATGCAAACGACGGTATTTCTTTAATTCAGACTGCTGAAGGCAATCTGAACGAAATCAACACCAACCTGCAGCGTGTTCGTGAACTTAGCGTCCAGGCCGCGAACGGCACGAATGACACCACTGACATTGATTCAATTGAAGCTGAAATAACCCAGCGCTTGGAAGAAATTGATCGTCTGGCTAACTCTGCAACCTTCAACGGTAAAAAACTGTTCAATGATGCAGATGTCACCATCCAGGTGGGGGCAGGTGCAACAACAGATGACACCATTAAAATTACTAAAGATGCACTGATCAAAGCAACTTCTTCTGATCTGAACACTGCGCTGAAATCAGACGGTTCAATTGACCTGGGTGACAATACCAAAGCACAAGCATTTGTTACTGCAGTTGACGATGCTCTGAAAAAAGTTGACGGTGCACGTAGTAACCTGGGTGCAATTCAAAACCGTCTGGAGTCAACCATTAATAACCTGAACAATTCAGTGAATAACTTATCTGCTGCGCAGTCTCGTATCCAGGATGCTGACTACGCAACAGAAGTTTCTAACATGTCTCGTTCCCAGATCCTGCAACAGGCCGGTACTTCAGTTCTGTCTCAGGCGAATCAGGTTCCTCAGACTATGCTGTCTCTGCTGCGTTAATTTTACGCACGAAACCCCGCTTCGGCGGGGTTTTTTTATCTCTGCTATTTGAGGATCCGCCTGTGAAACAGATCGTTATTACCCAGCCTAAACTGGTCGCAGATTTTTCATGTGTCGGTGGGGAATGCCGTGAACATTGTTGTCAGGGTTGGACCATCTCATTTGATAAATCCTCCGTTAACCGCTATCTGAACAGTAAAAATGCCGCGATTCGTCAGACGGCGAAAACGGCGATAAAAGTCACCAAAAAACACTATGGCCACTGGGGCGAAGTGATTTTCCATACGGAAAGCAAAAATTGCCCGTTTATGGATACCGAAAAGCTCTGCACTATTCACAGCGTGATGGGTGTCCAGGCCTTAAGCCCAACTTGTTCGACGTTCCCGCGGACAAACCGGGTCTATAAAAATGACATCGAAAAATCGCTCAATCTCTCGTGTCCGGAAGTGACCCGACTGCTGTTGAATGACCGGGACTCCATGTCGATGATGGAATCCATCAGCGTCCAGCAGGACGTCAATAATGCGCCGATGATTGATCTCAAGGCAAAAGTCATCAATCTCTTCTGTCTGAATATATTCAGCGTTGAGACGGTTTCCGTTGAAGAGCAGGTTTACGCTGTAGTAAAATTCCTGATGGTGGCTGAAAAGCTCGACAATCTATCCGAAAATATCGGCACGCTCGAAACGGTTTATTTTTCGCTGGTGAATGAGCTTGTGAGCGGTAAAATCAAAACGGAGTTAAGCGGTTTTAATCAGAACTACAACCTGAAATTCGCCTTAATCTCGCTGATTCAGAGTTATTTTACCAAGAAAGCAGGCGCCCGCGGAGGCGCGGTATTGAACCGTTATTTTACCCAGCTGTATCAACAATTTGAGTCTGTCAGTGATACCGTACCGGCAGAACAGGTCATGGAAAACATCGAGTCCGTCTGGCGCGATGCGGCGGACAGCTACTTAGCGACCCATGACTATGTATTTAAGAACTTTTTTAAATATAAACTCTGGGAGCAGGGCTTCCCGCAAAACAATGGCCGCAGCATGTTGAATAATCTTTATTTAATCGTGGCGGAGTTCTATTTCCTGAAATCGTTACTGGCCGGGCAGGCCATCGTGGCGGGGAAAATTGAACAAGATAATATTATTGATGTTATTTACAGTTTCCACTCCCTGAGCCAGCATAATCAGGAAGCGGGAAAGCTCTTTCATCAACATATAGAGAGCGTCAAGCTGGGCGACGATCTTTCATTGTTACAACTGTTAATTTAGCGAAAAAAGTTGCCCCTGTTGTGGGCAACCTCAGAATAACCTCACTTTATCCCCCTTTTTCATCCAATTGAACGCCCTGCAGAATCGGATAATCATGCCGATAACTCAACTAACGCAGGGCTGTTTATCGTGAATTCACTCTATACCGCTGAAGGTGTAATGGATAAACACTCGCTGTGGCAGCGTTATGTCCCGCTGGTGCGTCACGAAGCATTGCGCCTCCAGGTGCGTTTGCCGGCGAGCGTGGAACTGGACGATCTGCTACAGGCGGGCGGTATCGGGTTATTGAATGCAGTTGACCGATACGACGCTCTGCAAGGAACGGCATTTACCACTTACGCAGTTCAGCGTATTCGTGGTGCGATGCTGGACGAGCTGCGCAGCCGGGACTGGGTGCCGCGCAGTGTTCGCCGCAACGCGCGCGAAGTGGCGCATGCGATGGGGCAGCTGGAACAGGAACTGGGACGCAACGCGACGGAAACGGAAGTGGCGGAACGGCTTGGTATTCCTGTTGAAGAGTATCGTCAGATGTTGCTCGATACCAATAATAGCCAACTCTTCTCTTATGACGAGTGGCGCGAAGAGCATGGCGATAGCATCGAGCTGGTGACGGATGAGCATCAGCAAGAAAACCCGTTACACCATTTAATGGAAGGTAATTTACGCCAGCGCGTGATGGAAGCCATTGAAGCTTTGCCAGAGCGCGAACAGCTGGTGTTAACCCTCTATTATCAGGAAGAGCTTAATCTCAAAGAGATTGGCGCTGTTCTGGAAGTGGGAGAGTCGCGGGTAAGCCAGCTGCACAGCCAGGCCATCAAACGCTTACGAACCAAGCTGGGTAAGTTATAGGTGATTGATTCACCTGAAAAATGCCGCACAACGTATTGACAACCAGGAGTTATCATGACGGTGCAGCAATCTAAAAGACGGCCTTTAAGCCGCTACCTGAAAGACTTTAAACACAGCCAGACGCATTGCGCCCACTGTAACAAGTTACTCGATCGTATCACGCTGGTTCGTCGTGGCGAAATCGTCAATAAAATTGCGATTTCTCGTCTCGACACGTTGATGGACGAAGCCGCGTGGCTCGAAGAGCAGAAAGAGTGGGTGGCGCTTTGCCGTTTCTGTGGCGATCTCCACTGCAAAGAGCAAAGCGACTTCTTCGATATTATTGGTTTCAAACAGTTCCTGTTTGAACAGACCGAGATGAGTCACGGGACCGTTCGCGAATACGTGGTTCGCCTGCGTCGCCTCGGGCAACATCTGACCGTGAATAACATTTCCCGCGATCTGCTCAAGACCGGCTACCTGGATGAAAACCTGGAGCCGTGGCTGCCTGCGACCAGTACCAATAACTACCGTATTGCGCTGCGCAAGTACGCACAATATAAGGTCCAAATGCCGGCGGCGGTAAAGCAGAAAGCCCACGCCGGGACAACTTCTGATATATATTAAAAAAGAATAAGATGTAGCGCAGTCGCCTTTGACCTTGCAGGCGATTTCTCTACACTACACAAAAATTCCACTATATCGGGGTACTTATGAAATTAGCACTTCTGGGTCGTCAGGCGCTGATGGGCGTTATGGCCGTTGCGCTGGTCGCGGGAATGAGCGTGAAAACCTTCGCCGCAGAGAACCTGCTTAACAAAGTGAAAGAGCGCGGTACGCTGTTGGTCGGGCTGGAAGGAACCTATCCTCCGTTCAGCTTCCAGGGTGATGACGGTAAACTGACCGGTTTCGAAGTGGAATTTGCAGAAGAACTGGCGAAACACCTTGGCGTGAAAGCGTCCCTGAAACCGACCAAATGGGACGGTATGCTGGCGTCGCTGGATTCCAAACGTATTGATGTGGTGATTAACCAGGTGACCATTTCTGACGAGCGTAAGAAGAAGTATGACTTCTCCACGCCGTACACCGTCTCCGGTATCCAGGCGCTGGTGAAGAAAGGTAACGAAGGCTCAATCAAAACGGCCGCGGATCTGAAAGGTAAAAAAGTCGGTGTCGGTCTGGGAACCAACTACGAAGAGTGGTTGCGCCAGAACGTTCAGGGTGTGGATATCCGCACCTATGATGATGACCCGACAAAATACCAGGATCTCCGCGTTGGCCGTATCGATGCCATCCTCGTTGACCGTCTGGCGGCGCTGGATCTGGTGAAGAAAACCAACAACACCCTGGCGGTCGCCGGTGATGCGTTCTCTCGTCAGGAATCCGGGGTTGCTGTCCGTAAAGGTAACGAAGACCTGGTCAAGGCGATCGACTCCGCCATTGCGGATATGCAAAAAGACGGCAGCCTGAAAGCGCTTTCTGAGAAGTGGTTTGGGGCAGACGTCACCAAATAAGTCTTTGACGTTAAAAAAAGGCGCTTTTAAAAGCGCCTTTTTTATTTCTTACGCGTCTGCGTGCATAATGAAAAATATCACATTTTGTCTGAGTTACCGGAGAACCCATGTCACTACAGAATTTAACGCGCTTTCCCCGCCTGGAGTTTATCGGCGCGCCGACGCCGCTGGAGTATTTGCCGCGATTTTCTGACTATTTAGGACGCGATATTTTTATTAAGCGTGATGACGTGACGCCAATGGCGATGGGGGGCAATAAGCTGCGCAAACTGGAGTTTCTGGCGGCTGACGCGCTGCGTGAAGGGGCGGATACGCTCGTCACCGCAGGGGCGATTCAGTCCAACCACGTTCGCCAGACGGCGGCGGTGGCGGCAAAACTTGGGCTGCACTGCGTGGCGTTGCTGGAAAACCCAATCGGTACACGGGCAGAGAACTACCTGACCAACGGCAACCGTTTGCTGCTAGATCTCTTTAACGTGCAGGTTGAAATGGTCGATGCGTTGACCGACCCGACCGCACAGCTCGATGAGTTGGCCACACGCCTTGAAGCACAGGGCTTTCGTCCGTATGTCATTCCGGTGGGCGGCTCGAATGCGCTGGGTGCGATGGGGTATGTGGAAAGCGCGCTGGAGATTGCTCAGCAGTGCGAAGGGGCGGTGAGCCTATCGTCAGTGGTGGTTGCCTCTGGCAGTGCGGGCACGCACGCTGGGCTGGCCGTCGGGCTGGAGCACCTGCTGCCGGACGTTGAGCTGATTGGTGTGACGGTATCGCGCAGCGTTGCGGATCAGAAACCCAAAGTGGTGAGCTTGCAGCAGGCGGTGGCAGAGCAGCTGGAGCTGAAGGCAAAGGCCGATATTCTGCTGTGGGACGACTATTTTGCGCCGGGTTACGGCACGCCGAACGAAGAGGGAATGGAAGCGGTTAAACTGCTGGCGCGCCTTGAGGGCATACTGCTGGATCCGGTCTATACGGGCAAAGCGATGGCCGGGCTTATTGATGGCATTGCGCAGAAACGCTTTAAGGATGAAGGCCCGATTTTATTTGTGCACACCGGCGGCGCGCCCGCGCTGTTTGCCTATCATCCTCATGTCTAAAAATCAGGTCGAAAAATAATAATGCAAGAAAGTATTCAACTGGTTATCGATTCGCTGCCGTTCCTGCTGAAAGGCGCGGTGTTCACCTTACAGCTCAGTATTGGTGGCATGTTCTTCGGCCTGGTACTCGGGTTTGTGCTGGCCTTAATGCGTATGTCGCCCGTCTGGCCGGTGCGCTGGCTGGCTCGTTTTTATATCTCTGTGTTTCGCGGCACGCCGCTTATCGCGCAGCTCTTTATGATCTACTACGGTTTACCACAGTTCGGGATTGAACTGGACCCGATCCCGGCGGCGATGATTGGTCTGTCGCTTAATACGGCGGCATATACCTCGGAAACCCTGCGTGCGGCAATTTCGTCGATTGATAAAGGGCAGTGGGAAGCCGCGGCCAGTATCGGTATGACACCGTGGCAAACCTTGCGCCGGGCCATTCTGCCGCAGGCGGCGCGGGTGGCGTTGCCGCCGCTCAGCAACAGCTTTATCAGCCTGGTGAAAGACACCTCGCTGGCGGCGACGATTCAGGTGCCGGAGCTGTTCCGTCAGGCGCAGCTTATCACCTCGCGCACGCTTGAAGTGTTTACCATGTATCTTGCTGCCTCGCTGATCTACTGGGTGATGGCCACGGTGCTGTCTGCCCTGCAAAACTATTTTGAAAACCAGCTTAACCGCCAGGAGCGTGATCCAAAATGAGTGCTATCGACGTTAAAAACCTAGTGAAGAAATTCCACGGGCAAACGGTGCTCCACGGGATCGATCTGGAGGTGGAGCAGGGTGAAGTGGTGGCAATTATCGGCCCGAGCGGCTCAGGAAAAACCACGCTGCTGCGCAGCATTAACCTGCTTGAACAGCCGGAGGGAGGTACCATTCGGGTTGGGGAGATCACCATTGATACCGGTAAATCCATCAGCCAGCAAAAAGGCCTGATCCGCCAGCTGCGCCAGCACGTGGGGTTTGTTTTCCAGAGCTTCAATCTGTTCCCGCACCGGACGGTGCTGGAGAACATTATTGAAGGTCCGGTGATTGTGAAAGGTGAACCAAAAGAGGAAGCCACGGCACGCGCGCGTGAACTGCTCGCCAAAGTGGGGCTGGCAGGGAAAGAGACCAGCTATCCGCGTCGTCTTTCGGGCGGGCAACAGCAGCGTGTGGCGATAGCACGCGCGCTGGCAATGCGCCCGGATGTGATCCTCTTTGACGAACCCACTTCTGCGCTCGATCCTGAGCTGGTGGGCGAGGTGCTTAACACCATTCGTCAGCTGGCACAGGAAAGACGCACCATGGTCATTGTGACTCACGAAATGAGCTTTGCCCGTGACGTCGCCGACCGGGCTATTTTCATGGATCAAGGACGGATTGTGGAGCAGGGGCCGGCAAAAAGTTTATTTGCCAACCCGCAGCAGCCGCGAACCCGTCAATTCCTTGAAAAATTTCTTATGCAGTAGCATTTTTGCACGCATTTGCTCCAGATTTTTCTTCTGGAGCAAATTATTCTCTCGCGGTTTCGTCTGCCATGTTTTTTTATTCCGCTCAGTACAGATAAACCTTATCAAAACTAAAGTTAATTGTGCTATTGCCGATATTTTGTGGTTAGAAATAAGTTTTATGTGTTAGGTTATATTCACCTTAATAATGAATATCATTTCAGAGGCTTCATTTAGTAAGTATGAAGGATTCAGACTTTTTCACCTGGCGACGGGATTGCTTCCTCCGGTTTCAGGCACTGACCAGTGCCAGTGAAGTATATCAGGAACTACAGCGACAAACTCAGGCGCTCGAATTTGATTATTACGCACTCTGTGTACGCCATCCTGTGCCATTTACGCGCCCCAGGATATCTGTGCACACCACGTATCCGCAACGGTGGATGGCGCAATATCAGTCAGAGAATTATTTCGCCATTGATCCGGTGCTCAAACCGGAGAATTTCATTCAGGGCCATTTACCCTGGACGGATGAATTATTCGCGGATGCTGAGGCATTATGGAATGGCGCACGCGACCATGGCTTGCGTAAGGGAATAACACAGTGCCTGATGCTGCCAAATCACGCGCTCGGTTTCCTGTCCGTTTCGTGTACCAACGTTCAGGCGGGCGCGGTCACCAGCGAAGAATTAGAGCTGCGGTTGCAGATGCTGCTGCAAATGGCGTTAACCAGCCTGCTGCGTTTTGAAGATGAGATGGTGATGCCACCCGAAATGAAATTCAGCAAACGTGAGCGGGAAATTCTGAAATGGACTGCGGAAGGGAAGACATCAGCGGAAATAGCGATCATTCTCTCTATCTCGGAGAATACCGTTAACTTCCATCAGAAGAATATGCAGAAGAAATTCAACGCGCCAAACAAGACGCAGATTGCGTGTTACGCGGCGGCGACAGGGTTAATCTGAGCAGAGAGAACGTTCTGCGTGCCAGACGAGATAACGGCTGAATGCAACACATTCAGCCGTTTTTTTTACTGACGGTAGGCTTGTTTAATTTGCTTAACGGTATTGGCAAATACCGCTGACTCAGCCTGGTTTTCCATCTGCGCGATTTGCTTTTCCATTTTAATGATCACACGTCCGGCGTCAGCCTGACCCATTGCCTGTAACATCAGCGTCAGCAGGGCTTTCAGGCAGTTGACTTCCTGGGCCAGTTCCTGGCTATTCTCCGCAGTTGCAAATTCAGGTGTGCTCATTTATTTTCCTCGTTATAAAACAGCGCTCGCGCGCGATGATGCAAGTCAAGGCGGCGGAGTATACCACAAGCTGTTCCAAAAAATGCAGCGGTTGTTTTTCATACTTTTCCGCAGGGTGTTTATTTGCATAAACACCGCGTGCCAGTAAACTGTACAGGGTCGAAGATTATTAATTGTTTATGGCCGGTTCGCTTGCCGTTAATTATTGTTACAAAAATTTGAGAACTGTTTTTTTGACCGTGACGGGGTAGGGATTTTTGTAACTTTTTGAATACAGATGCTTAAAAAAAGCCGTACAAGCGCTCACCGCGCGGGCTTTCTTTCCAGCATCTGTACAGGCTAATTTCCAAAAACGCGAGCGAAATCGAATAGCCGGTTTTTTAACGTTTTAATCTTGTGAGGAAAAACGTTAATATAAAGCCAATTATCACTCAGTAGCGTTATCCCTATTCTGGAGACATTCCCTTTGATCAACGTCCTTCTTGTTGATGACCACGAACTGGTGCGCGCAGGGATACGACGCATTCTTGAAGATATAAAAGGTATTAAAGTTGCCGGTGAGGCGTGCTGTGGCGAAGATGCCGTTAAATGGTGCCGCACCAATTCAGCCGATGTGGTGCTGATGGATATGAACATGCCCGGTATCGGTGGGCTTGAAGCAACACGCAAAATCGCGCGTACCTTTGTTGACACAAAAGTCATCATGCTGACCGTACATACCGAAAACCCGCTTCCTGCGAAGGTGATGCAGGCAGGGGCGGCAGGTTACCTCAGTAAAGGTGCCGCGCCGCAGGAAGTGGTGAACGCGATTCGCTCCGTCTTTGCCGGCCAGCGTTACATTGCTTCCGACATTGCGCAACAAATGGCGCTGAGCCAGATTGAGCCGGAGAAAACCGAATCTCCGTTTGCCAGTTTGTCTGAGCGTGAATTGCAGATTATGCTGATGATCACCAAAGGCCAGAAGGTAAATGAGATCTCGGAGCAACTGAATCTCAGCCCGAAAACGGTGAACAGCTATCGTTATCGGATGTTCAGTAAACTGAACATCCACGGTGATGTTGAACTGACTCATCTTGCCATCCGTCATGGTCTGTGTAATGCGGAGACGTTATTAAGTCAGTGAGTGATGTATTTGATTCAAAAGCATTTCTGAAAACCGTGACCAGCCAGCCTGGCGTTTATCGCATGTATGACGCTGGCGGTACGGTTATCTACGTGGGGAAGGCGAAAGATCTCAAGAAACGCCTCTCCAGCTATTTTCGCAGCAACCTTGCCTCCCGTAAGACTGAAGCGCTGGTCGCGCTTATCCAGAATATTGATGTCACCGTCACCCATACGGAGACAGAAGCACTCCTGCTTGAGCACAACTATATTAAGCTCTATCAGCCGCGCTATAACGTTCTGCTCCGGGATGATAAATCCTACCCGTTTATTTTTCTGAGCGGCGATACCCATCCCCGGCTCGCGATGCACCGTGGTGCGAAACATGCGAAGGGTGAATACTTTGGGCCGTTTCCTAACGGCTATGCCGTGCGTGAGACGCTGGCGCTGCTGCAAAAAATCTTTCCTGTTCGTCAGTGCGAAAACAGTGTCTACCGTAACCGCTCGCGCCCGTGCCTGCAGTACCAGATTGGCCGCTGTCTGGGGCCCTGCGTCGCCGGGCTGGTGAGTGAAGAAGAGTACGCGCAGCAGGTTGAGTACGTGCGCCTGTTTTTAGCCGGTAAAGACGATCAGGTCCTTACCCAACTGATTGCCCGTATGGAGAAAGCCAGCGCCGCGCTGGAGTTTGAAGAGGCCGCGCGCATACGTGACCAGATTCAGGCGGTGCGCCGGGTGACGGAGAAACAGTTTGTTTCGAACACCGGTGACGATCTCGACGTGATCGGCGTTGCCTTTGATGCCGGTCTGGCCTGTGTGCATGTGCTGTTTATTCGTCAGGGCAAAGTGCTCGGCAGCCGCAGTTATTTCCCGAAAGTGCCAGGCGGTACGGAGCTGGGTGAAGTGGTTGAAACTTTTGTCGGCCAGTTTTATCTGCAGGGGAGCCAGATGCGCACGCTGCCGTCGGAGATCCTGCTTGATTTTAACCTTGCCGATAAAACCCTGCTGGCCGATTCCTTATCCGAGCTGGCGGGACGCCGGGTCAATGTCCAGACCAAACCGCGCGGCGACCGTGCGCGTTATCTGAAGCTGGCGCGTACCAATGCCGCGACAGCGCTCAGCACCAAACTTTCCCAGCAGTCGACGGTGAGCCAGCGTTTAACGGCTCTGGCGACGCTTCTGAAATTGCCGGAAGTGAAACGCATGGAGTGTTTCGACATCAGCCATACCATGGGGGAGCAGACCGTTGCTTCCTGCGTGGTGTTCGATGCGAACGGTCCGCTGCGTGCTGAGTATCGTCGCTACAACATCACCGGCATCACCCCGGGGGATGACTATGCGGCAATGAATCAGGTGCTGCGTCGTCGCTATGGTAAAGCCATTGAAGAGAGCAAGATCCCGGATGTGATCCTGATTGACGGCGGGAAAGGGCAGCTCGGCCAGGCGAAGGCGGTCTTTGAATCCCTGGATGTCAGCTGGGATAAAAACCATCCCCTGCTGTTGGGGGTGGCAAAAGGGGCCGATCGTAAAGCTGGGCTGGAGACGCTGTTCTTCGAGCCGGAAGGTGAGGGCTTTAGCCTGCCGCCGGATTCCCCGGCGCTGCATGTTATTCAGCATATTCGCGATGAGTCACACGATCACGCCATCAGCGGTCACCGTAAAAAACGGGCGAAGGTGAAAAACACCAGCACGCTGGAGACCATTGAAGGCGTTGGGCCAAAACGTCGCCAGATGCTGCTGAAGTATATGGGCGGATTGCAAGGATTACTCAACGCCAGCATGGAGGAAATTGCAAAAGTGCCGGGTATTTCGCAAGGGCTGGCAGAAAAGATCTACTACTCGTTGAAACATTGAGGGCTCTGTAGCAACATAGAGCTAAATTTTACTGACAACAAATAGTTACCGTCATTATGCAATATAACATCCCTACGTTGCTCACTCTCTTTCGCGTCGTGCTTATCCCGTTCTTTGTACTCGCGTTTTATCTGCCGTTTGTCTGGGCCCCTTTTGCCTGTGCGCTGATTTTCCTGGTTGCCGCGGTCACCGACTGGTTTGATGGTTATCTGGCGCGCCGCTGGAACCAAAGCACCCGTTTTGGTGCTTTCCTCGATCCGGTGGCCGATAAAGTGATGGTGGCTATTGCCATGGTGCTGGTGGCTGAACATTACCATACCTGGTGGGTGACACTGCCAGCCGCCACCATGATTGGACGCGAGATCATCATCTCTGCACTGCGTGAATGGATGGCTGAACTGGGTAAACGCAGCAGCGTGGCGGTATCCTGGATCGGTAAAGTGAAAACCACCGCGCAAATGGCGGCGCTGGTCTGGATGCTGTGGCGTCCGAACGCCTGGGTAGAGTGGGCGGGAATCGGCCTGCTGTGGGTTGCCGCGGTGCTGACCCTGTGGTCAATGCTGCAATATTTGAACGCAGCGCGCGGAGATTTGCTTGAACAGTGATCGTTTCGCCGTAATTTTCAGCAAACGATCCGGGGATGCAAAAAATAACGTTGACTCATCACGTCATATCAGTAGAATGCAACGCATCGAACGGCGGCACAGTTAGCCGGACGATAATGAAATCAAGTGGTTAGCAGTTAACTTGATGACATGCGGGAATAGCTCAGTTGGTAGAGCACGACCTTGCCAAGGTCGGGGTCGCGAGTTCGAGTCTCGTTTCCCGCTCCAGATTAAAGACATGCGCAATAGCGGGTGTCAGTTTAAAAAGTTTTACGGCGCGTTAGCAAAGCGGTTATGTAGCGGATTGCAAATCCGTCTAGTCCGGTTCGACTCCGGAACGCGCCTCCACTTTCTTCCCGAGCCCGGATGGTGGAATCGGTAGACACAAGGGATTTAAAATCCCTCGGCGTTCGCGCTGTGTGGGTTCAAGTCCCACTCCGGGTACCATGGGAAACAAAGAATAATCAAAGCAATAAGCAGTGTCGTGAAACCGCCCCTTAAGGCGGTTTTTTTATTTCTTTCACAATGCGCTAATCAATATCTCTTTGTTCGTATGATGGCGATCAGCCATATACATGCAGTAGTTACTGCAATCGCTATCAAATAGAGAATTAATGTGTAGTAATCCAGAAAATCCTCTTCGATAACAAACCCATACTTTTCTACATACCAGTCATATAGCTCCAAATCAGGCGTGAAGTAACAGAATATACAGTAAAGAATGCTTAAGAAGCTCAATTCGGCAAGCCAGATAAGCACTGAGTGAACGGGTTTCATCAGTAGACCTGTATAGTGCCAAATGCACGTAGTTGAGGGGTGATCATCGTTGATGGGGTTCTGACAAGCGCTCTCCAAAGCACCATATAATCATTGAGAGAGACAAGCGTTATACACCCATCACTGTTGCCACTGCTTCCTGCCGGGTGTAGACGAAATGATCCTCGCTCAACTTTATTTATAAAAGTAGTGTCATCAATCCGTTCATCTTCACGCAAGAGTGCAAACCATAAGTCACGGTCCGATCCGCTTCGAATTGATTTCATCCAATTGCTGGTACGGTTTTTAAGATTACCCCGAGATCTTACAACAATGTAATAATTACCCGGAGGAAGAGGCCCCCTTTTGGCGATTGCTATAGAATCTGGGTTGTTTCTGTGCTTCCCTTTATTGCCTGAATAGGCGGCGAAAAAACCCACACCAGGACAACTTAGTGACGATAGCTGCCCATTATTCATATGAAAATAGCAACGGATCATCTGTCTGCCCAAGAATCAGTAAAAAGAATATTGCCGTCGCAGTGCTTCCAGGTTATGCGTTCATAACGCAAAGATATGCTTTCAAGATGGTTGTGCTTTTCAGTCGTAGGATCTTTCACATCGTGCATGACGGGGCATACAGACACTACCTTTACCCCTTCAAGATACATATTGAAGTATTCAACTTCCTGCCCAGCGTCGTTAATTCTGTACCACTTAAATTCCGCTGATTGTAACGTTTGCCCATGCGCCACAGCTTTATAAAGATATGGGCTTGATGAATCGAATTCTTTTTCAAAATTTAATGCGGAGTGAACTCGTGTACCTGTGATTTTTCCGGTTGCGCTATCAGTAGGAAGGTGCAAAACCATGTCCAAATCCAAGAACTTCAATACTACCTTCACGGTGCTGAACATCTACAGAACCTGTAATGTTTGCACCGCCGTCATCTTTAAGCCAAAGATATGCGGGTATAGCCATTCTGAAAGCTCCTTTTCAGTGAGTTTGACGTGATTGTCAGAGACTAATAAATCAACAAACTCAGGCCGTCTCAAGGCATTGCGTGCTATACCTGTCGTGAATATCTCATTGTTATTTATATGAAATTACTTTTAATGATTCCTTTCATATCAAATCACACCCCGCCCAAATACGCCTTCCTCACCTCCTGATTCCCCAGTAACTCCTCACCGCTGCCGCTCAGGCGGATCTGCCCGTTAACCATCACGTAGCCGCGGTCAGAAAGCTTCAGCGCGTGGTGCGCATTCTGCTCCACCAGAAAAATGGTCATCCCGTTGCGGGCCAGTTCGCGCAGCGTCTGGAAGATCTGTTTCACCACAATCGGCGCCAGGCCGAGGCTGGGTTCATCCAGTAACAGGAGTTTAGGGCGGCTCATCAGCGCCCGGGCGATAGCCAGCATCTGCTGTTCCCCGCCGGACATGGTCATCGCGCGCTGTTTACGCCGCTCTTTGAGGCGAGGGAAGAGGTCAAACATGGTGTGCATATCTTCCGTTGCAAACTGGCTGCCAATGGGGATGGTCCCCATCAGCAGGTTCTCCTCCACGGTCATATCGGGAAAAATGCGTCGTCCTTCCGGCGCCTGGGCAATGCCTTCGGAGGCGACATAGTGGGTCGATTTATGGCTGATGTCCTCTCCGCAAAACACGATCTGCCCGCTGCGAATACGCGGCTGGCCGAAGATAGACATCAGTAATGTCGATTTACCCGCGCCGTTAGCGCCTATCAGCGCCACGGTTTCCCCTTTGTTTACTTCAAGTGTTACCTGTTTCAGCGCCTGGATCACGCCGTAAAACACGTCCACCTCGCGAAAGGCCAGCATCGGTTCGCTCATAGATTGACCTCGCTTTCATCGGTGCCCAGATACGCGGCGATCACTTTTTCATCATGCTGGATCTGCTCGGGTTTTCCCCTCGCGATGACGTCTCCATGGTCGAGCACAATGATGTCGTCCGAAATCTCCATCACCATTCCCATATCGTGTTCAATCAACAGTACCGTAATGCCGTGGTGGTCGCGCAGAAAACGGATAATGTTGCTCAGCTTGTGCGTTTCAACCGGGTTGAGCCCGGCGGCGGGTTCATCCAGACAGATCATCTCTGGTCCGGTGCACATGGCGCGCGCGATTTCCAGACGCCGCTGCTGGCCGTAGGACATCTCGCCCGCCAGGCGATTGGCATACTCCACAAGATCCACCACCTCAAGCCAGTAGAAGGCCCTGTCCAGGGCGTCGCTCTCTGCCCGTCGGTAAGCGGGGGTATTGAGGATCCCGGCGAGCAAATTACGGTTAACGCGCATATGCTGTGCGACCAGCAGGTTTTCCACGACCGACATCTCGCGGAACAGACGAATGTTCTGGAAGGTGCGTGCCAGCCCGGCGCGGTTAACCAGATGCGTCCCGCCAAACATCTTATAGAAAAGGCGCTGCCCCAACTGTGCAGGGTGAATCCAGTCGTCCGGCTGGAATTTTTGCCCGAGTACCTGAATGACGTTGGTCGTTCTGTTGCGTGCATTAAACAGAATGTTCCCGCCGGACGCTTTATAGAAGCCGGTCAGGCAGTTAAAGACGGTGGTTTTGCCAGCGCCGTTTGGGCCGATAAGGGCGGTAATCGAACCGCGCTGCACGTCGAGATTGACGTCATTAAGCGCCTTGATCCCGCCAAAATGCATCATTAGGTGCTCTACGCTTAAAATCGTTCCGTTCATGGCGCCACGCCCTTACGCACGGCAAACCCGCTGCGGTTAATGCGGATCAACCCGCGCGGACGCCAGATCATCATCACCACCATCAGCATGCCAAACAGCAGGACGCGATACTCAGCAAAGCTGCGCAACAGCTCGGGTGTCACGGTGAGCACAAAGGCTGCCAGCACGACTCCGAGCGTGGAGCCCATGCCGCCCAGTACCACGATGGCGAGGATCAGCGCAGATTCAAAAAAGGTGAATGAGGTTGGATTCACAAAACCCTGATAGGTGGCAAAGAACACGCCCGCAATCCCGGCCGTTGACGCGCCCAGCGTAAAGGCCGAAAGCTTAACCAGCACATGGTTGAGGCCCATGGAGCGGCAGGCGATTTCATCTTCCCGCAGGGCTTCCCATGCCCGGCCAATTGGCATTCGTGTCAAGCGATGCTTGATATAAAGCACCAGCAGCACCACCAGAAACAGCACCGCGTAAATAAAGATAAACTTCATATTCGGGTTGTACGTCAGATGGAAAAATTCATGAAATGGCACGCCACCTTCTTTGGCGCGTCGACCAAACTCCAGTCCGAAAAACGTAGGCGGTGGGGCTGACACGCCATTAGGCCCGCCGGTGAAGGTTAGCCAGTTGTTCAGCACCAGACGGATAATTTCCCCGAACCCGAGCGTCACAATCGCCAGGTAGTCGCCGTGCATGCGCAGCACCGGGAAGCCGAGCAGGGCACCGGCAGCCGCAGCCATAATTGCCGCCAGCGGCAGCATGCTCCAGAATCCGAGTCCCAGATATTGATACCCCAACGCCAGCCCGTAAGCACCGATGGCGTAGAAGGCGACATACCCCAGATCCAGCAGTCCGGCCAGACCCACGACGATATTCAGGCCGAGGCCGAGCAGGACGTAAATCAGCCCGAGGATAGCAACCGTCAGCAGGTATTTGGTGGCGACAAACGGGAAGCAGATCGCAAGGGCGATCGCCAGAGGAATAACCCAGCGCAGACGGCTTTTGTATTCCGGCGGGCGAACATATACTCCCGCGCTGTCGGCTTCGAACCGCGCCTGAAAACGGGCCCCGGCAGCGGTAATTAAAAAAACGCTCAGCAGAAAACGCCCAACCATCACTGTGCCAACCATCCAGGCCAGGCGCTGTCCGGCAAAGTTAAAGCTATACCCGTCCAGTACCACGCCCGCAATCGGGCCAAAAATAATCAATGCGATCAGCCCGGAAAACATCGCGTCCAGCAGGCAGCGCTTGAGGGAGAAACCGTGAGATGTCATCGTTTTCTCCTTCACACTTTGGCCACGACAGGGCGGCCGAGCAGCCCCTGAGGGCGGAAAATCAGGATCATGACCAGCAGCCCAAACGAGAACACATCTTTGTAGTCCGAGTTCACCATGCCGGAAAATTGAGCCTCGGCCACCCCCAGAATCAGCCCGCCGAGCATCGCGCCGGGCAAAGAGCCGATCCCTCCTAGCACCGCGGCGGTAAAGGCTTTGATACCAATCACAAACCCGACGTAGAAATCAAAGGTGCCGTAATTCATGGTAATGAGCACCCCCGCCAGACCGGCCATTGCCGCGCCGATGACAAATACCAGAGAAATAATCCTGTCGGTATTTATCCCCAGAATGGAGGCCATTTTTCGATCCTGTTGTACCGCACGACACATGCGTCCCAGCCGGGTATGGCTGATAATCCAGGTGAGCAATAGCATCCCGGCGAAGGAGGCGACCAGAATGAATACTTTGGTATAGGTAATCTGCACGAACCCCTCTCCCAGATGCAGACGAATCACGCCATCCAGCATGGTGGGAACCCCTTGCTGACGCGGCCCCTGGCTCAGTTGCGCGTAATTTTGCAGGATAAGCGACATGCCGATGGCGGAGATCAGCGGTGCCAGACGGGTGGAGTTGCGTAGCGGTTTATAGGCAATGCGCTCGATGGTCCAGCCATACACTCCGGTGACCACGATGGTGAATACCAGCGTGCCGAGGATCAGTAGAGGGAACGACTGCAGGCCGAAGAAGGAGAGCAGCGCCAGGCCAATCGCGCAGAGATAGGCAGAGATCATATACACTTCGCCGTGGGCGAAGTTAATCATCCCGATGATGCCGTACACCATCGTATAACCGATGGCGATGAGTCCGTAGACGGAGCCCAGCGTTAAGCCATTAATTAACTGTTGCAGGAAGAATGTACTCATCTTAGCGCGCTCTTTATAACGGCTGCATAAACCGCGCAGCCTGATGTGTTGTTTGCGTCGGCAGGCGGCCCTGCCGACGTTGAGCGTGACTCCGTCCCGTTACGGCACTTCCTTATACTTTCCTTTGTCGTCCCATTGATACACCACGTAGTCAGAGACTTTCAGATCGCCTTTGCTGTCCCAGGCTTTTTTGCCCATCACCGTATCGACGGAATTAGCCTTCAGCCATTCGCTGGCTTTGGCTGAGTCCTTGCCGCCCGTCGCCTTGAATGCCGCAGCGATAGCCTGCACGGAGGCATAGGAGTAGAGGGTGTATCCTTCCGGTTCGAATTTACCGGCGCGGAATTTCTCAATTACCGCTTTACCGTCCGGGATCAGGCGCGGATCTTTACCGAAGGTCATATAGATGCCATTGGTATATTGGGGGCCTCCCGCCGCGGTCACCATCTCTTCGTTGACAATACAGTCGCCGGAGAAGAATTTTGCCTGCACGCCCTGTTCACGCATCTGGCGAACCAGCGGGCCGGCTTCAGGGTGACAGCCCCCGAAGAAGACGACGTCCGGTTGTTGCGCCCCAATTTTGGTGACCAGGGCGTTAAAGTCTTTTTCACCGCGGGATAACCCTTCGTACATTACGTCCTGCACGCCGCGTTTTGCCAGTGCGGCTTTGGTGGCGTCCGCCAGCCCCTGACCGTAGGTGTCTTTGTCGTGAATGATCACCACCCGTTTGGCTTTCAGCTTGTCGATAATGAAATCGCTGGCGACCTGACCCTGCTGGTCATCGCGGCCGCACATGCGGAACATATCGCTCATGCCGCGCTCGGTAATCTGCGGGTTGGTGGAGCCAGGCGTGATGGTGATGATCCCCGCGTCGCTGTACACCTCAGAGGCGGGCATGGTGGACGAGGAGCAGAAATGACCGACCACCGCGTTGACCTTATCCTGGTCGACTAAACGGTTGGCGACGGCAACGGCCTGCTTGGGCTCGCAGGCATCATCTCCCTGAACCAGCTTAATTTTTTCACCGTTGATCCCGCCTGCGGCGTTAATGTCCTCTGCTGCCTGTGTTGCGCCATGCCAGTACTGATCGCCGTAGGTGGCATTGGGGCCTGTAAATGGCCCGGCCACGCCAATGACAATATCTGCCCGGGCGGAAAATGCCGTCACCAGACAACCGGCCAACACAAGAGAAAGAGGAGTTCTGATTAATTTCAGCGACATTATTGTGTTCCTTAGCAATGAGGTTTTTGCACCACGGTGTAAACCCGAACGCCCGACGGCGCAGCCAATCAAAAACACGAGCGAGAAAAATGATGTTACGAACAAGATACGGTCAGCATCCTGCTTAATACGGCGAGGTTTCCATGCGCAGTGTCGCGTGCTGAAGATTAAGCAAAATCGTTGCCAGAATGGTTAACCTGTTGACGGCGTTGCGACATGTTGAGTATAGAGCGCCGTTGTACGCAGCCTTGCGGGACGCACTGAAATTACAGCGGAGATCACATCTCGTTAACAATAAAGCCCATAAGTTGTGCAAGGGTCACGATTTGCACGTTTTTGCAGCAATAATTCCCGTCACTTCCGCCGGGAAAGGCGTACGATATGTGCTAGGATCCTTTCCTTTTTGATCAGGAGTGTCAGCAATGACTGAAGGCCCATTAAATGAAAGCGAAATGGCGTGGCTGGAAGAGACGTTAATGTCTTACGGTCATGACGATGCGTCCGTGATTGACGTGTCCGAACTGGACGGCATGCTTACGGCAGTGCTTTCCGGCCCCGTGGTTGTCGAGCCAGACACCTGGCTGGTGGCGGTATGGGGCGGCGAGAAATATATCCCGCGCTGGAAAAACGATCGAGAAATGAACCGTTTTATCGATCTCTGCTTTAAGCATATGAACGACATTGCTGAGCGCCTGAGCGAATACCCGGATCAGTTTGAGCCGATGTTTGGTTATAACGACGTGGACGGCCAGAGCTACACCGTGGTGGAAGAGTGGTGTTATGGCTATATGCGCGGCGTGTCGTTGACCGACTGGTCTGCACTGCCAGAAGAGCTGAAAGCGGATCTGGATGTCATCGCGCTTCACGGCTCAGAAGAGAACAGCGAGAAGCTGGACGCGCTGAGCGAAGAGGAGTACATCGCCAGCATTGAGCGTATCCAGCCAGCGGCGCTGCGTTTGTACGACTACTGGTCGGCTAACCCACAGCAGCCGGAAGCGAAGAAACCGATTGTTAACGGCACAAAGGTCGGGCGTAACGATCCGTGTCCGTGCGGCAGCGGGAAGAAGTTTAAGAGCTGTTGCTTACACTGATAAAAAAGGGGCTGTTGATAGCCCCTTTTTTTTACCCCACTTCCGGCAGCATTCCCGCCGCAATCAAAAATTGCACCAGAATAATGACGACCCCGCAGGCAAACACAATGCACAGCAGCGGCTTTCCACCTGCCACCCGGTACCCTTGCCGGGCATGCTGTTGGCGGCTCTTCCACGCCAGCAGAGAAGGGAGCAGCAGGGCAAGAATGGATAGAGCCACCCCCGCATACCCCAGCGCCATGACAAACCCGCGCGGGTAGAAGAGGGCAAAGGCCAGCGGAGGCAGGAAGGTGATCGCCCCTGTCTGTAAGCGGCCGGTGACGGAATTGCGACGCTGGAACAGATCTGCCAGATAATCAAACAGACCGAGCGCCACGCCCAGGAAGGAGGTGGCCAGCGCCAGATCGGCAAACAGATGCACCGCCAGCTCAACGTGTGGAGAAGTTACCACTTCACGCAGCGCCAGCAAGAAACCATTCAGACCGGCGTGTTCCGCCATCAAGCCAATAAAGGTGGAAGAGTCGATACTGCCCAGCGTCACCAGCTGCCAGAAAATGTAGGCAATCAGTGGGATGGCGCTACCGATAACAAACACGCGGCGAAGCTTGCGAATATCACCGTTCATGTAGCTGACAATGCTTGGCACACTGCCGTGGAAGCCAAATGAGGTAAAAATGACCGGGATCGCGGAAAGCGCCAGGCCTTTTTCCAGCGGCAGCGTCAGCAGGTTAACCTTATGAACATGCGGTGCCAGCAGAACCAGCATCACAATCAGAAAAAGAATTTTGGCGCTGAATAAAAAACGGTTAAACAGATCGACCAGCGAGGTGCCCACACAGACCACGCCGCCGCCGATAAGCGTAAAGAAGATGGCCCCCGTCGCTGGCGTAATGTCAGCACCGAATCCGTCGTTGACGCTGGAAGCGATCAATTCCCCGGCACCGCTGATATATGCAGCGGTCAGGGCGTACATCAGAAACATCATGCTAAAGCCTGTCACCCACTGTCCGTAACGGCCCAGATAGCGTGCCGCAAGCGAACCCAGCCCGGTATCGGCGGGGACGTGCTGATAAACCTCAAGCAGCAACAGCGCGGTGTAACACATTAATGCCCAGAGCGTACCCAGCAGCAGTAATGTCATGCCAAATCCGACGCCCGCGGCGGCCAGCGGCATCGCCAGCATTCCTGCGCCAATCGTCGTTCCGGCGACGATAAAAATACTTCCCAGGGTTCTGTTTTTCACGCTTTCCTCTACAACGCTTCACGATCGCGACAAAATCTGCGGCGCAGAGTAAGGGAAAAGCCGTATTTCGTCAAATCACCGTTACAAGAAGTGTAACTTTAACTTTACAATTTTAGCCGGGCGAGGCTCTTCAGGTAACTCTCTGATCCTTCGGAGGTGTAAGGCTACTTCATAAGGACAATAGGATCGCGTGAAAATCAGGCGTAATTTAAACAAAAATTGCAAAACATAAAATAAAATGAGGGTCTGATGGCGGGGGAAAATCCATTCACAGCGGCCTGGAGCCGGGGAGGCAATTTGCTATGTCACGGCCACTGGATCATCAGCTGGCAGAATACGGCGCTGACGTTGCCGGAATCCCGACGTGAAAAGGATATGGGCACATGGGCGATTTATTCGATTATCGATCCTGAGGATGAGACCTTTGCACAGGGGTTAAAAGAGGATGAGTGGATAATCGAAAACGTGGACTGGCTGACGGATTTATTCTTCGACGCCGGGATCCCGCTTGAGGCGGCAAACTACCGGTACTTTTTCCAGGCCGTAAATCCGCATGACTGGCGCTGTACCAGTTGCGCAGGTTGCATGTAAAAAAATACGGCGCTGAGAGTCAGCGCCGTATCGATATTAATTCTGGGTATCAAGCGTAGAGAGTTCTTTATCAATAAAGTAAAGACCTTCACCGGTTTTACCGGCCAGCGATAATTTATCCAGAACCGATTTAAACAGTTTCTCTTCTTCGTGTTGTTCGGCCACATACCACTGCAGGAAATTAAAGGTTGGATAATCCTGGCTGGTCATTGCCGCATGCACCAGTTCGTTAATTTTCTGGGTGATCAGCTGCTCGTGCTCGTAGGTAGCGCGGAAGAGTTCATCAAGTGAGCCATACTCCGCAAACGGTGATGCCACGTTATCAATGCGTGGCAGGCTGCCGGTATCTGTCAGATAATCAAAGAGACGCTGCATGTGGGTCATCTCTTCCTGAGCGTGACGACGCAGGAACGCGGCGGCACCTTCAAAGCTGTGATAGCTGCACCAGGCACTCATCTGCTGGTAGAGCAGGGAGGAAAAAAGCTCAAGATTCATTTGTGCATTGAGCTTGTCGATCATTTCAGTTTTCAGCATGGTGACGCTCCGGTTTATTATTTCTGGTTCACAATGAGCGACACTATAATTTGTTATTTAATTATATGCAAAACGTAAAATAAATATTTGTTTATTTAAAAATACGAATGGGAATAAAACGCATTGGCGATATTTATAAATGAGAATTATTTATTTTAACGGGCTGCCAGCCAAAACTGGCAGCGCAGATTAATACCACGGATTACTGGTGGCCGGTTTAACAGCATAACCCATGCATTTGTACTGAATGGTCACGCTCTCGTTCAGACACAGTGAGCCGCTAATCAGGGTGCAGGTTTTAATGGGCTGCCCATAGGAGGAGGCGGTGGCATATCCCATGCCCTGGCACGCTTTGGTTGCGGTGCCGTTATTCACATATTCATCAGACCAGGCGTTTTGCAGGGCGGCCTGACCATAGTCAAGGCGGACTATGCCATTTGGCGCATCCAGACTGCTCACCTGTGCCTGGCGGTTGATGCTACATCCCGCGAGCAGCAGGACCGTGCCGACAACGAAGACTCTTTTCATGGTTCGCTCTGAGTGGAGGGAAATACGTTATCGTACCGCTCGCTGTCCGCCGCAATGCCCTGAATAGCCGGACAATCTGCCCTTTCTCTTTGCAACGGGCCGGGCTCAGACCTGTCATCAACAAAAATGTGAGTCCTCTTTGGTTTTTTAAAACAATCTTTCATTTAATTTGAAAGTGCGTTTGTGTGATAGTAGGGTGAAGATGAAAAGGTATCCATGATGGGCTCGCCCGCAACGCATTCAGGAGAGAGACAATGCAAATCGCACTGATGATGGAAAACAGCCAGGCCGCAAAAAATCCAGTGATTCTGAAAGAGTTAAAAACGGTCGCCGATGAAAAAGGGTTCCCGGTGTATAACGTTGGCATGAGCGATGAGAGCGACCATCATCTGACCTATATCCATCTGGGGATCATGGCGAGCATTTTACTCAATGCGAAGGCCGTCGATTTTGTGGTGACTGGGTGTGGAACAGGCCAGGGGGCGTTGATGTCGCTGAACATCCACCCGGGCGTGATCTGCGGTTACTGTATCGACCCTGCAGATGCGTTTCTCTTCGCCCAGATTAACAACGGTAACGCGCTTGCCCTGCCGTTTGCCAAAGGCTTCGGCTGGGGCGCAGAGCTGAACGTTCGCTTTATCTTCGAAAAAGCGTTCACCGGCCGCAAGGGAGAAGGTTATCCGCCAGAGCGCAAAGAGCCTCAGGTACGTAATGCGGGGATCCTGAATCAGGTGAAAGCGGCTGTGGTCAAAGAGAACTATCTGGACACGCTGCGGGCAATCGATCCTGAGCTGGTAAAAACCGCCGTTTCCGGCCAGCGCTTCCAGCAGTGCTTCTTTGAAAACTGCCAGGACAAAGAGATCGAGGCTTTCGTGCGCGAGATTGTCGGCTAACACGCGTAGTTGAATACAGAAAAAATTGTGATGTGAGTCACAAAAATATTGATTTTTGTGATGATGGTCATATTATAGGCACATTGACGATAAAGTTGTATAACAAGTTAATGGAGCATCACAATGAAACTGCGCAAAATCCTCAAAAGCATGTGGGCTAACTACTGCAACACCTTCAAAGACGTGCCGCCTGGCGCGATGTTCTGATAAAAAAACCTGCTTCGGCAGGTTTTTTTATGCCTGCAACCACCAGAAAGGAGATGAAAGGGGGCGTGTTTTGTTACTATGGCGGCCTTTGAATAAGGAGAAACCCCCATGTCTCAAAACCTGAGCGCCGATCAGGAACTGGTGTCTGATGTTGTCGCATGCCAGCTGGTCATCAAACAGATCCTTGATGTCTTAGATGTTATCGCGCCGGTGGAAGTGCGCGAGAAAATGTCTACCCAGCTGAAAAACATCGATTTTTCCAGCCATCCCGCTGCGGCTGACCCGGTTACGCTTCGGGCGATCCAGAAAGCCATTGCGCTGATTGAGCTGAGATTCACGCCGCAGGGTGAATCTCACTGATAGCGCGCAACGTGAGAAGGGCGACAGTGCATGTCGCCCGAAAGCGTTTAAAAGAAGGTCTGTACCAGCAGATAACTCGCCGCGCACGCACAGCTCACGCCAATTATCCCCGGCAGGATAAAGCTGTGGTTGATAATAAATTTGCCGATACGGGTTGTCCCTGAACGGTCAAACCCGATGCAGGCCAAATCGCTTGGGTAGGTAGGCAGAACAAAATAGCCATACGACGCCGGGAAGAAAGCGATCAGCATTTTCGGATCGATACCCAGCATTAACCCCATCGGCGCCACGGCCGTCAACGCTGCCGCCTGGCTGTTCACCAGTTTAGAGACCAGGAAAAGCACGATGGCGTAGGTCCACGGATGGCTTTTCACGACCCCTTCCAGCGCCAGTTTTAGCTCGTCGAGATGTGCCTGGAAAAAGGTATCACTCATCCACGCGACGCCGAACACCGAGAAAATCGCCACCATTCCGGCTTTAAAGACCGCGCCGTTAGAAATGGTCGCTGCATTGACCTTGCAGGTGACCAGCATCACCGCACCCGCAATGAGCATCATCATCTGAATGACAAGGTTCATCGACAGCGCCGTCATTTTGCCTTTCACCTCAAACGCCGGACGCAGTTCAGGCAATGCCCCGAGCAGCACCACCACCGCGATCCCGGCGAAGAAAATCCACGTTGACCAGTAGGCCTGTTTCGGAAAACGTTGGTTCATCAACGTCTCGGTTCCGCCGTAGATAAACTCGCGCTGTTTTGGATCTTTCAGCTTTTCCTGGAATTCCATGTCATCGGCTAAATCTTTCCCGCGGCGTAAACTCCACAGGGCGGCAATGGTCACACCGAACAGCGAGGCGGGAACCGACACGGCGAGAATTTCGAGGATCCCCCACGCGTGTCCAATGCCGTGCTGGGCGGCCAGAATGGAAATCAGCGACACCACGGCAACGGAGACCGGGGAGGCGGTGATCGCCATTTGCGATGCCACCGACGCCACGGCCATCGGACGTTCCGGGCGGATCCCTTTTTTCAGGGCGATATCGGCAATAATCGGGAACATGGTGTACACCACATGGCCGGTACCGCAGAGAAAGGTAAGCATCCAGGTGGTAAAGGGGGCGAGGAGGGTGATGTGCTGAGGATGCTTGCGCAGCAGGCGCTCGGCAAATTGCATCATCACATTCAGCCCACCTGCCGTCTGCAGGGTGGCCGCACACCCGATCACAGCGAGGATGGTCAGCATCACATCAACCGGCGGTTTACCGGGCTGCAGACCAAAGATAAACGTCAAAATAAACAGACCGATACCGCTTATCAGTCCCAGTCCCATCCCGCCAAAACGCGTGCCTGTCAGCAGGCACAGGAGGATGACAATAAACTCAATGGTGATCATGATGCTCCCTCGTCATTAATTATGTAATTAAATAAATCATTACATGTTGTAGGGATAATCATTGAGAGCGAGATCTGATTTGTTAAATCTTTTAAAAAGCAGGAGGTTGGCTGTAAAAAAAGAGGCCCACTCCCGAACGGGAGCAGGCGAAAAGCTTAGTGGTGCTGTACTGTCACCAGATCGAGCAGGTGACGGTCGGTCTGTTCCGGGCATAACCCGGACTGTTGCGCGTTGCGGAGCTCATCCGCCAGTGCCTTCAGTAAAATGCCGTCCTGCTGCTGCTCTTTGTCCATATCGCGCAAGAACTGCAGTGTTGCGCTGTCATGCTGTGCTCTGGCTTCATCCGCCAGTTTATTCAGCGTGGCGCAGCGTTGCTCATACTCTTCAAGCGTTTTCCTGAATAACTCCTCCAGAGAGGAGTAGTGCCCATCAATTGCATCCGGGGCTTTGACGATAGGATTTGCCCCTGCGCCTTTCAAAAAGTTAAAGACGCGCATCATATGGGTGACGTTACTTTGTGCCTGGGTACGAAAAAAAGTGGCGGTACCGTTGAGACGGTTCTCAGAACACCACTCGCTCAAATGGAGGTGCAGATTCGACGCATAGAACTCCAGGTTCATCTGCGCATTGAGTTTTTGCATCATCGTTTGGGTAGTCATACCAATATCCTTATAGACTGTTAGTGTGATGTCCGTAACAAAACCTGAACGGGCAGGTTAAGACGAGTATGTGGCAGAAAAGCATTTCTGCAATGACAAAAGTCGACCGAATAATCACTTCCTGTGTTCGATATAAATAAGCATACCCCTGCTAGGCGTTTAAGAAAACTCTTAATTGGTGCGTTTTACCATACATTACAAAATTTAATATAGTACAAAACTAACAACATGTTGTTATAAAATAAGATTTATCTAATGCCTTGAAATTACTGGTTTTTACCTATTTTAATATCGATATTTACCCACTGGGAATAGTGAGTCGGAATAATGCTCTGAGAAATAGTTAATTCAGGATTAACTATTTCAAATATATGATGCGCCGACTAAATTGCGCTAAATCAATTTTCGCAGAATAACGCCATAAAATATATTTTGCGGCAACGCCAGTCCTATACAGTTCCCGATGATGGTAACGCCGTACCGCGATCGCGCCCGGAGCGCGGGGGGTTGGGTATCAGGGATTTCTTAGCTGATCTTATGGATAATTCTGCTTATCTCGGTTTCATTTGTCCGACAAATACTGCCGTTTTTATGTCATTTTTCGCTGAATTTATGTACGCAATTACTGTAATTCTGCGTTGTGATGGCGCTCTCTTATGGATGATTAATTTCCCGCTAAAACTATCACCAGCACTAACGCTTATGACGAGGTAAGCGCTAATGCCTTGTTTTAAGTCCGATTAAATAAGAAGTACGCAAATATTCCCTACAGAAAAGAACGCTAATGCTGGAGTTTACCATGCACAAATTTACTAAAGCGCTGGCGGCCATCGGTCTGGCTGCCGTTATGTCACAATCCGCTATCGCTGAGAATTTAAAACTCGGTTTTTTGGTAAAACAGCCGGAAGAACCCTGGTTCCAGACCGAATGGAAATTCGCCGATAAGGCCGGGAAAGATTTAGGATTTGAAGTCATTAAAATCGCCGTGCCTGACGGTGAAAAAACGCTGAACGCTATCGACAGCCTGGCGGCCAGCGGGGCGAAAGGGTTCGTTATCTGTACGCCGGATCCCAAACTGGGCTCTGCGATTGCAGCCAAAGCGCGCGGTTACGACATGAAGGTCATTGCGGTTGACGATCAGTTCGTCAACGCCAAGGGCAAACCGATGGACAGCGTGCCGCTGGTGATGATGGCGGCCACCAAAATTGGCGAACGTCAGGGCCAGGAACTCTATAAAGAGATGCAGAAACGCGGCTGGGATGTGAAAGATACCGCCGTGATGGCCATCACCGCCGACGAGCTGGATACCGCCCGCCGTCGTACCACCGGGTCAATGGACGCGCTGAAAGCGGCCGGCTTCCCGGAAAAACAGATCTATAAAGTGCCGACAAAATCCAACGACATTCCGGGGGCCTTCGACGCCGCCAACTCCATGCTGGTTCAACATCCAGAGGTGAAGCACTGGCTGGTGGTCGGCATGAACGATAACACCGTCCTGGGCGGCGTACGCGCAACGGAAGGTCAGGGCTTCAAAGCGCCTGATGTGATCGGTATCGGCATCAACGGCGTTGACGCGGTGAGTGAGCTCTCTAAAGCGCAGGCGACGGGCTTCTACGGCTCACTGCTGCCAAGCCCGGACGTGCACGGCTATAAATCCAGCGAAATGCTCTACAACTGGGTTACCAAAGGGGTGGAACCGCCGAAGTTTACTGAAGTGACCGACGTGGTGCTGATCACCCGCGACAACTTCAAAGAGGAGCTGGCGAAAAAAGGACTGGGCGGTAAGTAATACGCGGTGATTGTGCCCCTCGCGAACCGCGAGGGGCCAGACGTACACACTACAGGAATCACGGAGACGTTATGCGACAGTCTGATCCGTATCTCTCTTTTCGCGGTATCGGGAAAACCTTTCCCGGTGTTAACGCGCTGACCGATATCAGCTTCGACTGCTATGCCGGTCAGGTTCACGCCCTGATGGGCGAAAACGGCGCCGGAAAATCCACGCTGTTGAAAATCCTCAGCGGCAACTACACGCCAACCACCGGCACGCTGGCCATTCGCGGCGAAGAGGTGGCGTTTGCTGATACCACCGCTGCGCTCAACGCCGGGGTGGCCATCATCTATCAGGAACTGCATTTGATCCCTGAGATGACGGTGGCAGAAAACATCTATTTAGGCCAGCTCCCGCACAAAAGCGGCGTGGTAAACCGGTCGCTACTTAATTACGAAGCGGGGCTGCAGCTGAAACATCTGGGTCTGGATGTCGATCCCCAGACACCACTGAAGTATCTCTCCATCGGCCAGTGGCAGATGGTAGAAATTGCCAAGGCGCTGGCGCGTAACGCCAAGATCATTGCCTTCGACGAACCGACAAGCTCGCTTTCCGCGCGTGAAATCGAAAACCTGTTCCGGGTGATCCGCGAGCTGCGTAAAGAAGGCCGCATTATTTTGTATGTTTCGCACCGTATGGAAGAGATTTTTGCCTTAAGCGATGCCATCACCGTCTTTAAAGATGGCCGCTACGTGCGCACCTTTACCGATATGGAGCAGGTCAATCATGACCAGCTCGTTCAGGCGATGGTTGGCCGCGAGCTGGGAGATATCTATCACTGGCAGCCACGCGAATACGGCCCTGAGCGCCTGAAGCTGGAAAACGTTAAAGCGCCGGGTGTGCGAACGCCGATCTCGCTCTCGGTGCGCAGCGGGGAGATTGTCGGGCTGTTTGGTCTGGTGGGCGCAGGGCGTAGCGAGTTAATGAAAGGCCTGTTTGGCGGTACGCGCATCACCGAAGGGCAGGTATCCATTGACGGGCAGCGGGTCGATATCCAGAAGCCCGCACATGCCATCCAGGCCGGGATGATGCTCTGCCCGGAAGACCGCAAAGCGGAGGGCATTATTCCGGTGCACTCGGTACGTGACAACATCAATATTTCCGCGCGGCGGAAGTTTATTCGCGCCGGTTGCCTGATCAACGACGGCTGGGAGGAGAGCAACGCCGACCACCATATCCGTTCGCTGAACATCAAAACCCCGGGCCCGGAACAGCTGATCATGAATCTCTCCGGCGGTAACCAGCAGAAGGCGATTTTAGGCCGCTGGTTGTCGGAGGATATGAAGGTCATTTTGCTGGATGAGCCAACGCGCGGCATCGATGTGGGGGCGAAACACGAAATTTATAACGTGATCTATGAGCTGGCAAAACGCGGTGTGGCGGTGTTGTTCGCCTCCAGCGATCTGCCTGAGGTACTCGGCGTGGCCGACCGCATTGTTGTGATGCGTGAGGGCGAAATCGCCGGTGAATTGCTTCATGAACAGGCGAATGAACAACAGGCGTTGAGTCTCGCCATGCCGAAAGTTAGCCAGGCTGTCGCCTGAGCAAGGAGTTAATGATGTCCTCTGTTACTACATCCGGAGCGCCGAAATCGAAATCGGCCTTCAGTTTTGGCCGCATCTGGGATCAGTACGGCATGCTGGTGGTCTTTGCCGCACTCTTTGTCGCCTGCGCGATCTTTGTGCCCAACTTTGCCACCTTCATTAATATGAAAGGGCTGGGGCTGGCCATTTCCATGTCCGGCATGGTGGCCTGCGGGATGCTGTTCTGTCTGGCCTCGGGCGATTTCGACCTGTCAGTGGCCTCCGTCATTGCCTGTGCTGGCGTCACCACGGCGGTGGTGATCAACATGACCGAAAGCCTGTGGATTGGCGTGCTGGCGGGTCTGCTGCTGGGCGTTATCAGCGGTCTGGTTAACGGGTTTGTGATTGCCCGCCTGAAGATTAACGCCCTGATCACCACCCTTGCGACCATGCAGATTGTGCGCGGTCTGGCCTATATCATCTCCGACGGTAAAGCGGTGGGGATTGAAGACGAGCGCTTCTTCACCCTTGGCTATGCGAACTGGCTGGGGTTGCCTGCGCCAATCTGGCTGACGGTGGCCTGTCTGATCCTGTTCGGCTTCCTGCTTAACCGCACCACGTTTGGCCGAAATACCCTGGCGATCGGCGGTAATGAGGAAGCGGCGCGGCTGGCGGGCGTACCGGTGGTGCGCACCAAGATCATTATCTTTGTGCTCTCCGGTCTGGTCTCGGCGGCAGCGGGGATTATTCTGGCATCGCGCATGACCAGCGGCCAGCCTATGACCTCCATCGGGTACGAGCTGATCGTCATTTCAGCCTGCGTGTTGGGCGGGGTTTCGCTGAAAGGCGGCATCGGAAAAATCTCATATGTGGTGGCCGGTATCCTCATTTTGGGGACGGTAGAGAACGCCATGAACCTGCTGAATATTTCGCCGTTCTCCCAGTATGTGGTTCGTGGCCTGATCCTGCTCGCAGCCGTGATTTTCGACCGTTACAAGCAAAAAGCGAAGCGTACCGTGTAACGTTCTTCCTGCCTTTTAATTGCTCAACTTATAACCTTAGTTGACGCCTGAACCGCCCCGCCAGTTCCGCTGGCGGGGCGGTTGTCAAATGGCGAGCGACGTCACACTGTCTATACTTACATGGCTATGAAAGAGGTAAAGGCGTTTACCTCTCGTAAACCGTAAGGAGGACCAGGGTGGCTGACTTGTTAACCGCACCGCCTGTACTGCCCGGACATTATGCTTTCTTTTTCGATCTCGACGGCACGCTCGCCGGGATAAAACCGCACCCCGACCAGGTGGTTATCCCGGAGGCGGTATTACAGGATTTGCATCAGCTCTCGCAAATGAATGAGGGAGCACTGGCATTGATATCAGGGCGCTCAATGGCCGAGCTGGATTTGCTCGCCAGTCCTTACCACTTTCCGCTGGCCGGTGTACACGGAGCGGAGCGCCGCGACATCCATGATCACACGCACATCGTTTCACTCCCCGATGCATTAATCGAAAAGCTGCAGGCGCAGCTCGCTGCTGCACTGGCTGAACTGCCGGGCACGGAGCTGGAAGCCAAAGGGATGGCCTTTGCCTTGCACTATCGCCAGGCACCGCAGCATGAAGAGGCCGTGCTTGCGCTCGCCGCCAGGGTCGCGCAGGCGCATCCTGAGCTGGCGCTGCAGCCGGGTAAATGCGTCGTGGAGCTTAAACCGAAAGGGATCAATAAAGGGGCTGCGATCGCCGCGTTTATGGCAACGCCGCCTTTCCGGGGCCGGACGCCCGTTTTTCTTGGGGATGACCTGACCGATGAGGCCGGGTTTCGTGTAGTGAATCAGGCCGGAGGGATCTCCGTGAAGGTTGGGCCTGGTGATACTGAAGCCGAATGGCGTCTGGCAAATGTGGCCAGCGTCTGGCAGTGGATATCTGACATCGCTAACCAGCAACAACAACAAATAGCGCAAAACAAAGGGGGAAACCATTATGGGTCGCTTAGTCGTCGTCTCTAACCGTATCGCACCGCCTGACGATAAAAAAGCCAGTGCAGGTGGGCTGGCGGTGGGGGTATTAGGTGCCTTAAAAGCTGCTGGCGGGCTGTGGTTTGGCTGGAGTGGTGACATCAGTGAGGAAGAAAAACCACTTAAAAAGGTGACGCGCGGCAACATCACCTGGGCGTCATTCGCCCTGAAAGAGAAAGATTATGACGAGTACTACTCCCAGTTCTCGAATGCCGTGCTGTGGCCCGCGTTCCACTACCGTCTGGACCTGGTCAAATTCCAGCGAGAATCGTTTGAAGGCTACAGCCGCGTCAATGCGCTGCTGGCGGATAAACTGCTGCCTTTAATCGAGGAAGACGATATTTTATGGATCCACGACTATCATCTGCTTCCCTTCGCCCGTGAGCTGCGAAAACGCGGAGTCAACAACCGCATCGGCTTCTTCCTCCATATTCCGTTCCCGACACCGGAAATTTTTACCGCGCTGCCGCCGCATGAAGAACTGCTGGAAGCGCTGTCTGATTACGATTTGCTGGGCTTCCAGACTGAGAATGACCGCATTGCGTTCCTGGATTCGGTATCGGGTAAAACACGCCTGATGACGAAAGGGGGCAAAACGCATACGGCCTGGGGTAAAACGTTCCACACCGAAGTCTATCCGATTGGGATAGAGCCGGATGAGATTGCTGAGCAGGCGTCTGGTCCGTTGCCGCCGAAGCTGGCGCAGCTTAAAAACGAGCTGAAACACGTGAAGAATATCTTCTCGGTGGAGCGTCTCGACTACTCCAAAGGGCTACCGGAGCGCTTCCTGGCGTATGAAACGCTGCTGGATAAATATCCGCAGCACCACGGTAAAATCCGCTATACGCAGATTGCACCTACGTCGCGTGGGGAAGTGCAGGCCTATCAGGATATTCGTCATCAACTGGAGACGGAAGCAGGGCGCATCAACGGCCGCTACGGTCAACTGGGCTGGACGCCGCTGTTTTATCTGAACCAACATTTTGACCGTAAGATCCTGATGAAGGTGTTCCGCTATGCTGACGTCGGCCTCGTAACACCGCTGCGCGACGGGATGAACCTGGTGGCAAAGGAGTATGTGGCGGCACAAGATCCGGCCGATCCGGGGGTGCTGGTGCTTTCTCAGTTTGCGGGAGCCGCGAACGAACTCACTTCAGCGCTCATCGTGAACCCTTACGACCGGGATGATGTGGCGAACGCGCTCAACCGTGCTCTGACGATGCCGCTGACGGAGCGTATTTCCCGTCATGCGGAAATGATGGATACGATCCGCGAGAACGATATTAATCACTGGCAGGCACGTTTTATTCGCGATTTGCGTAATATTGAGCCGCAAAGCCATGAAGGCGTTCTGCAAAAAAAGATCGCGACTTTCCCTAAACTGGCGTGATATTCCTCTGGGGGTTTAACGACCCCCAAGAGGCACCAACAGCACATCAACCAGGCTTGAGGCGACTATCGATTTCGCCGCGCAGGCCGCCCGTGAAATAAAGCTTTGGTTATGGTTCCCGCATATCACTAAATCAATTTTCTCTTTGCGACATACGTCGAGAATATGCGCATTCAGTTCACCTGTCGCAATGACGGTCTGATAAATGGGATATTGCGCTTTCTCCACCAGCTCCTGCAGAAATTGCTGCGTTTCTTCCTGTAATACCTCACGAATATCTTCCAGCATGGGGGCTGCCAGTTGATTGTACATCTCGGGTTCGGCCGCAAGGGTAATTAAGCTGATGCGCGCATTATGCGGGCGGGCGATGGACACCGCCCGGGCAACGAGTTGGTGACTTTCCGGTGAAACTGCAACAGAAACAAGAAGATGGGAGTAACTCATCACGCACTCCTTAGCTGTCTGAAAAACCGCGTCTGTGTCAGCATTACCGCGAAATCAGCACTTCTGCAAGAGGTGAATACGACATTAGTGTGAAGCTTCTCATAATTATTCATTAATTATTCTTATAAGAAGAATAACGCCAAACCGCGTGCAAATGAAAAAAATTAACAACTTAACGTAAATCACACATTTTGATGCGCGTGATGTTAAATCGTTTTAAAGCGTTATAGACGCAATGTGAATGATCACGCTTTGAAACAAACTTTTCACCCCTCAAGCATAACTGTATGTTTTTCATAGGTAATGAAAATGTGGCCCTGAGATGTATAGCGTGTGAATTGTTGCGGTAGTCGCTATTGCTCAAAAAAGCAATCGTCATGCGCCTTCTGTTCGCACTTCTGCATGAGTATTCGTCCATAAAGAATATAAAATGGTCTTGATTGGTTAAATAATGAACAAATTACAAGTCTCACTGATGGATTTATGGATGATATTCACTTAAATTATGTGACATGGATCACATTTTTTTTAAATTTGAGGATGGCTGCATTGTATGTGTCAAAACTGACGAGTAGAGTTTGCGTCGAATTAGGAAAAATCTTAGTTATTTGTAAGAAATGATAAAACATGTAAGAAGCGCATCCGCGCTTCGTTGGTGCACGTTTTGCAGAATACAAACCTAAATTCAACTATGCATTTAGCCTTTTTTTTAAATACCGGGTGTTTTCCCGGCGACATCACGGGGTGCGGTCTTTCCGCATAAAAATAATAGTTGGTTATTCGGGATGGGAAAAATGCATACATCCGAGTTGCTAAAACATATCTATGACATCAACCTGTCATATTTACTGCTCGCGCAGCGATTGATTAGTCAGGACAAAGCGTCCGCGATGTTTCGTTTAGGTATTAACGAAGAGATGGCAACCATGCTGGGCGGGTTAACCCTGCCGCAAATGGTTAAACTGGCTGAAACGAATCAACTGGTTTGCCAGTTCCGCTTCGATAATCCTCAGACTATCACGCGGCTGACACAGGAATCTCGTGTGGACGATCTGCAACAGATCCATACCGGTATTCTTCTCTCCACCCGCTTGCTCAACGAAATCAGCCAGCCTGATGACGCAGCCCGTAAAAAAAGAGCGTAGAAATGAGCGAGAAAAGCATTGTTCAGGAAGCGCGTGACATACAGTTGGCCATGGAGCTGATTACACTGGGTGCTCGTTTACAAATGCTGGAAAGCGAAACTCAGTTGAGCCGTGGTCGTCTCATCAAACTGTACAAAGAGTTACGTGGTAGTCCCCCACCGAAAGGAATGTTGCCGTTTTCAACGGACTGGTTTATGACCTGGGAGCAGAACATTCACGCCTCCATGTTCTGTAATGCCTGGCAGTACCTTCTCAAAACCGGTTTGTGTAGCGGCGTCGATGCCGTGATCAAAGCGTATAAACTTTACCTTGAACAATGCCCACAGCAGGAAGAGGGTCCCCTGCTGGCGCTGACCCGCGCATGGACGCTGGTGCGTTTTGTTGAGAGCGGAATGCTTGAATTGTCGCGCTGCAACTGCTGCGATGGCAATTTCATTACCCATGCTCATCAGCCTGCAGGCAGCTTCGCCTGTAGTTTATGTCAGCCTCCATCCCGTGCAGTAAAAAGACGTAAACTTTCCCGGGATGCTGCCGATATTATTCCACAACTGCTGGATGAACAGATCGAACAAGCTGTTTAACCCGAACGTGTGGGAAAGATTCCAGCAGCGGTAAGCCATTACCGCTGCTTTTTTTTATCCTGGATTCGGTAAACGCTGCGAGCTGAACGTCCTTGCCATAGTCACTAGCGGAAGGATGATGTCGTGCTTATCTTATTAGGTTACCTGGTAGTTCTCGGTACAGTTTTCGGCGGTTACATGATGACCGGCGGGCACCTTGGAGCACTCTATCAACCGGCTGAACTTATTATCATCGGCGGCGCAGGGGTAGGGGCTTTTATCGTTGGTAACAACGGGAAATCGATCAAGGGGACGCTGAAAGCTATTCCATTGCTGTTCCGTCGCTCGAAATACACCAAAAGCATGTATATGGATCTGCTGGCTCTGCTTTATCGCCTGATGGCGAAGTCGCGCCAGCAGGGGATGTTCTCGCTGGAACGGGATATCGAAAACCCGAAAGAGAGCGAGATTTTTGCCAGCTACCCGCGCATCCTTGCCGATGCCATGATGCTGGATTTCATTGTCGATTACCTGCGCCTGATCATCAGCGGCAATATGAATACCTTCGAAATTGAAGCGCTGATGGACGAAGAGATCGAAACCCACGAGAGCGAATCCGAAGTGCCGGCCAACAGCCTGGCGCTGGTGGGGGACTCATTGCCGGCCTTCGGTATCGTGGCGGCGGTCATGGGGGTTGTTCACGCGCTGGCCTCGGCGGATCGCCCGGCTGCAGAGCTGGGGGCGCTGATTGCCCACGCCATGGTGGGGACCTTCCTCGGTATTTTGCTGGCGTATGGTTTTATCTCTCCGCTGGCCAGCGTTCTGCGTCAGAAGAGCGCGGAAACCACCAAAATGATGCAGTGCGTGAAGATTACGCTGCTCTCTAACCTCAACGGTTATGCGCCACCGATCGCGGTTGAGTTTGGCCGTAAAACGCTTTACTCCAGCGAGCGTCCGTCGTTTATCGAGCTTGAAGAACACGTGCGTGCGGTGAAAAACCCAAACCAACAGACGACAACTGAGGACGCATGAAAAACCAGTCCCATCCGATCGTCATCGTAAAAAAGCGCAAGCATAAGGGGCATGGGCACGGTGCGCATGGCTCCTGGAAAATTGCCTACGCCGATTTTATGACCGCAATGATGGCCTTCTTTCTGGTGATGTGGTTGATCTCGATCTCCAGCCCGAAAGAGCTGATTCAGATTGCGGAATACTTCCGTACGCCGTTGGCGACTGCGGTCTCCGGTGGGCCGCGTATCTCTAACAGTGACAGCCCGATCCCCGGCGGCGGCGATGATTACACCCAGAAGCAGGGTGAGGTGAAAAAAGAGCCGAACATCGACGAGCTGAAGAGAAAGATGGAGCAGGCGCGTTTGAAGAAACTGCGCGGCGATCTCGATCAGCTGATTGAAGCGGACCCGAAACTGCGCGCGCTGCGACCGCATCTGAAGATCGATCTGGTGCAGGAAGGGCTGCGTATCCAGATTATTGATAGCCAGAACCGCCCGATGTTCAAAACCGGTAGCGCCGAGGTTGAACCCTATATGCGCGATATTTTGCGCGCCATTGCGCCGGTGCTGAACGGTATTCCAAACCGCATTAGCCTGTCAGGCCACACGGATGACTTCCCGTACGCTACGGGCGAGAAGGGATACAGCAACTGGGAGCTTTCTGCCGATCGTGCCAACGCCTCGCGTCGCGAGCTGGTGGCGGGTGGGCTTGATGATGGCAAGGTACTGCGCGTGGTCGGCATGGCAGCAACCATGCGTGTCTCCGACCGCGGGCCGGATGACGCCATCAACCGTCGTATCAGTCTTTTAGTGCTGAACCAGCAGGCGGAGCAGGCCATCCTGCATGAAAACGCCGAAAGTCAGAATGAGTCACTGGACGATTTAAAACAGCCTGGGGCCGTTCCTTCGGCTGCCGTTCCAACATCGCCACCAGCCAATCCGAGGTGATAGCGTGAGCATGGATATTAGCGATTTTTACCAGACATTCTTTGATGAAGCCGACGAATTGTTGGCGGATATGGAGCAACATTTGCTGGATTTGGTGCCAGAAGCGCCAGACTCCGAGCAGCTCAATGCCATCTTCCGCGCTGCGCACTCCATTAAAGGCGGAGCCGGAACATTTGGATTTACCATCCTGCAGGAAACCACCCATTTAATGGAAAACCTGCTTGATGAAGCACGACGCGGTGAGATGCAGCTCAATACCGACATTATCAACCTGTTTTTGGAAACCAAAGATATTATGCAGGAACAGCTCGACGCCTATAAAAGTTCGGCAGAGCCTGATGCCGCCAGCTTTGAATACATCTGCAATGCGCTGCGCCAGCTTGCGCTGGAAGCAAAAGGTGAGGTCGCCGCAGCCGTTGTTCCTGCAGCCAAACTGAGCGTTGTTGATGCGCCAGCCGCTGAAGATGCAGCACCTGCCGCCGCTAAAGCCGGGAAACTGCGCGTTGTGCTGTCACGCCTGAAAGAGAACGAAGTCAACCTGCTGCAAGAGGAGCTGGGTAACCTGGCGACATTAAGCAACGTGGTAAAAGGCAAAGACAGCCTTGCTGCGACGCTCGATGACGGTATCAGCCAGGACGACATCGTGGCGGTGCTGTGCTTTGTTATCGAAGCCGATCAAATCGCCTTTGAAACGGAAGCGGTTGCCGTTGACGCGCCTGCTGCAGTGGAGGAGGTTGCCGCTGTGGCTCAGGCTGCTGCGCCCGCGGTCGCCCCTGCTGCCCCGGCGTTGAAAGCCGTTCCTAAAGAGGCTGCCGCCCCGGGCCGTGGTGAAAAACCGGCGGCGCGCTCCAGCGAATCGACCAGCATCCGCGTTGCCGTAGAGAAGGTTGACCAGCTGATCAACCTGGTCGGCGAGCTGGTGATCACCCAGTCAATGCTGGCCCAGCGTTCTAACGAACTGGACCCGGTCACGCACGGCGATCTGATTACCAGCATGGGGCAGTTACAGCGTAACGCCCGCGATCTGCAGGAATCGGTGATGTCCATCCGTATGATGCCGATGGAGTACGTCTTTAGCCGCTTCCCGCGTCTGGTGCGCGACCTGGCCGGTAAACTCAATAAGCAGATTGAACTGACGCTGATGGGCAGCTCCACCGAGCTGGATAAGAGCCTGATTGAACGCATTATCGAT
Organism: Enterobacter cloacae complex sp. 394F7; assembly: GCF_057320385.1. Lineage (NCBI taxonomy): Bacteria > Pseudomonadati > Pseudomonadota > Gammaproteobacteria > Enterobacterales > Enterobacteriaceae > Enterobacter > Enterobacter cloacae complex sp. 394F7. The sequence continues at coordinate 358,777 of NZ_JBXWCS010000002.1, read as the reverse complement.
CCGTTAACGCACCTGGTACGTAACAGCCTGGACCACGGTATCGAACTGCCGGAAAACCGTATTGCCGCCGGAAAATCCCCGGTCGGTAACCTGATCCTGTCTGCGGAGCACCAGGGCGGGAACATCTGTATTGAAGTGACCGATGACGGCGCGGGCCTTAACCGCGAGCGTATCCTGGCGAAGGCGATTTCGCAGGGGATGGCGGTCAGCGAAAACATGACCGATGAAGAAGTGGGCATGCTGATCTTCGCCCCGGGTTTCTCAACCGCCGAGCAGGTGACGGATGTCTCCGGACGCGGCGTGGGAATGGACGTGGTGAAGCGTAACATTCAGGAAATGGGCGGCCACGTCGAAATCCAGTCTAAGCAAGGTTCTGGTACTACCATTCGTATTCTGCTGCCGCTGACGCTGGCGATCCTCGACGGTATGTCGGTGAAAGTGGCGGACGAAGTCTTCATTCTGCCGCTGAACGCGGTAATGGAATCACTGCAGCCACGTGAAGAAGATCTGCACCCACTGGCAGGTGGCGAGCGCGTGCTCGAAGTGCGTGGGGAATACCTGCCGCTGGTGGAACTGTGGAAAGTCTTCGAAGTCGACGGGGCGAAAACAGAGGCCACGCAGGGTATCGTCGTGATCCTGCAAAGTGCGGGTCGCCGCTACGCGCTGCTGGTTGACCAGTTGATTGGTCAGCACCAGGTGGTGGTGAAGAACCTCGAAAGCAACTACCGCAAAGTGCCGGGTATTTCTGCCGCCACCATTCTGGGTGATGGTAGCGTGGCGCTGATCGTCGACGTGTCGGCGCTTCAGGGATTAAATCGTGAACAACGTGTGGCGTACACAGCCGCCTGATTAAGTAAAGGGTAAGAACATGACCGGTATGAGTAATGTAACGAAACTGGCGGGCGAGCCATCAGGACAGGAGTTCCTGGTATTCACTTTAGGCGATGAGGAGTACGGCATCGATATCCTGAAAGTGCAGGAAATTCGTGGTTACGATCAGGTTACCCGCATCGCGAACACGCCAGCGTTTATTAAAGGCGTCACCAACCTGCGTGGGGTGATTGTGCCTATCGTTGACCTGCGCGTGAAGTTCAGCCAGGGCGATGTGGAGTATAACGATAACACCGTGGTGATTGTCCTCAATCTGGGGCAGCGCGTGGTCGGTATCGTGGTGGATGGCGTGTCTGACGTGCTTTCACTGACGTCTGACCAAATCCGTCCGGCGCCGGAGTTTGCGGTCACGCTGTCTACCGAGTACCTGACGGGGCTGGGTGCGCTGGGTGAGCGTATGTTGATTCTGGTGAACATCGAGAAGCTGTTGAACAGCGAAGAGATGGCGTTGCTGGATATCGCGGCGAACCATGTAGCGTAGGTAAATGCAAAACGGCAATCCAGGTTGCCGTTTTTTGTGTTTGCTCCCTCTCCCGGTGGGTTGAGGGATCCCCATAAAATAATGTCTGCACGGAGGACCCCCTCTCCCTTGAGGGAGAGGGTTGGGGTGAGGGGGAACATATGGCTGTAGAGGTAATTCCGTTCACTTTATGTTCCTTGCTACTCTGTAACGGCATGACTTGTGAACGTGCCAGGGCGGCTCAATCGCCACCGCCCTGGCGACCCGGGCTCCCGGCGGTAAATCGCCGCTTCGCGGTGCCCTCGGCTTATTCCTTCCGGCTTATCGGGGACGGGCGGATGTAACGTCCCTGTAAAGCCGCCCTCTCGGCGCATCCATGCGCCTCGCCCCGGCCTGCAGGAAACGCCTCAGCGATTTACAGCCGGACCAGGGCGTCGTTGTAAGTCATTCATTTTCCTGAAGCAACATTCATCGCTTTCGGTAAAAAATTACTGGGGATTCCTCAGCCCGGTGGGTTGAGGGGTGGGGTGAGGGCATCAGGCCACACCCCTTTTGTACTCTTACACTTCCTGCTCTACCAGCTCCGCTTCAGCTTCCCGCGCCCCTTCATTCTGCGACAGCATCGCGGTTGCAATCCCGTTACCCAGCACGTTAATGGCGGAACGCCCCATATCCAGGAAGTGGTCGATCCCCATCAGCAGCAGAATACCCGCCACCGGAATATTAAAGCTTGGGATGGTCGCCGCCAGTACCACCAGCGAAGAGCGTGGTACGCCCGCAATGCCTTTTGATGCCAGCATCAGCGTCAGCATCAGAACGGTGACCTCAGAGAAACTCAAATGAATATTGTACGCCTGAGCGATAAACATTGAGGCAAAAGAGCAGTAGACCATCGAACCGACCAGGTTAAAGGAATACCCAATTGGCAGGACGAAAGAGGCGATGCTGCGCGAGCAGCCAAATCGCTCCAGTTGCTCAAGGGTTTTCGGATACGCTGCCTCGGAGCTGCTGGTGGTAAAGGCGACCAGCACCGGATCTTTCAGCATGCTGAGCAGGCGGAACACCTCTTTTTTCAGCACCATGTAACCCACTGCCAGCAACACCATGCAGGTGAGCAGGATCGCCACATAGTAGCCGCCAATAAAGGAGGCATAGTTCAGCAGAATGCCGAGACCCTGGGTGGCAATCACCGACGAGATCGCAGCGAAAATCGCCAGCGGGGCAACATACATGACGTAGCCCGTGACCTTCAGCATGATATGGGATACCACATCCAGCGCCGCGACCAGCGGGGCGTTGAATTTCTGGCCCAGCGACGCGCCGCCGATGCCAAAGAACATGGAGAACACCACAATTTGCAGAATTTCATTGTTCGCCATCGCCCCGGCAATGCTGGTCGGAATGGTATGTGAGAGGAACGCTTTCAGGGTCATGCCGCCGACGGCCAGCCCGGTATCCACTGCTTCAGTGGGGATCGTCAGGTTCAGACCGCTGCCTGGATGCTCCAGAGTGACAATAAACAGCCCCACCAGAATAGAAAGCACCGATGAGCTGATAAACCATACCATCGCTTTACCGCCTACGCGGCCAATAGTCGAGGTTTCGCCCATTTTCATAATGCCGACCGTCAGCGTGCTGAAGACCAACGGTGCAATCACCATTTTGATCAGTCGCAGAAAAATATCGGTGAGAAGCGTAATGTTATCCGACCAGGTTTTGATGGCATCCGCAGATGCGTATTCATGAATGGCCGCCCCTGAAAGAATACCCGCCAGCATGAATATCACGATGAAGAGCGTAAGTTTGTTTGCACTTGCCACGAAAAAGACCCCTATGCGCTGTAGATGTCGCCCGCGCCGATATATATGGATTTTTTATTACTGCGCGGGAAATTATTCGGCACATAAATTGAAGTAAAGCGGGGGGAGATACAACTCCTTTTTAAATTTTATTAATTTTGTTGCTAATGCCGCGACGATATATTGTGATGCTTATCACACTTTAATGGGATATATCCTCAGGCAACATTCGGTAAATTCCGTTTATAAATCAATAACCCAATGTTTCTTAAATCATTTCTCTGTCAATCGGACAAGGGGGTGACTGACATGGCCGCCAGTGGTCGAAGCGATAACCATAAACTAAATTCTCAATAACCCCCTCGGAGGAACATTAAGCGGGGCTAACATCTTGAACGTTAAAACTAAATTGTTGTACGTGAACGGAGACGTCTTCTGGAGGGTGGTAAATGAAAAGAAAACGCCTTTTGACCTGCGCTGGCATTCTGTTAACCGCGACAACCGCCCATCAGGCGCTGGCGGTCACCAGTAGTGGCACTATCGGCGCGACGCTGACATTGACAAACGGGTGTCTGATTAATGGATCGCCCACGCAAAACGGCATTAACTTCGGGACACTGGATTTCGGGACCCATCCTGCAACCTTTTCCACCCTGACGACGCAGTTGACCGGTGCCAGCGGCGGAAACACCTTCACGATTCAATGTACAACCGCCAGCTACACGGTGGCGATAACCGGGAATACCAACTCCACTGCGCCGGGCACCGTCGTTGGCACGACGGGGACACCCGCCCGCTATCTGATCAACACCACCAACACGGCGCAGGGTGTGGCATACAGCCTGTATAGCGACAGCGGATTTAATAACGTTGTGGCGAATAACGCGGCATTGCCGATCGCGTCCACGGCCGGTGGGGTGGACAGTTACACCCTCTACGGGCGTATTACCGGCGGCGGAAACAGCGTTACGGTGGTACCGGGGACCTACACCGACACCATAAATGTCAGCGTAACCTATTAGCCCACTTAGCCCATGAAGACCGCTTTTTCAGGTCTGCGCCACTGCGCAGAGGGGATCGTGCATCTTTTTTTTACGCTGATCCTCGGGCTGGCGCTGGTGCCGGTCGCTATGGCCGTCACGTCGCAGTCCTTTAAGGTCAGCGCGACCATTGTGCCGGGATGCGCGGTGAGCACCGGCAGTGGGGGGCTGTTGGGCACGCTGAACTTCGGTACCCATACCGGCGTGGAGAGTGCTCCGGTGAGCACCAGCTTCGTACCAAACGGGGCACTCTCGATCGCCTGTACGCCAGGCGTGGCGCTGAGTATGAGTATTAACGGCGGGCAGAATTACGCCTCCGTGCGGCGAATGACGCGCAACGGCGGGAACGACGTGGTGGGATACCGGCTTTACAGCAGCAGTTCACTTGCGGCGAACAGCGAAATAGGGGTCAACCAGGCGATTCCGGTGACCTATACCAACAGCAATAACATCGCGCTGCCGCTGTTTGGCGTGGCGCTATTGACCGGGTTCAGCCCGGCAGGAACCTATTCTGATCAACTTACCGTGACCTTGTCATGGTGATAAAGGGAGAGCGTCGATGACGGCATATTTCAGGCGCATATGTCTGGGAAGTTTGCTGGGGGTGATGGCCGTGGCGGCAGGCCAGGTGCAGGCCGCCGCCACCATTCTGTTATGGCCTATCGATCCGTGGCTGGCGGCTGATGCCAAAGCCACGGAGCTGTGGATCCAGAATCAAGGAAACAGCCCAACCACCATGCAGGTACGCATTGTGCGCTGGAAGCAGGAGGGCGGGTTCGAACGTTACAGTGCTCAGCAGGATGTGGTGGCCAGCCCGCCAATTGTCACCATCGCAGCGGGCAGCAAGCAGCTTATTCGTCTTATCAAACAGGGGACGGTTCCGGTGGGGGTCGAGCAGGCCTACCGTATTATTGTCGATGAAATTCCTCAGCCGGATAATAAAGCCGAACCGGCTATCGGTCTCAAACTGCAGATGCGTTATTCCATTCCCCTTTTTGTCTATGGGCAGGGGATCCCGACAAGCAAAGAGGGGGCGCACCATGCGTTTGTGGATACGCACAACCTCAGCTGGCGGGTAAAAAATGAGGGCGGACAGCCTCACCTGGAGGTTAACAACCGGGGAGATGTACACGTCAGGCTCAGTCAGGTTTCGCTGGTGCAGGGCGGGCAGAAACGTCCTGTTGCTGAGGGATTGCTGGGCTACGTGCTGGCGGGCAGTACCCGCAGCTGGGCCATCCCGGCCGGAATTCGGCAGCCAGACCAGATGCGCGCGCAGATTAACGCCAGGGATGAACAATGGCAGTCGACGCCCGTCAACTGAAACCGGCGATGATGATCCTGCTTTGCGTCACGACCAGCGCCTGGGCAGAACCCGGCGATGACAGTTTACCGCCGCCTCCTGAGGCCCGGGCGGTGAACGATGAGGCGGTTTTTCAGCTTGGCCTCATAGTGAACCACTACGATACCGGTCTGGTGGTGCCCGTGACGCAGCGTAAAGGCGCTTACTTTATCTCAAGCGCCGATTTGCTGCGTGCCGGGCTGCCGCCGGAGCATGTGCCGACCGGCGAGGTGGATCTCTCATCGCTTGCTCAGGTTCGCGTGGAGTACGACAGCGCCGGACAGCGTCTGCTGCTCAACGTGCCCCGCGAATGGGTGGCCTCCCGGGTGACCTCCTTTGGCGGGCAAACCGCGCAAAGCAAACCTCACTTTGGGCGCGGGGCGCTGCTGAATTACGATCTTTATACTAACCACACGGAACACGTGGGCGGCCAGGCTTCTCTGTGGCATGAGTTCCGCTACTTCAATGAACGCGGTTCGCTCTCTTCTACCGGTTATGTGCGGAAAAATTTCGCTGGCGATGACGGCCAGCAGGCCGGATATGTGCGCTATGACACCACCCTGCTGGTCACCAACGAAGAGGACGCCACCACCTGGACGGCCGGGGATGTGATCAGCGATGCCCTGAGCTGGAGCTCCAGCGTGCGAATGGGTGGGATAAGCTACGGGCGTGACTTCTCCCTGCGCCCGGATCTGGTGACCTGGCCGCTGCCGGAATTCTCCGGGGAAGCAGCGGTTCCCACCTCGGTCGATCTCTTTATTAATGGCTATCGGTCTGGCTCTACGCAGCTTCAGCCGGGCCCCTTTACCCTGACGAATCTGCCCTATATTAACGGGGCCGGAGACGCGGTGCTGATCACCACCGATGCGCTGGGACGGCAGGTGAGCACTACGCTGCCGTTCTATGTCACCAGCGAACTGCTTAAACGCGGCTTGAGCGATGGGGCGGTGACGCTGGGAAGCCTGCGGCGCAACTACGGGATCGACAATTTTGATTATGGTCCGGCGGCGGGCAGCGGTTCGTATCGCTACGGGGTAACGGACTGGCTGACTCTTGAAGCTCACGCGGAAGGGGCGGAGTCGCTGGCGCTGGGCGGTGCCGGGACGGTGGTGAAGCTCGGGCACTTTGGCGTTGTGAATACCGCGTATACCCAAAGCCGGATGCGCGGCGATGAGGGCGGGCAGATCGCCTGGGGCTATCAGTACAGCACCAGCGATTTTAGCCTTGCCACTCAACATACGCGACGCGATCGCGGTTTTGGCAACCTGGCCCTCTATGACCAGCCGACGATCTATGACGAAAACGACCGGCCTGTCGCCAGCTTCAGCCGCAATACCGATCAATATTCCCTGACCTTTAACCTTGGGCAGTACGGCAATATCGGGGCCGCCTGGATCGGTGTGGAGAGTTTTGACAGCCAGAAAACAGAACTGCTTAACCTCTCATGGAGCCGCAACCTGTGGGGCGCGAGCAGTCTTTACCTCGCCGCAAGCCGTGATCAGCAGCGGGGCGACTGGACGGTTGCACTCTCGCTACAGGTCCCGCTTGGGGAACGGGACAGCGCCGCGGTCACCTTCGAAAACACGCCGGAGGCAGGCAGCACGCAGCGCATCAACTACAACCACTCCATGCCTTCCGATGGCGGGTTAAGCTGGAACATGGCATGGGCGCATCAGTCGCGGGCGAACAATTATCAGCAGGGAACCTTGGGCTGGCGTAACAATAATATCGAAGTGCAGGGCGGGGCCTACGGTGAAAAGGACATGATGACCTGGTGGAGCGAGGCGCTGGGCTCCATTGTGCTGATGGACGGCGAGCTGTTTGCGGCGAATAAAATCAACGACGCCTTTGTGGTGATCAGCACCGATGGTCAACCGGATGTACCCGTCAGCTACGAGAATCAGCCGGTCGGCAAAACGAATCGCAACGGCTATCTGCTGGTGAGCGGCGTGTCGGCCTATTACCCGGCCAGTTACCGCATTGACACCCTCAATCTCCCTGCCGATACGCGTCTGAAAGAGACCGAACGCCGGATTGCGATCCGCCGCCACAGCGGTTATCTGGTGGACTTCCCGATGGAGCAGGAGCGGGTGGCAAGCGTCATTCTGCATGATGCCGAGGGACAGGCCATTCCGGTGGGCAGCCAGGTCAGACGTGCCTCGCGCAGCAACGCGGTGGTGGGTTATGACGGGATCGCCTGGCTGGAAAATCTTAGCGACGTCAATTCGCTGGAGGTGATCACCCCGACGGGCAAACGGTGCCAGGCGACGCTGACCGTTGGCGCGAACCCGGAACACAGGCTGCAAACCTACGGGCCGCTGGTATGTCGGGAGGCACGGTGACGCGTTATCTGCTGGTGATTCTGCTGCTCTTCTCCGGTGCCAGCGGCGCGGCCTGCACCGTCAGTACGGTGAATGCGTCGTTTGGCAGCGTGACCTCGTTCGCGCTGAGCGGAACCGGGGAAGTGGAAACCACCGGTACGCTGGTGGTGGCCTGCGATACGGTCCTCAACCTGCTTACCAACGACTCGGTGGCGCTGACTTACACCTCGGCATCGATATTCGCCAACAGTCGCGCCACCCTGAAGCGCACGGACAATGCGGCTATTACCGATGTCATACCCACGCGCCTGTGCGCTGCCTCTGGCTGTGGCGGTAGCAGCGAAGTGCAGATCGGTAATGCCTATACCTGGAGCGGGAACACGCTGCTCGGGCTGCTGGGGTCGAAGCGCTACAACATTCCGCTCTATTTCCGTACGGTGCCGGGGCAGAACGTCTCGGCCGGCCCGTATCAGGTGCTGCTGACATTCAGCATCAATTACAACGTCTGTGCCGTTGGCGCTGCCGGACTTTGCCTGACGCCGCAAACCGGCACGGCCACCACCACGATCCTTCTCAACATGACCGTCACTAACGACTGCAGCACCATGACCACGCCGGACGTGAATTTCAACAGCGCGCCGCTGGTACAAAGTTTTCCCACCGTCTCGCAGGCCATCGCCGTCACCTGCACCAAAGGCAGTACCTATACCATAGGGATTAACAATGGTGCCAATGCGCTGAACAACGTTCGTCGCATGGTGAGCGGCAGTAACTACATGAGTTACGACATCTATAAAGAAGCCACCACCAACCGCTGGGGCAGCAGCGGCACCGAACGCTGGACCAGTGCGACCTCGTCCCAGGTCAGTACCGACGGATTACTGCGTACCTACAATTACACCGCCAAAGTCCTGACCGGGCAGGCCACGCCCCCCGCCGGAACCTATACCGACACGCTGATTGTTGACGTGGCGTTCTAACCCCCGCGCTTTTCCCTTTCGCAAATGTAAAGTTCCTGTGGCCTGTGCCGATAACACCGTTAATAAATCTATGAGAAGGTGTTGTATGTTGAACCGTATCCGCGTTGTCACAATGCTCATGATGGTGCTGGTCATTTTCGCACTACTTCAGCTTATCTCCGGTGGGCTTTTTTTCTCGTCGTTAAAACAGAATCAGGACAGTTTCGCCGCCTCAAACGATCTGCGCCTGCAGCAGAGTGAACTCACGTCAACGTGGGATTTGATGCTGCAAACGCGTATCAACCTGAGCCGCTCCTCCGCCCGCATGATGATGGATCCCAATAACCAGCAGAGCAGCGCGAAAACCGATCTGCTGAAAAATGCCCGCGCAACCCTTGCGGATGCCGCAAAGCACTACGACGCCTTTAAGAAGATCGCCCCGCAGCCTGCCATGGAGCAGGTGAGCCAGAATATCGACGAAAAATATAACGCCTACTATGCCGGTCTGACGGAGCTTATCCAGTTCCTGGAGAGCGGCAACATGGACGCCTATTTCGCCCAGCCGACACAAGGAATGCAAAACGCGCTCGGCGCGGCGCTGAGTGAATACGCCAAAGCCAGCGCAGATCTCTACCACTCGGCCTTTACGGAAAGCCAGAATGATTACCGCTTTGCCAAATGGCAGATGGCGGTAATGGCGCTGGCGCTGGCCATTGTGCTGATCGCGGTATGGTACGGCATTCGCCATAGCCTGCTGAACCCACTGGGTCGCGTCATTGCCCATATCCGCGAGATTGCGAGCGGCGATTTGACCAAAACGCTCACCGTCTCCGGGCGTAACGAAATCACCGAACTGGCTAACAGCGTAGACCATATGCAGCGTTCGCTTATCGATACCGTTGCCAACGTGCGTAGCGGCACGGATGCCATCTATACCGGCACCAGCGAAATTGCGATGGGCAATAACGATCTCTCTTCCCGTACCGAACAACAGGCCTCCGCGCTGGAAGAGACCGCGGCCAGCATGGAACAGCTCACCGCCACCGTGAAGCAGAACGCGGATAACGCGCGTCAGGCTTCTCAGCTGGCAGAAAGCGCGTCCGAAACGGCGCAGCGTGGTGGTCGGGTGGTGGATGGTGTGGTGAAAACCATGCATGAAATTGCCGACAGCTCGAAGAAAATCGCTGACATCATCAGCGTGATCGACGGCATTGCCTTCCAGACCAATATCCTGGCGCTGAACGCCGCCGTTGAGGCCGCGCGTGCGGGTGAACAGGGGCGCGGGTTTGCGGTGGTGGCCGGTGAAGTGCGTAATCTCGCCAGCCGCAGCGCTAACGCGGCGAAAGAGATTAAAGCCCTGATTGAAGACTCGGTTTCCCGCGTCGATACCGGCTCCGTGCTGGTGGAAAGCGCAGGGGAGACCATGAATGACATCGTGAATGCCGTTACCCGCGTAACGGACATCATGGGTGAAATCGCCTCTGCCTCTGATGAGCAGAGTCGTGGTATCGACCAGGTTGCCCTGGCGGTATCGGAAATGGATCGCGTGACACAGCAAAACGCCGCTCTGGTGCAGGAGTCCGCCGCGGCGGCCGCTGCGCTGGAAGACCAGGCGAGCCGTCTGAAGATGGCCGTCTCGGCGTTTCGTCTCGCTTCACTCGCTGGAAATACGGTCACCCCGCAAGCCACGTATCGTGCGCCCGCCGCTGAGCCGGCGGCCACGCGTACCCGCGCCGCGACGACCGGACATGATGAAAACTGGGAAACATTTTGACTGACATTTAAACCGCGGCTGCTTGCCGCTTGATGGGAGCGTGGATGTTAAATCGTATTCGTATCTCGACCACACTGTTTTTGATTCTGATCCTTTGCGGTGTGTTGCAGGTTGGCAGTAACGGGTTGTCTTTTTGGGCGTTTCGCGATGGCTATCAGAATTTGCAGGAAGTTGAGGCGAGTAATCAGCAGCGCTCCGCACTGGCACAAACGCGTGCCGTGCTGTTGCAGGCAAGCACTGCGCTAAACAAGGCGGGAACCTTAACCGCGCTGAGTTATCCGCCGGATGATATCAAGGCGCTGATGGCGACGGCGCGCAACAGCCTTAAACAGGCCGACGCGCAGTTCAAAACGTTCACCGCGCAGGAGGACGTCAGCGAAAAAGGGAAAGCGCTGAAAGCTGCCATGAAGAAGAACTTTGAGCAGTGGCACAGCGATCTGGATCACCAGGCGACCTGGCTTGAGAACAACCAGCTCTCGGACTTTATGACCGCGCCGGTACAGGCGTCGCAGGCGGCGTTTGATGACAGCTTTAACGCCTGGCAGCAGGACATTAACCAGTTTGTGCAGCGCGCAGGGGATAGCAGCCGCATGAGCTACCACATGTCCGGCGTGATTTTTACCGTGATGGTGATTCTGGCGGCACTGCTGACCGGTGCCGCGCTGCTCTGGTCGCGCAAGATGATTGTTCAGCCGCTGGCGATTATCAGCAGCCACTTCGACAGCATTGCGAAGGGGGATCTGGCGCGTCCGGTGGCGGTGTATGGCAAAAACGAAATTTCGGCGATCTTTGCCAGCCTGAAGGCGATGCAAGGATCGCTACGGGAAACGGTCTCCGATGTGCGCCAGGGCAGCTATGCCATGCACACCGGGATCTCAGAGATTGCGGCTGGCAATAACGATCTCTCTTCCCGTACCGAGCAACAGGCGGCCTCGCTGGCGCAAACGGCGGCCAGCATGGAACAGCTGACTGCGACGGTAAGCCAGAACGCCGACAACGCGCGCCAGGCGTCAGACCTGTCAAAACAGGCGGCGATGACGGCGAAGAAGGGGGGCGACCAGGCGTCTCATGTGGCCAGCACCATGCAGGATATTGCCGCCAGTTCGCAGAAAATTGGCGACATCATCAGCGTGATTGATGGCATTGCGTTCCAGACCAACATTCTGGCGCTGAACGCGGCTGTGGAAGCGGCGCGTGCGGGTGAGCAGGGGCGCGGGTTTGCGGTGGTGGCGGGTGAAGTCCGTAACCTGGCGAGCCGCAGCGCCAACGCGGCGAAAGAGATCAAAGGGCTGATTGAAGAGTCTGTCTCCCGCGTCCAGCAAGGCTCCGCGCTGGTGGATACGGCGGCGAAAACCATGCACGAGATTGTCACCTCCGTTACGCGGGTGAACGACATCATGGGCGAAATTGCCTCGGCATCTGATGAGCAGCGTCGCGGGATTGAGCAGGTGGCCCAGGCGGTAAGCCAGATGGATCAGGTCACGCAGCAGAATGCCTCGTTAGTGGAGGAAGCGGCAGCGGCAACCGATCAGCTGGCCAGTCAGGCGGATCATCTGACCGGGCTGGTCGCGGTATTTAATGTCAAAGAGCACGTTGAAGCAGTAACAGAAGTCGGGCGGTCGCAGGCCGTGCCAGTTGTATCCTGAATGTAATTAAGAAGGCGCTATGACATCACCAATGCCTCCAGGGCAAACGTCATTATTGTTGCAGATGACACAGCGCCTCGCGCTGTCCGACGCGCATTTTCGTCGGATATGTCAGTTAATTTACCAGCGTGCGGGGATCGTGCTTGCTGACCATAAGCGAGACATGGTCTACAACCGTCTGGTGCGGCGTCTGCGTACGCTGGGGCTGGATGACTTTGGTCGCTACCTGAGCATGCTCGAAGCGAACCAGAACAGCGCCGAGTGGCAGGCTTTTATTAACTCTTTAACCACTAACCTGACGGCCTTTTTCCGCGAAGCTCATCACTTCCCGGTACTGGCAGAGCACGCCCGCCGTCGCACCGGGGAGTATCGCGTCTGGAGTGCGGCGGCCTCGACCGGGGAAGAGCCTTACTCGCTGGCGATCACCCTTGCCGATACCCTGGGAATGGCGCCGGGTCGCTGGAAAGTGTACGCCAGCGATATCGACACCGAAGTGCTGGAGAAGGCGCGTAACGGCGTCTATCGCCAGGATGAGCTGAAGACGTTGTCGCCTCAGCAGCTTCAGCGTTACTTCATGCGCGGTACCGGCCCGCATGAAGGGCTGGTGCGCGTGCGCCAGGAGCTGGCGAACTGCGTGGAGTTTGCACCGGTTAACCTGCTGGATAAGCAGTACAACGTGCCGGGGCCTTTCGACGCCATTTTTTGCCGTAACGTCATGATCTATTTTGATAAAACGACGCAACAGGACATTCTGCGTCGGTTTGTTCCGTTGCTCAAGCCTGACGGTTTACTGTTTGCCGGGCACTCGGAAAACTTCAGCAACCTCGTGCGTGAGTTTAGCCTGCGTGGGCAAACGGTATATGCGCTGAGTAAGGAAAAAGCATGAGTAAAATCAGGGTATTGTCTGTCGATGATTCGGCGCTGATGCGCCAGATCATGACTGAAATTATCAATAGCCACAGCGACATGGAGATGGTCGCTACCGCGCCGGATCCGCTGGTAGCGCGGGATTTAATTAAAAAATATAACCCCGACGTGCTGACGCTGGATGTCGAGATGCCGCGCATGGATGGCATTGATTTCCTGGAAAAGTTGATGCGTCTGCGTCCAATGCCGGTGGTGATGGTCTCATCGCTGACTGGCAAAGGCTCGGAAATTACGCTGCGCGCGCTGGAGCTGGGGGCGGTGGATTTTGTCACCAAACCCCAGCTTGGCATTCGTGAAGGCATGCTGGCCTACAGCGAAATGATCGCTGAGAAGATCCGCACCGCCTCGCGCGCGAAGCTCGCGGCCCATAAGCCAACGGCTGCCCCGGCAACCCTGAAGGCGGGTCCGTTACTCAGCTCGGAAAAACTGCTGGTGATTGGCGCATCAACCGGAGGAACAGAGGCAATTCGCCATGTACTCCAGCCATTGCCGCTTTCCAGTCCGGGTATTCTGATCACTCAACATATGCCGCCAGGCTTTACCCGCTCGTTCGCGGAGCGTCTGAACAAGCTGTGCCAGATCAGCGTGAAAGAGGCGGAAGATGGCGAGCGTGTGCTCCCGGGTCATGCTTACATCGCGCCGGGCGATAAGCATATGGAGCTGGCGCGCAGCGGCGCTAACTATCAAATCAAAATTCATGACGGGCCGCCGGTAAACCGGCACCGTCCGTCGGTGGATGTGCTGTTTCATTCGGTGGCGAAACATGCGGGGCGCAACGCCGTTGGGGTGATCCTGACGGGGATGGGCAACGATGGTGCCGCCGGAATGCTTGCAATGCACCAGGCTGGCGCCTGGACGATTGCGCAGAATGAAGCAAGTTGTGTGGTGTTCGGCATGCCGCGCGAGGCCATCAATATGGGTGGCGTGAGCGAAGTGGTCGATCTTAGCCAGGTAAGCCAGCAGATGCTGGCGAAAATCAGTGCCGGACAGGCAATACGTATTTGACTCAGGAGTATTATTTTATGGCGGATAAAGAGCTTAAGTTTTTGGTTGTGGATGACTTTTCCACCATGCGTCGCATTGTGCGCAACCTGCTGAAAGAGCTGGGCTTCAACAACGTTGAAGAAGCAGAAGACGGCGTGGATGCGCTGAACAAACTGCAGGCGGGCGGGTTTGGTTTTGTTATCTCTGACTGGAACATGCCGAATATGGATGGTCTGGAACTGCTGAAAACCATCCGCGCGGATGCAGGCATGGCTTCTATGCCGGTGCTGATGGTGACCGCAGAAGCGAAAAAAGAGAACATCATTGCCGCTGCACAGGCGGGCGCAAGCGGCTATGTGGTGAAGCCATTCACCGCGGCGACCCTGGAAGAGAAGCTCGGTAAGATCTTCGAGAAACTCGGCATGTGAGGTGTTGGTTATGATGCAACCTGCTATGAAACCCGTTGAAGAACATTCGCCCAGCGATATCATTGCCCGCATCGGCAGCCTGACACGCATGCTGCGTGACAGCCTGCGTGAACTGGGGCTGGACCAGGCAATCGCCGAAGCGGCGGAAGCGATTCCTGATGCGCGTGACCGTCTGGACTACGTTGTGCAGATGACCGCGCAAGCGGCTGAACGTGCGCTGAACAGCGTTGAAGCGTCACAACCGCACCAGGATGCGATGGAAAAGGGCGCGAAAGCGCTGACCAAACGCTGGGATGAGTGGTTTGAGAATCCTATCGAGCTGGCGGATGCCCGCGAACTGGTGACGGATACCCGTCAGTTCCTGGGCGATGTACCGGGCCACACCAGCTTCACCAACGCTCAGCTGCTGGACATCATGATGGCGCAGGATTTCCAGGACCTGACCGGTCAGGTGATCAAGCGCATGATGGATGTGATTCAGGAGATTGAACGTCAGCTGCTGATGGTGCTGCTGGAAAACATTCCGGAACCGGCTGCACGTCCGAAACGCGAGAACGAAAGCCTGCTCAATGGCCCACAGCTCGACGCCACCAAAGCGGGCGTTGTGGCAAGCCAGGATCAGGTAGACGACCTGCTGGACAGCCTCGGTTTCTGATACGCCTTTCCGCCTCAGGTGTGCATGCGCCTGAGGCGGTTAACGCAGAATCACCGAAAAGAGCCCGAATAAACGGGCTTTTCCCGCCATTGGATTTCCTCTGCGCTGGCATGATACCTGTGACGTAATGGGCTGAGCATGCACTGTGGCAGAAGAGAACGACGACAAAACAGAAGCCCCCACACCCCACCGACTTGAAAAAGCGCGTGAGGAAGGGCAGATCCCCCGATCCCGAGAGCTGACATCCCTGCTGATCCTTATTGTGGGTGTGTGCATCATCTGGTGGGGTGGGGAGTCGCTCGCCCGAAAACTGGCGGGGATGCTCTCTGCCGGATTACGTTTCGACCACAGTATGGTCAACGACCCAAACCTTATCCTCAGCCAGATTATTCAGCTTATTAAAGGGGCCATGGTCGCACTGCTGCCCCTGATTACCGGGGTGGTGCTGGTCGCGCTGATCTCGCCGGTGATGCTTGGTGGTCTGGTCTTTAGCACCAAATCGCTGCAACCAAAATTTTCCAAACTGAACCCGCTGTCCGGCATCGCGAAAATGTTCTCCGCGCAGACCGGGGCAGAACTGCTTAAAGCCATCCTCAAAGCGGCGCTGATGGGCAGTGCCGCGGGGTTTTACCTCTGGCACAACTGGCCGGAAATGATGCGGCTTATCAGCGAGTCGCCTTTGACCGCGATGAGCAATGCGCTGAATCTGGTCGGACTCTGTGCGCTGCTGGTGGTCCTCAGCATTATTCCGATGGTGGGGTTCGACGTCATCTTCCAGCTGTACAGCCACTTCAAAAAACTGCGCATGTCCCGTCAGGATATCCGTGACGAATATAAGCAGATGGAAGGTGACCCGCACGTGAAAGGGCGTATCCGCCAGATGCAGCGCGCCGCCGCCCGTCGACGGATGATGGAAGATGTGCCGAAAGCCGACGTTATTGTCACCAACCCAACCCACTATTCCGTTGCGCTGCAGTACGACGAAAACAAAATGAGCGCGCCGAAAGTGGTGGCGAAGGGGGCGGGCTTAATCGCCCTGCGCATCCGCGAGATTGGCACGGAAAACCGGGTGCCAATACTGGAAGCGCCGCCGCTGGCGCGTGCGTTGTACCGCCACGCGGAAATTGGACAACAGATCCCAGGACAACTCTACGCCGCCGTGGCGGAAGTGCTGGCCTGGGTATGGCAGTTGAAACGCTGGCGTCTGGCTGGCGGTCAACGACCTGTCAAACCTGAGAACCTTCCGGTGCCTGCTGCGCTGGATTTTATGAACGAGAAGGACACTGATGGCTAATCTGGTGGCAATGTTGCGCCTGCCCGGCAACCTGAAATCGACCCAATGGCAAATCCTTGCCGGGCCGATCCTCATCCTGCTAATCCTGTCGATGATGGTATTGCCGCTGCCGGCATTCATCCTCGACCTGCTTTTCACTTTCAACATTGCGTTGTCCATCATGGTGTTGCTGGTGGCGATGTTCACCCAGCGTACCCTTGAGTTTGCGGCGTTTCCGACCATCCTGCTGTTTACCACCCTGTTACGACTGGCGCTGAACGTGGCGTCCACGCGTATCATCCTGATGGAAGGCCACACCGGCGCGGCAGCCGCGGGTAAAGTGGTTGAGGCCTTTGGCCACTTCCTCGTGGGCGGTAACTTTGCCATCGGCATCGTGGTGTTTGTCATCCTCGTTATCATCAACTTTATGGTTATCACCAAAGGTGCAGGGCGTATTGCGGAAGTGGGTGCGCGCTTTGTGCTGGACGGGATGCCGGGTAAGCAGATGGCGATCGACGCCGACCTTAACGCCGGGCTTATCGCGGAAGATGAAGCGAAAAAACGCCGTGCGGAAGTGACCCAGGAAGCGGACTTCTACGGCTCAATGGACGGTGCAAGTAAGTTTGTGCGCGGTGACGCCATCGCGGGCATTCTCATCATGGTGATTAACGTGGTGGGTGGCCTGCTTGTTGGGGTGCTGCAGCATGGCATGGGCATGGGCCAGGCGGCTGAAAGCTATACGCTGCTGACCATTGGTGACGGTCTGGTTGCCCAGATCCCGGCGCTGGTCATTTCTACCGCTGCGGGCGTTATCGTTACCCGCGTCAGTACCGATCAGGACGTTGGCGAGCAGATGGTTGGCCAGCTGTTCAGCAACCCGCGCGTCATGCTGCTGGCGGCGGCGGTGCTGGGTCTGCTCGGCCTGGTGCCGGGCATGCCGAACCTGGTTTTCCTGCTGTTCACGGCAGCACTGCTGGGCCTTGCCTGGTGGATGCGTGGCCGTGAAATGAAACCCGCGGCAGAACCTGTACCGGTAAAAATGCCGGAGAACACGCAGGCCGTGGAAGCCACCTGGAACGACGTTCAGCTGGAAGATTCGCTGGGGATGGAAGTGGGTTACCGTCTGATCCCGATGGTCGATTTCCAGCAGGATGGCGAACTGCTTGGCCGCATCCGCAGTATCCGGAAAAAATTCGCCCAGGATATGGGCTTCCTGCCGCCGGTTGTGCACATCCGCGACAACATGGATCTTCCGCCTGCCCGCTACCGTATTCTGATGAAAGGGGTTGAGATTGGCAGCGGTGATGCGTATCCAGGCCGCTGGCTGGCGATTAACCCGGGCACAGCCGCCGGTACGCTGCCGGGTGAACAGACCATCGATCCCGCGTTTGGTCTGGCCGCTATCTGGATTGAAAGCGCGCTCAAAGAGCAGGCGCAAATTCAGGGGTATACCGTGGTGGAGGCCAGTACCGTGGTGGCTACCCATCTTAACCACCTGATTGGACAGTTCTCAGCAGAGCTGTTTGGCCGTCAGGAAGCACAGCAGTTGCTTGACCGCGTGAGCCAGGAGATGCCGAAGCTGACGGAGGATCTGGTACCGGGCGTGCTGACGTTGACCACGCTGCATAAGGTGCTGCAAAACCTGCTTGATGAAAAAGTGCCGATCCGCGATATGCGCACCATTCTGGAAACCCTCGCCGAGCACGCGCCGCTGCAAAGCGATCCGCATGAGCTGACGGCGGTGGTGCGCGTGGCGCTGGGCCGCGCGATCACCCAGCAGTGGTTCCCGGGCACCGGTGAAGTGCAGGTGATTGGCCTGGATACGCCGCTGGAACGTCTGCTGCTGCAGGCCCTGCAGGGCGGTGGCGGGCTGGAGCCGGGTCTGGCGGACCGTCTGCTGGCGCAAACA
The DNA here is from genome assembly GCF_057320385.1 of Enterobacter cloacae complex sp. 394F7. NCBI lineage: Bacteria > Pseudomonadati > Pseudomonadota > Gammaproteobacteria > Enterobacterales > Enterobacteriaceae > Enterobacter > Enterobacter cloacae complex sp. 394F7. The sequence goes on along the minus strand of NZ_JBXWCS010000002.1, from coordinate 340,372 downwards.
CAGGAGGCGCTGGCGCGTCAGGAGATGCTGGGGGCACCGCCGGTGCTACTGGTAAACCATGCGCTGCGTCCGCTGCTGTCACGCTTCCTGCGTCGTAGCCTGAACCAGCTGGTGGTGCTGTCGAATCTGGAGCTGTCTGATAATCGCCATATTCGTATGACGGCGACGATTGGAGGTAAATAATGCGTAAGTGGTTAGGGCTATTACTCTTCCCGCTGGTGGCGCAGGCCGCGGGCGAAGGGACCTGGCAGGCCAGCAGCATCGGCGTGACCCTCAGCAACCGTGGCGTGGCGATGTCGTCGCGCCCGCTGGCGCCTACTGAACCGGTGTCCGGTCAGATGAGCCTGGTGGTGTGGAACTATTCGCTGATTGGCCCGACGCCTGCCGGGCTACAGGTGCGTCTGTGCTCCCAGAGCCGTTGCACGGAAATCGACGCAGAGAGCGGCACTACCCAGGCGTTTAACGGTGTACCTGCTGTAGAACCTTTACGCTTTATCTGGGAAGTGCCGGGCGGCGGGCGGTTGATCCCGGCGCTCAAGGTGCAGAGTAATTCCGTTATCGTTAACTACCGCTAGTTGCCTGCCTCAACGCCCGTTATCAGCGATTATGATAGCGGGCTCGCAAAAATGACCTCGCCTTTTGAAGTAATAGAAACGCTGTTTTATAAATCAGTGATGCACGTAATGACACTCTTTGCATTTTTGCCAGCCTTTGCGGTGTGATGGCAGAAACAGAAAGGTTTCCACAGTGCGTTAATTCTACTGTAGCCGTGTAAAAACTCCCGGACGAGGTTTGCTTACAGGGGGTCTCCTAAAACTGATTAGGGTTGACGGCAATGAAAACACGAAAAATTGGACTCGCAAACTATCTTGCATACGGGGCAGGGGATTTCCTCGGCGCGGGAACGACCGCGCTGACGGCGGCCTGGCTTTTGTATTTTTATACGACCTTCTGTGGACTCACACCGATTGAAGCGACCTTTATTTTTGCTGCTGCAAGGGTGCTGGACGCGGTGGTCAGCCCGCTGATGGGCTTTTTAACCGATAACTTTGGCACCACCTGGCTGGGCAAACGCTTTGGCCGCCGCAAATTCTTTATTCTGCTCGGCATTCCCTGCGTCTTCAGCTACTCCCTGATGTGGGTTGGGGAGATGAATTTCTGGTACTACCTGCTGACCTATCTGGTCTTCGATATCGTCTACACCATGATTCTGGTGCCGTATGAAACGCTGGTCCCGGAGATGACCGATGACTTTAAACAGAAAACGAAATTCTCCGGTGCGCGTATTTCGATGGCGCAGATGTCCGCTATCCTGGCTTCGTTCCTGCCGGGGATCCTGCTGACCCACTTTGGTAAAGACAACGCGATCTCTTTCTTCTACGCAAGCCTGGTCTTCTCGGTGCTGTGCGCGCTGATGCTGACCTTTGTCTGGTTCTTCACCTGGGAGCGCCCGCGCGAGGAGTGGTCCGAAGCGGCCCTGCGCGCGGAAGAAGAGAAGAAAAAACTGACCCTGGGCCAGAGCCTGAATCGCCTGTTTGTGGAGTTAAGCTCGACGCTGCGCATCAAGATTTTCCGTCAGCACCTGGGCATGTACCTCGGCGGCTACATTGCGCAGGACGTCTTCAACGCCGTCTTTACCTATTACGTGGTGTTTGTGCTGATGCAGGAGGCGTCAATGGCGTCAAACCTGCTGGGCACGATGGCCATCTTCCAGTTTCTTGCCGTGATTGGGATGATCCCGCTGTGCATTCGCTTTGGGCCTGCACCGTCTTACCGCATGGTGGTGGTGCTGTTTGGCCTGGCCTCTCTCTCTTACGCCGTGCTGTATTACGCCGGGCTGAGCGACGTTTACGCTCTGCTGCTGCTTATCTCCGCGGTTGCCGGTCTTGGTCGCGGCGGTATCAACTATGTGCCGTGGAACACCTATACCTACATTGCTGACGTGGACGAGGTGATCACCGGCCAGCGTCGTGAGGGCATCTTCGCCGGTATCATGACGTTGACCCGAAAAGCGTCTCAGGCCGGTGCGGTAATGCTGGTGGGCATCGTGATGCAGATGTCCGGCTTTGTCAGCGGTCAGAAAACCCAGCCTGCTGAAGTCAGCCACACCATTCTGCTGATTTTGAGCGTGGGAACCCTTCTGGTGCTGTTCTGCGGTTTCCTGGTTTCCCTGCGCTTCAGGCTCAATCTACAAACCCACAGCACGCTGCGCGAAGAGACCGCGAAAATGCGCGAATCGGGCCGCGCCATGCCTGAAGCGGCCAGCCCGCACGCCCGCGCCACCGTGGAAATGCTGGCCGGTATGCCGTTCGAATCCTTGTGGGGGAATAACAACATTGGTTATCTCAATCGCAATAAACCAGCGGCCCCTTCGCTGAAGGGACGTGCGGTACTGAATTCGACATACAACAGAGGTTAAGATGATGAAAGTTTGGCCTGTCAAACATAGCCCCTTGCTGCGTCAGCCAGAGCGTTTTATCGCCAGGGACGAGCTGAAATCGCTGATTCAGAAGGTGACGCATAACCTGGTCAATATCCACGACAAAACGGGTGAATTTTTGCTGCGGCTGGACGACGGGCGCGTCATAGATACCAAAGGCTGGGCAGGGTGGGAGTGGACGCACGGCGTCGGGTTGTACGGTATCTGGCAGTACTACTGCCAGACCGGCGACGACGGGATGCGCGACATTATCGACAGCTGGTTTGCGAACCGTTTTGCGGAAGGGGCAACCACCAAAAACGTAAATACCATGTCGCCGTTCCTGACGCTGGCGTACCGCTACGAAGAGACCCGAAATCCGGCCTGGCTGCCGTGGCTGGAGAGCTGGGCGGAGTGGGCGATGCATGAGATGCCGCGTACCGAACACGGCGGCATGCAGCACATTACCCTGGCGGAAGAGAACGCGCAGCAGATGTGGGATGACACGCTGATGATGACGGTCCTGCCGCTGGCCAAAATTGGCAAGCTGCTGAACAAACCGGAATACGTTGAGGAGGCAGTGTACCAGTTCCTGCTGCACGTGCAGAACCTGATGGACCGGGAGACCGGGCTGTGGTTCCACGGCTGGAACTATGACGGCAACCATAACTTTGCCCATGCCCGCTGGGCGCGTGGCAACAGCTGGCTCACCATTGTGATCCCGGACTTCCTCGAACTGGTCGATCTGCCGGAAAACAACGCCGTGCGCCGTTATCTGACGCAGGTGCTCAATGCGCAGATTGCCGCGCTGGCGACATGTCAGGACGACAGTGGCCTGTGGCATACGCTGCTCGACGACCCAGACTCATACCTGGAGGCGTCGGCCACGGCAGGCTTTGCCTACGGTATACTTAAGGCCGTGCGTAAACGCTATGTGGCGGCGGAATACGCTGAGGTCGCGGAGAAAGCCATCAGAGGGATTGTGAAAAACATCTCGCCGGAAGGGGAGCTGCTGCAAACGTCGTTCGGAACCGGGATGGGGAGCGATCTGGAGTTTTACCGCCAGATCCCGCTGACGTCGATGCCGTACGGTCAGGCAATGGCGATCCTCTGTTTGACGGAGTATTTGCGGAAGTACTTCTGATCATAAAAAAACCCGGCGATGATAGCCGGGTTTTTTGTATTACATACGTTCTACGGTTTCGATACCCAGGGTATCCAGACCCAGCTTCAGGGTCTTCGCCGTCAGCTGCGCCAGCTTCAGGCGGCTGTTGCGGACCGATTCATTTTCCGCAGACAGAATAGGGCAGTGCTCGTAGAAGCCGGAGAACAGACCGGCCAGATCGTACAGGTAAGCACACATCACATGCGGCGTACCGTCGCGTGCAACCACGGACAGCGTCTCTTCAAACTGCAGCAGACGGGCCGCCAGCTGGGCTTCGCGATCTTCGGTAATGGTGACGGTCGCATTCGCCAGCACGCTTTCATCGATATTCGCTTTACGGAACACCGAGAGCACGCGGGTGTAGGCATACTGCATGTACGGCGCGGTGTTACCTTCAAACGCCAGCATGTTGTCCCAGTCGAAGATATAGTCGGTGGTACGGTTCTTGGAGAGATCCGCGTATTTCACCGCACCGATACCCACGGCGTTCGCCAGTTTTTCCAGCTCCTCGGCCGGCATATCCGGGTTCTTCTCTGCCACCAGGCGACGGGCGCGTTCCAGCGCTTCATCCAGCAGGTCGGACAGCTTCACCGTACCGCCCGCACGGGTTTTGAACGGCTTGCCGTCTTTACCCAGCATCATGCCGAACATGTGGTGTTCCAGCGGCACGCAATCGGGAACATAACCGGCTTTACGCACGATAGTCCACGCCTGCATCAGGTGCTGGTGCTGACGGGAGTCGATGTAGTACAGTACGCGGTCAGCATGCAGCGTTTCGTAACGGTACTTCGCACAGGCGATATCGGTGGTGGTGTAGAGGTAGCCGCCATCCTTTTTCTGGATGATCACGCCCATCGGTTCGCCTTCCTTGTTTTTGTACTCATCAAGGAATACGACCGTTGCGCCTTCGCTCTCAACCGCCAGCTGTTTGGCCTTCAGGTCGGCCACAATGCCCGGCAGCATTGGGTTATAGAGGCTTTCACCCATCACGTCGTCGCGGGTCAGGGTGACGTTCAGACGGTTATAGGTGAGCTGATTCTGGGACATGGTGATGTCCACCAGCTTGCGCCACATCTCCAGGAAGTACGGGTCGCCGCCCTGCAGTTTCACCACATAGCTACGCGCGCGCTCGGCGAAGGCTTCATCTTCGTCGTAGTGTTTTTTGGCTTCACGGTAGAACCCTTCCAGGTCCGCCAGCGCCATTTCACCCGCGTTTTCCTGCTGCTGTTTTTCCAGGTAAGCAATCAGCATACCGAACTGGGTACCCCAGTCACCAACGTGGTTCGCGCGGATCACCTTGTGACCGAGGAACTCAAGGGTGCGTACTGCCGCGTCACCGATGATGGTGGATCGCAGGTGGCCAACGTGCATCTCTTTCGCGACGTTTGGCGCGGAGTAGTCAATCACCACGGTCTGTGGCTCTGGCTGGGTTACGCCCAGACGGTCAGATTTCAGCGCTGCGTCAACGTGGCTTGCCAGGAAGGCCGGCTCAAGGAAAATGTTGATAAAGCCCGGGCCAGCGATTTCGGTTTTACTGGCAATGCCGGTGAGATCCAGATGAGTCAGCACCTGCTCAGCCAGTTGTCGCGGCGGCATGCCCAGTTTTTTAGCCACTGCCATCACGCCATTAGCCTGATAGTCGCCAAACTGTACTTTCGCTGACTGACGAACCTGCGGTTCGCAATCCGCAGGCGCACCTGCGGCAATCAGTGCCTGACTGACTTTTTCTGAGAGAAGAGCCTGAATATTCACCTGGATACCTTACGTTTTTGATGCGGGCTGACTGCCACCCGCGCCAGTTAAAGAATGAGGGCGGGAGTATACTGCAAATGCCTTCTGGCGTCAGCATTGCGGGGGGCGAAGATTGCGCAGAATCCAGGCTAAGAAAGCATGCATAATCATGCAGTGATAAAAAGCGTCATTCCGCGGTTGGTCAAAAGGGGGCAACAGAGTAAATTAGCGGCTTTGCGACACAATAAGAGACTGACTTATGGCGAACTGGCAATCCATTGACGAACTGCATGATATTTCCGCAGATTTACCGCGCTTCACCCAGGCGTTCACAGAACTTGCCACCCGTCTTGGTCTGGACATTGCGCCGCTTGAGGCCGATCACATCTCCTTGCGCTGTCATCAGAACGCCACCGCCGAGCGCTGGCGTCGCGGGTTTGAACAGTGCGGGGAACTGCTCTCTGAGAACACCATCAACGGACGTCCTATCTGTCTGTTTAAACTTCATGAGCCGGTCTGCGTAGCGCACTGGCAGTTTAGCGTTGTTGAACTGCCGTGGCCGGGAGAAAAACGTTACCCGCATGAAGGCTGGGAGCACATCGAAATCGTGCTGCCAGGCGAGCCCGAAAAGCTGAATGCGCGCGCGCTGGCGCTGCTGTCTGATGAGGGGTTGAGCAAGCCGGGTATCTTTGTGAAAACGAGTTCACCAAAAGGCGAGCGCGAGCGTTTACCGAACCCGACGCTGGCCGTGACTGACGGACAGGTGACGGTGAAGTTCCATCCCTGGACGATAGAACAGATTGTTGCCAGCGAAGAGTAAGCGTTGTGACGACACGCGAAGACCGACCGGGAGCGGCGTGTCATGATGGTGCATTACGCGAAATTTAAGGAGGAGTGGATGGCGCTGCTGGAGATTTGCTGTTACAGCGTGGAGTGTGCCGTGACGGCGCAACAGCGGGGGGCTGATCGCATTGAACTGTGCGCGGCACCGAAAGAAGGGGGGTTAACGCCCTCGTACGGTGTGTTGAAGTCTGCCCGTCAGGCTGTCACCGTTCCGGTACACCCTATCATTCGTCCTCGGGGCGGTGATTTTTGTTACACGGCAGGCGAGTTCAATGCCATGCTTGACGATATCGCCCTTGTTCGCGATCTGGGTTTCCCGGGGCTGGTGACGGGGCTGCTCGATGAAGAAGGCAACGTCGATGTACCGCGGATGCGCCAGGTCATGGCGGCCGCAAAGGGGATGGCGGTAACATTTCATCGCGCGTTCGATATGTGTAAAAACCCATTGCAAGCCTTTGATACCCTTGCGGAACTTGGCGTGGCGCGTGTGCTGACATCGGGCCAGCAGTCGTCGGCTGAAAAAGGACTGCAATTAATTATGGAACTAAAAGCACATTCCGGTGTTCCAATAATAATGGCGGGTGCGGGAGTCCGTGCCAGCAATCTGGAACTGTTTTTAAACGCCGGGGTGGAAGAGCTTCACAGCTCTGCCGGGAAATGGATACCGTCGCCCATGCGTTATCGCAACACAGGGTTGTCTATGTCGACGGATGCTGAAGCGGATGAGTACTCACGCTACGGTGTAGATGGAGAGTCGGTTGCGGAAATGAAATCGCTGATTGAACGTCATCACGTGTAGCAACGTACCGATTTTTACCGCGCATCATGTCGCCCAATATGATGCTTGCTTGTACCAGGCCCCTGCCAATTACACAGGGGCCTTTTTTTCTCCAGTGCCCGGTGGCGCTACGCTTACCGGGCCTACAAAAGTGAGGTAGGCCGGGTAAGGCGCAGCCGCCACCCGGCTAAAAGGCTACGGCTTCGTGGCAATCAACACCGCACGCATCGGTGCCGGATAGCCTTCGATGGTTTTGCTGTGGTCGGTTGGGTCGAGGAACTGCTCCAGCGACTCGGTCACCATCCAGTCTGTACGGCGTTGCTCCTCGATGGAGGTTACGCAGACGTCGGCGATGCGCACATCCACAAATCCGCACTTCTCCAGCCAGTTTTTCAGCGCCAGCGCGGAAGGAATGAAGTAGACGTTGCGCATTTGCGCGTAACGATCGCCGGGAACCAGAACGGTATTTTCATCGCCTTCGACCACCAGCGTTTCCAGCACCAGTTCGCCGCCGCTGACCAGCTGATCTTTCAGCTGCCATAAATGCTCCAGCGGGGAACGACGATGGTACAGTACGCCCATGGAGAAGACGGTATCAAACGCTTTCAGCGCGGGCAGTTGCTCAATGCCCAGCGGCAGCAAATGCGCGCGCTGGTCGTTACCCAGCAGCTTACGCACGGCTTCGAACTGGCACAGGAACAACTGCATCGGGTCGATGCCAACGGCTAAATGCGCGCCCGCGCCAATCATGCGCCACATGTGGTAACCGCTACCGCAGCCGACGTCCAGAATGGTACGCCCGGTCAGGTCGGAGAGGTGCGGTAGCACACGATCCCATTTCCAGTCGGAGCGCCATTCAGTATTGATATTCACCCCGTAGAGCGAAAACGGTCCTTTGCGCCACGGCATCAGGTTACGCATCAGCGTTTCGATGCGATTAATCTGCCCGGCGGGCAGCGGCTCTGCGCTTTCGGCCGTGACGCTGTGCAGCAGATCCAGACGGTGAGGCGTCAGCTCCGGCAGAAACTCCACCGCATTTGACCACTGCTTCAACAGCCCATGCTGCTGATCGCGCTGCCAGGTGGCAATCTGCGCAGGCAGGGTCTCCAGCCAGTGGGAGAGATGGTTTTTTGCAATCAGCTGATAGAAGTTACCGAACTCAATCATGCCGCGTCCTCAGCTTTCAGCGCCACCAGGGAGCCAAAGTTAAAGCACTGGAACCATAGTTCGCTATGCTCAAAGCCTGCCTGGCGCAGACGCGCTTTATGGGTTTCTACGGAGTCCGTCAGCATCACGTTTTCCAGCATGCTGCGTTTCTGGCTAATTTCCAGCTCGCTGTAGCCGTTTGCACGTTTGAAATCGTGGTGCATGTTGAACAGCAGTTCGCCGACGGTCGCGTCTTCAAAGCTGAATTTCTCAGACAGCACCAGCGCGCCACCGGGGTTAAGGCCCTGATAAATTTTGTCCAGCAGCCGCTGGCGGTCATCGGGCACCAGGAACTGCAGGGTAAAATTCAGCACGACCATCGAGGCGTTGCAGATTTCGATATCACGAATGTCGCCTTCAACGACCTCGACCGGAGTTGCCGCTTTCCAGGCATCAATATGACGGCGGCAACGTTCAACCATCGCCGGGGAGTTATCGACGGCAATGATTTTACAGCCTTCGTGATGAACGTTACGACGTACCGACAACGTTGCCGCGCCGAGCGAGCAGCCCAGGTCATACACCTGCGTGCCGGGTTGAACGAAGCGCTCAGCCAGCATGCCGATCATGGAGATAATATTGGAATAACCGGGAACAGAGCGCTGGATCATATCCGGGAAGACTTCGGCTACCCGTTCATCGAAGGTCCAGTCGCCCAGGCTGGCGATAGGCGCGGAAAAAAGCGTGTCGCGATCTGACATAACGTAAAAATCCGGGAAAAATAAAGTGGCGTATTGTGCGCTAACGGAAGGAGAAAACCAACTCCCACGGCATATACCAAAGGTTAGCCAGCACCATCAGCAAAAGCGAGCACCATGTCGCGCTCATGCCGGAACGACGCCAGCGGAATAAGCGGTGGTGAAAGCCGTAATAATGCATTAACCGACCCGCAATCAGCAGCAGGCCACAAATGTGTACCATCCAGGTTTCGGCGCCATTCATCTCCATAAACAGCAGCAAAATGAGTGCCACTGGAATGTACTCAACCGCGTTGCCGTGGATACGGATAGCGCTTTGCAGTTCGGAAAACCCCCCGTCGCCGTATGAGACGCGGTACTGCATTCTGAGTCGCACAACATCAAATGAAAATTTAATCAGCAGTAATGCACCTAGCACCGCATACAACGCGCTGACCATACAAACTCCCTGTGTTTTGGCAGATGGCGTCTCTATGATATGGCGTGATCTCAGAAAAGAGAAGATTGTTGTGGGATGGACGGCGCGCTGCCGAGCGACGGAACCGCGGTTTGCAGGGCCTGCCAGAGCGTATCGACCAGTTCGGGGGCCTGGGCGATATCCGGCGTATGTAAAAAAAGATACGGCGTGGTGGTCAGTTCCCATTTCGCTAACGTGTGCAGCCAGACGGCGAACATCTCCTGATTTTGCTGCATATTGTCGCTGCCGATAAACCGGACCATCGGATTGTGCGCGGTTACGATAGCGTGGACCGGGACTTTGGGCTTCTTGCGCTGGGCATCAATAATGGCTTCGTTATGCGCAATGGCGCTGTGAACAGGACGACTGTCAAGGATGACGCGGTTGACTGAGCGCTCATGCAATCCCCGGTTGAGTGCTTTTTCCACCTCGCCTTTGGCAAAAAATTCAGGATGTCTCACTTCAACGCCGTAGGTAAAGTCCCGGGGCAGGCCATCAAGGAATGGCCAAAGCGCGGGCAGATCGCGCGGACCAAAGGTGGCGGGAAGCTGCAGCCAGTACTGGCCGATACGGTTTGCCAGTGGCGACATTCGGCCAAAAAACTCTTCGGTTAAATCACCGCAGTTACGCAGGGCGGCGTTATGGGAGATGGTTGCCGGAAATTTAAAGCAGAAGCGGAAATCATCCGTGGTTTGATCCCGCCAGCGCTCGACAATCTCTGCCCGGGGAAGGGCATACAGCGTGGTGTTGCCCTCCACGCAGTTAAAGTGCCGGGCGTATTCTTCAAGGCTGGTTATGCCAAGGCGCACCCATTTCGGGTGCGACCACTGGGGCAGGCCCACATACATCATAACGCGCTTAAAATCTCATCCGTGCTGCGCACGCGACCGATGCGCGGGAAAATATGGGTCATGCTGCCCTGGTGTTGTTCCGCAGAAGCCGCGCTACATGCGTCTTCGGCAATCACCAGGTTAAAGCCCAACTCCCAGGCGTTACGGGCGGTGGATTCCACGCCAATGTTGGTGGAGATCCCGCACAGGATAATGGTGTCGATACCGCGGCGGCGCAGCTGTAGCTCCAGGTCGGTGCCGTAGAAGGCGCCCCACTGGCGTTTGGTCACTTCGATATCGCTGTCGCGTTTGCCGAGCGAGACCGGATACGTCCACCAGTTGTCCGGCAGGGCGTGCGCGGGTGCCTGGGCATCAACCGGCTGTTTTAACGCTTCGGCAAAATCGGCCGACCAGCCAACGCGCACCATGACAACCGGTGCGCCGCTGGCGCGGCATTTTTCCGCCAGACGTGCGGCACGGCTGACGACATCATCAGCGGTGTGCGGGCCACCGGCAAAGGGAAGGATCCCTTCCTGTAGATCAATCACCACCAGGGCGGTTTTGCGGGCATCAAGTGTCAGCATGGTAACTCCAGTTAAATGAATCGCTTCCGTTACACCTTACGACGTTATGGCCTGTTATCGGTCGGATAATTTTGTTAATTTTTGTGAGAATGCGCAATAAGAGCGCAGCAAACGTGCGTCTGGCCGTGCTTCGCTCTTATCGTCCGGCGGAATTTCCAGTATAATAGCCGCCTTTTTTCATCCAGTTGTGACATACAGAAAGCTGCGACATAGTAGCCTGCATACCAGGCGACATTTAGCCTGCGGCTAATTAAGGGATATCTCATGCGTACAGAATATTGCGGGCAGCTGCGTCAGTCCCACGTCGGACAGCAGGTGACCCTGTGTGGTTGGGTCAACCGTCGTCGTGATCTTGGTAGCCTTATCTTCATCGATATGCGCGACCGCGAAGGTATCGTTCAGGTGTTCTTCGATCCGGATCGCGCGGACGCATTGAAGCTGGCTTCTGAGCTGCGTAATGAGTTCTGCATTCAGGTCACCGGCACCGTACGTGCGCGTGACGAGAAAAACGTCAACGCAGATATGGCGACCGGTGCCATTGAAGTGCTGGCCTCCGATCTGACGATCATCAACCGTGCTGAAGCGCTGCCGCTGGACTCCAACCACGTCAACACTGAAGAAGCGCGTCTGAAATACCGCTACCTGGATCTGCGTCGCCCGGAGATGGCACAGCGCCTGAAAACCCGTGCGAAAATCACCAGCCTGGTGCGTCGCTTTATGGATGACCACGGTTTCCTCGATATCGAAACCCCGATGCTGACCAAAGCCACGCCGGAAGGCGCGCGCGATTACCTGGTGCCATCCCGCGTTCATAAAGGCAAATTCTACGCGCTGCCGCAGTCTCCACAGCTGTTTAAACAGCTGCTGATGATGTCCGGCTTCGATCGCTACTATCAGATCGTGAAATGCTTCCGTGACGAAGACCTGCGCGCTGACCGTCAGCCAGAATTTACCCAGATCGATGTGGAAACCTCCTTCATGACCGCTGAGCAGGTGCGTGAAGTGATGGAAGCGCTGGTGCGCAGCCTGTGGAATGACGTGAAGGGCGTGGAACTGGGCGACTTCCCCATTATGACCTTCGCCGAAGCCGAGCGTCGTTACGGCTCCGACAAACCAGACCTGCGTAACCCTATGGAGCTGGTGGACGTTGCTGACCTGGTGAAATCCGTTGAGTTTGCGGTGTTTGCCGGCCCGGCTAACGATCCAAAAGGTCGCGTAGCAGCCCTGCGTGTACCGGGTGGTGCAGCGCTTAGCCGTAAGCAGATTGACGACTACGGCAACTTCATCAAGATCTACGGCGCGAAAGGTCTGGCCTATATTAAAGTAACCGAGCGTGCGAAAGGTCTGGAAGGTATCACCAGCCCGGTGGCGAAGTTCCTGAACGCGGAGATTGTAGAAGCGATCCTTGAGCGCACCGGCGCACAGGATGGCGACATGATCTTCTTCGGCGCTGACAACAAGAAAATTGTTGCCGATGCAATGGGCGCGCTGCGTCTGAAACTGGGCAAAGATCTGAACCTCACTGACGAGAGCAAATGGGCGCCGTTGTGGGTTATCGACTTCCCGATGTTTGAAGACGACGGTGAAGGCGGCCTGACTGCCATGCACCACCCGTTCACTTCGCCAAAAGACATGACGGCGGCAGAGCTGAAAGCGGCACCGGAAGAGGCAGTCGCGAACGCCTACGATATGGTTATCAACGGCTATGAAGTGGGTGGCGGCTCCGTGCGTATTCACAGCGGTGAGATGCAGCAGACGGTGTTCGGCATTCTGGGCATCAACGAACAGGAACAGCGCGAGAAGTTCGGCTTCCTGCTGGATGCGCTGAAGTACGGTACGCCGCCTCACGCAGGCCTGGCATTCGGTCTCGACCGTCTGACTATGCTGCTGACCGGCACCGACAACATCCGTGACGTTATCGCCTTCCCGAAAACCACCGCAGCGGCGTGTCTGATGACCGAAGCGCCAAGCTTCGCTAACCCGGCCGCACTGGCTGAGCTGGGTATCGACGTGGTGAAAAAGGAAGAGAAAAACTGATATGGCATATAAGCGTCCCGTTTCTGTCTTAGTTGTAATTTACGCTCAGGACACGAAGCGGGTGCTGATGTTGCAGCGGCGCGATGACCCTGAATTCTGGCAGTCGGTTACCGGCAGTCTGGAAGAGGGCGAAACCGCGCCGCAGGCCGCCGCGCGTGAAGTAAAGGAAGAGGTCACCATTGACGTTGCTTGCGAGCAACTGACCCTGAAGGACTGTCAGCGCACGGTGGAGTTCGAAATTTTTAGCCATTTACGTCATCGCTATGCACCGGGTATCGAGCGCAACACGGAATCGTGGTTCTGTCTCGCGCTCCCTCACGAACGGGAGATCGTGTTCACTGAACATCTGACCTACCGCTGGGTGGATGCGGCGGATGCCGCCGCACTGACCAAATCGTGGAGCAACCGGCAGGCGATTGAAGAATTTGTAATTAACGCAGCCTGAAAAGGCGCGATTTTTGGAGAACTTTTTATGGCAGGTCATAGTAAGTGGGCCAACACCAAACACCGCAAAGCGGCACAGGATGCCAAGCGCGGTAAGATCTTTACCAAAATCATTCGCGAGCTGGTGACAGCAGCGCGTCTGGGCGGCGGCGATCCGGCGTCTAACCCACGTCTGCGTGCGGCAGTAGATAAAGCGCTGTCCAACAACATGACGCGTGACACCCTGAACCGTGCTATCGCTCGTGGCGTGGGCGGTGATGAAGACACGAACATGGAAACCATCATTTATGAAGGTTACGGTCCTGGCGGCACCGCGGTAATGGTTGAATGTCTGTCCGACAACCGTAACCGTACCGTTGCAGAAGTGCGCCATGCGTTCACCAAAACCGGGGGTAACCTGGGGACTGACGGTTCTGTAGCGTACCTGTTCAGCAAAAAAGGCGTCATCTCCTTCGAGAAAGGCGACGAAGATGTCATCATGGAAGCGGCGCTGGAAGCGGGTGCGGAAGACGTAGTGACCTTCGACGATGGCGCTATCGATGTCTACACCGCGTGGGAAGAGATGGGCGCAGTACGTGATGCGCTGGAAGCGGCGGGCCTGAAAGCCGACAACGCTGAAGTCTCCATGATCCCGTCCACCAAAGCGGATATGGATGCTGAAACGGCACCAAAACTGCTGCGTCTGATCGACATGCTTGAAGACTGCGACGACGTGCAGGAAGTGTATCACAACGGTGAGATCTCTGATGAGGTTGCAGCGACTCTCTGATGAGAGCGTTTAAACCGTTTACGGGAGACGCGTGATGTCGATTATCCTTGGGATTGACCCCGGCTCACGCGTCACCGGTTACGGCGTTATCCGTCAGGTTGGACGCCAGTTAACCTACCTTGGCAGTGGCTGTATTCGCACCAAAGTTGAAGATCTGCCGTCGCGACTGAAGCTCATTTATGCAGGTGTGACGGAGATTATCACCCAGTTTCAGCCTGACTATTTCGCCATCGAGCAGGTCTTCATGGCGAAAAACGCCGATTCGGCGTTAAAGCTCGGTCAGGCGCGGGGCGTGGCAATTGTTGCTGCCGTGAACCAGGATCTTCCGGTATTTGAATACGCGGCAAGACAGGTCAAGCAGACGGTGGTCGGGATTGGTAGCGCGGAGAAAAGCCAGGTGCAGCACATGGTGCGTACCCTGTTGAAGCTCCCCGCGAACCCGCAGGCCGATGCCGCCGATGCGCTGGCAATTGCGATCACCCACTGTCATGTCAGCCAGAATGCGATGCAAATGAGCGAGTCGCGGCTCAATCTGGCGCGAGGCAGGTTACGATAATGAGAAAATCAGGCTGGATGTTTATCCAGCCTTTTTTTATTATGTCGCAAATCAATAATTTTCCAGAACGCAGGAGCGTCACGTGATAGGCAGACTCAGAGGCATCATCATTGAAAAACAACCCCCGTTAGTGCTGCTGGAAGTGGGCGGCGTGGGCTATGAAGTCCATATGCCAATGACCTGCTTCTACGAGCTGCCGGACGCGGGCAAAGAGGCGATTGTCTTTACCCAGTTTGTGGTGCGTGAAGATGCTCAACTGCTCTATGGCTTCAACAACAAACAGGAACGCACCCTGTTCCGCGAGCTGATTAAAACCAACGGCGTCGGGCCGAAGCTGGCGCTGGCCATTCTCTCCGGTATGTCCGCCCAGCAGTTCGTGAATGCCGTTGAGCGCGAAGATCCTGCCGCGCTGGTTAAGCTCCCGGGCATTGGTAAGAAAACGGCAGAGCGCCTGATTGTTGAGATGAAAGACCGCTTTAAAGGTCTGCATGGCGATCTCTTTACCCCTGCTGCCGATCTGGTGCTGACTTCGCCGGGTGCGCCTGTGTCGGATGATGATGCCGAGCAGGAAGCGGTTGCCGCGCTGGTGGCGCTGGGCTATAAACCTCAGGAGGCCAGCCGAATGGTGAGCAAAATTGCCAAACCGGATGCCAGCAGTGAAACTCTGATTCGTGAAGCGCTGCGCGCTGCATTGTGAGGTAAAGGATGATTGAAGCAGATCGCCTGGTATCGGCAGGCACTATTCAGGCAGAGGACGTGGTGGATCGTGCGATCCGTCCGAAGTTGCTTGATGAGTATATTGGCCAGCCGCAGGTGCGTTCCCAGATGGAGATCTTCATCCAGGCGGCAAAGCTGCGCGGCGATGCGCTCGATCACCTGCTGATTTTCGGTCCTCCGGGTTTGGGGAAAACCACCCTGGCGAATATCGTTGCTAATGAAATGGGCGTGAACCTGCGTACCACGTCTGGCCCGGTGCTGGAAAAAGCAGGCGATCTGGCGGCGATGCTGACCAATCTTGAACCGCACGACGTGCTGTTTATCGATGAGATCCACCGCCTGTCGCCGGTGGTGGAAGAGGTTCTCTATCCGGCAATGGAAGACTACCAGCTGGATATTATGATCGGCGAAGGGCCTGCCGCGCGTTCGATCAAAATCGATCTGCCGCCGTTTACCCTGATTGGCGCCACCACCCGTGCCGGGTCGTTAACCTCTCCACTGCGCGACCGCTTTGGTATTGTGCAGCGCCTCGAGTTCTATCAGGTCGCCGACCTCCAGCATATCGTGGGCCGCAGTGCCCGCTATATGGGGCTGGATATGAGCGAAGAGGGGGCATTTGAAGTGGCGAAGCGTTCGCGCGGAACACCGCGTATCGCTAACCGCCTGCTGCGCCGCGTTCGTGACTTTGCAGAAGTGAAGCACGATGGTTCTATTTCTGCCGAAATTGCTGCTCAGGCGCTGGATATGCTGAATGTCGATGCTGAGGGTTTTGACTACATGGACCGCAAGCTGCTGCTGGCGGTGCTGGACAAATTCTTTGGCGGGCCGGTCGGGCTGGATAACCTGGCGGCGGCAATCGGGGAAGAGCGTGAGACAATTGAAGATGTGCTCGAACCGTATCTGATCCAGCAAGGCTTCCTGCAACGTACCCCGCGTGGGCGTATGGCCACGGTGCGGGCGTGGAATCATTTCGGTATCACGCCACCGGCAATGCCGTAATGCTTAATTCCCTCTCCCACGGGGCTGAGGAATCCCCACTAATTTTTTATTAGTGGTTTCAGAGGATTAGAATGAATATTTTGCGAGCAGTTAGATTCACTCAGCTCGTAGACAGACAGAAAACGCTCATAAATGTGCATCTTCTGTCGAGTTATCGGTTGTTTTTAGCTCCATTTTTGAACAATAAACAACCATTTATCCATATCTAATTTTCTGGGGATTCCTCAGCCCACGGGGAGAGGGGTTAGGGTGAGGGCATCAGCGCCCTCGATGTCAACTAGCGGTCTTCTTCATCATACTGAAAATAAACAGCACCGCCGCACACAGCACCACTGACGGCCCCGCAGGCGTGTCATAGAACGCCGAGAAGGTTAACCCGCCCGTGACCGCAATCATCCCGATAATCACCGCCACGCCTGCCATCTGCTCCGGCGTACGGGCAAAACGACGCGCGGTGGCCGCAGGAATAATCAGCAGCGACGTAATAATCAGCGCACCGACGAACTTCATCGCCACGCCGATGGTTAACGCCGTCACCAGCATCAGCAGCAGTTTCACCCGCTGCAATTTCACGCCGTCTACAAACGCCAGATCCGGGCTGACGGTCATCGCCAGCAAATTACGCCACTGCCACAGCAGAATACCCAGCACCACCACCACGCCAATGGCAATAGCAATGAGATCTTCAGGCGTCACGGCGAGCAGGTCGCCAAACAGATAGGCCATCAGGTCAACGCGGATATTGGACATCAGGCTCACTACCACCAGACCCAGCGACAGGGCGCTGTGTGCCATAATGCCGAGCAGGGTATCAATGGCGAGGTGAGGGCGTTTTTCCAGCCAGACCAGACCGGCGGCGAGGAGCAGCGTAACGACAATCACCGCATAGAACGGGTTGACGTCCAGCAGCAAACCAAAAGCCACGCCCAGCAGTGAAGCATGGGCCAGGGTATCGCCGAAATAGGACATTCTGCGCCATACCACAAACGAGCCAAGCGGACCCGCGGCGCAGGCGAGCATAATCCCGGCCAGCCAGCCGGGCAGTAACAGTTCAATCATGAGTGTCCATTTCCCCGGCGCAGGACAATTCGTCCCTGTAAATCATGGCGATGGTTATGATGATGGCGATAAATACCCAGTTGTTCAGCCCCGCGAGGGCCAAACATAGAGATAAATTCGGGGTGCATTGACACCACTTCAGGCGTGCCGGAACAGCAGATATGATGGTTCAGACAGAGCACTTCGTCGGTTTTCGCCATCACCAGATGCAGGTCGTGGGAGACCATCAGCACCGCGCAGTTCAGTTCGTGGCGCAGCTGGTCAATTAAATCGTAAAGCGCGACCTGACCATTGACGTCCACACCCTGCGTTGGCTCATCCAGTACCAGCAGCTGGGGGCTGCTGAGCAGCGCCCGGGCAAGTAACACGCGCTGGGTTTCACCGCCGGACAGTTTTTGCAGTGGCGCGTCCACCAGGTGGCCCGCCTGGACACGTTTCAGCGCCGGAAGAATATCGGCTTTGCGCGTACCAGGGCGCAGGCGCAGGAAGCGGCTGACGGTCAGCGGCAGCGTGGCATCAAGATGTAATTTTTGCGGCACGTAGCCGATACGCAATTTTTCTTCACGCTTGATGACACCTTCATCAGGGGCTACCAGACCCAGCACCACGCGCACAAGGGTGGATTTACCCGCGCCGTTCGGACCGAGCAGCGTCAGAATTTTACCGGGCTTCAGATCCAGCGAGACGTCAGAAAGGACGCGGCGCTGACCGAAAGAGACCGAAACATTTTCAAGAGAAACCAAAGTTGTCATGTCAATTTAAGCTTGCAGAAGTCAACGAATGTTATAATATCACATTCCACGCATTCATTACGATGATTAGTCGCATTATGTTACATAAAAATACGCTTCTTTTCGCAGCATTATCCGCTGCCCTTTGGGGCACAACAGCACAAGATGTTAACGCTGCCGTTGTCGCTTCGCTCAAACCGCTGGGATTCATTGCATCGGCCATTGCAGATGGGGTGACGGAAACCCAGGTTCTGCTGCCCGATGGTGCCTCTGAGCATGATTATTCCCTGCGTCCATCCGATGTAAAACGCTTACAAAACGCGGACTTAGTTGTCTGGATTGGGCCGGAGATGGAAGCCTTCATGCAGAAGTCTGCGAAACAGCTTCCTGAGGCTAAACAGGTCACCATTGCCGAACTCACCGGTGTGAAACCGTTACTCATGAAGGGGAGTGACGACGACGGTGACGAACACGAAGGTCATCATGCTCATGATGAAAAAGGTGACGGGGATCACCATCACGGCGAGTACAATATGCATCTTTGGCTCTCCCCAGAGATAGCGCGGCTGTCGGCGGTTGCAATCCATGACAAATTAGTGGAACTTATGCCGCAAAGTCGAGCCAAACTAGACGCCAACCTGAAAGATTTTGAGGCACAATTAGCCGCAACCGATAAGCAGGTGGGTAACGAGCTGGCACCGCTGAAAGGAAAAGGGTACTTCGTTTTTCATGACGCCTATGGCTATTACGAAAAACACTACGGCCTGACCCCGCGTGGGCATTTTACCGTCAACCCTGAAATTCAGCCTGGTGCGCAGCGTTTACATGAGATCAGAACACAGTTGGTTGAGCAAAAAGCGTCCTGCGTTTTTGCTGAGCCACAGTTCAGGCCAGCGGTCGTAGAAGCCGTGGCCAGGGGGACATCCGTGCGCATGGGAACCCTTGACCCGCTAGGAACGAACATCCAGTTGAGTAAAGCGAGCTATTCGCAGTTCCTCACTCAACTGGCGAACCAGTATGCGAGCTGCCTGAAAGGAGATTAACGAGGAAGTGAATACGTGCAACAGATAGCCCGCTCTGTCGCCCTGGCATTTAACAATCTGCCCCGACCCCATCGCGTTATGCTGGGGTCGCTTACAGTTCTCACCTTAGCGGTCGCCGTCTGGCGGCCCTATGTTTACCACCCGAGTTCTGCCCCGATCATCAAAACCATCGAGCTTGAGAAGAACGAAATCCGTTCTCTGCTGCCGGAGGCCAGTGAGCCTATCGACCAGGCGGCTCAGGAAGATGAAGCCATTCCGCAGGATGAGCTGGACGATAAAACCGAGAATGAAGCGGGGATCCATGAATATGTGGTCTCCACGGGTGATACGCTGAGCAGCGTTCTTAACCAGTACGGCATCGACATGGGGAATATCAGCCAGCTGGCCGCCGCGGATAAAGACCTGCGTAACCTGAAAATCGGCCAACAGCTCTCCTGGACGTTAACGCCGGATGGCGATCTGCAGCGTTTGACCTGGGAAATGTCCCGTCGCGAAACGCGCACCTACGACCGCACTGCAAACGGTTTCAAGATGACCAGCGAATTGCAGAAGGGCGACTGGGTTAACAGCGTGATGAAAGGGACCGTAGGCGCAAGCTTTGTCTCCAGCGCGCGCGATGCGGGCCTGACCAGCGCTGAAATCAGCTCGGTTATCAAAGCCATGCAGTGGCAGATGGATTTCCGTAAGCTGAAAAAAGGCGATGAGTTCTCCGTACTGATGTCCCGCGAGATGCTGGATGGCAAGCGTGAGCAGAGCCAGCTGGTGGGTGTGCGTCTGCGCTCTGATGGCAAAGATTACTACGCCATTCGCGCTGAGGACGGCAAATTCTATGACCGCAGCGGTACCGGGCTTGCGAAGGGCTTCCTGCGCTTCCCAACGGCGAAGCAGTTCCGTATTTCATCCAACTTCAACCCGCGTCGTCTGAACCCGGTTACCGGGCGCGTTGCGCCGCATCGTGGCGTTGACTTCGCCATGCCGCAGGGCACACCAGTGCTGGCAGTAGGGGATGGTGAAGTGGTTGTCGCCAAACGCAGTGGTGCTGCCGGGTACTATGTCGCGGTCCGTCATGGTCGCACTTATACCACCCGCTATATGCACCTGCGTAAGCTGCTGGTGAAACCCGGTCAGAAAGTGAAACGTGGCGACCGTATTGCCCTCTCCGGGAATACCGGGCGTTCTACGGGGCCGCACCTGCATTATGAAGTGTGGATCAACCAGCAGGCGGTGAACCCGCTGACGGCGAAACTGCCGCGTACCGAAGGGCTGACGGGTAAAGATCGTACCGATTACCTGGCGCAGGTGAAAGAGGTTATACCGCAGCTGCGTTTCGACTGAAACCTTCTGTTTTGTCTAAAGCCGGCGTCAGTAAGCGCCGGCTTTTTCTTTTGTGCGTGGGGCGCTGCCTCGCTACACTATCGTCATTATATTTTGCGTCACCAGACCCTGGAACCAGCATGGAAACCAAAAAAAACAATATTGAGTTCATTCCTGAGTTTGAAAAATCCTTTCGCCACCCGCGTAACTGGGGCGCCTGGCTTGGCGTTTACGCGTTTGCTGGCATTGCCATGTTACCTGCCTCTGTGCGCGATCCCGTTCTGGGGAAAATTGGCCGTCTTGCAGGACGAATGGGCAAAAGTGCCCGTCGTCGCGCGCAAATCAATCTCTACTACTGCTTCCCGGAAAAGAGCGATGCCGAGCGCGAAGCGATTATTGATGACATGTATACCACCGCGCCACAGGCCATGGCGATGATGGCAGAGCTGGCGCTAAAAGGGCCAGAAAAGGTCCTTAAGCGTGTTGACTGGAAAGGGCTGGAGATCATTGACGAGATGCGCCGCAACGATGAAAAAGTGATTTTTCTCGTTCCGCACGGCTGGGGAGTGGATATTCCGGCCATGCTGATGGCATCTCAGGGCCAGAAGATGGCGGCCATGTTCCATAACCAGGGTAATAAAGTCTTTGATTTCGTCTGGAACACCGTGCGTCGTCGTTTTGGTGGACGCCTGCACGCCCGTAACGATGGTATCAAGCCGTTTATTCAGTCCGTGCGACAGGGGTACTGGGGTTACTATCTGCCGGATCAGGATCACGGCCCTGAGCACAGCGAGTTTGTCGATTTCTTTGCCACCTACAAGGCGACGCTTCCGGCGATTGGCCGTCTGATGAAAGTCTGCCGCGCCCGGGTTATTCCGCTGTTCCCGGTCTACGATGGCAACACGCACCGTCTGAGCATTGAGGTTCGCCCGCCGATGGACGACTTACTGACCGCGGACGATAACACCATTGCGCGTCGCATGAACGAAGAGGTGGAGGTGCTGGTGGGACCGCATCTTGAGCAATACACGTGGATCCTGAAGCTGCTCAAAACGCGTAAGCCTGGCGAGAAAGAGCCGTATCAGCGCAAAGAACTTTACCCAAAGAAATAAAACCCCTCACGCTGACCCTCTCCCCGTGGGGGAGAGGGAAACATCTGTTTATTCGACGGTTAATACGCGGGTGGTGTTGGTTGAGCCGATGGTGCTCATGACATCACCCTGGGTCACGATGACAATATCACCGGATACCAGGTAGCCTTTGTCGCGCAGCAGATTAACGGCATCGTGCGCCGCTGCCACACCGTCATTGGTGCTGTCGAAGTAAACCGGGGTTACGCCGCGGTACAGCGCCGTCAGGTTCAGCGTGCGCTCGTGGCGGGACATCGCGAAGATCGGCAGACCGGAGCTGATACGGGACGTCATTAGCGCGGTACGGCCTGATTCGGTCATGGTGATGATCGCCGTGACGCCCTTCAGATGGTTAGCCGCATACATGGCGGACATCGCAATCGCTTCTTCCACATTGTCGAACTGCACGTCCAGACGGTGTTTAGAGACGTTGATGCTTGGGATCTTCTCCGCGCCCAGACAGACGCGCGCCATGGCAGCCACGGTCTCTGCCGGGTACTGACCGGCTGCGGTTTCAGCGGAGAGCATGACCGCATCGGTACCGTCCAGCACGGCGTTAGCCACGTCCATCACCTCTGCACGGGTCGGCATTGGGTTGGTGATCATGGATTCCATCATCTGGGTTGCGGTGATCACCGCGCGGTTCAGCTGACGCGCGCGACGGATCAGCGCTTTCTGGATGCCGACCAGTTCCGGGTCGCCAATTTCCACACCCAGATCGCCACGGGCAACCATCACCACGTCAGACGCCAGAATCACATCGTCCATGGCATCCTGATCGCAAACGGCTTCCGCACGTTCAACTTTTGCTACGATTTTCGCGTCGCAGCCGGCATCACGCGCCAGACGACGGGCATAGTTCAGGTCTTCGCCGCAGCGCGGGAAGGAGACGGCCAGATAGTCCACGCCGATCAGCGCCGCGGTAACGATATCCGCTTTGTCTTTATCGGTCAGCGCTTCGGCAGACAGGCCACCGCCGAGCTTGTTGATGCCTTTGTTGTTTGAGAGTGGGCCGCCGACGGTGACTTCGGTGAACACCTTCATCCCCTGAACTTCCAGCACTTTCAGCTGAACACGACCGTCGTCGAGCAGCAGGATATCGCCAGGCACAACGTCAGCCGGCAGACCTTTATAGTCGATACCCACTTTCTCTTTATCGCCTTCACCTTTACCCAGGTTGGCATCAAGCAGGAATTTATCGCCGATATTGAGGAAAACTTTGCCTTCTTTGAAGGTCGAGACACGAATTTTTGGACCCTGCAGGTCACCGAGGATAGCAACATGGCGGCCCAGTTTAGCCGCGATCTCACGCACTTTGTCGGCACGTAATTTATGGTCTTCTGGCGTACCGTGAGAGAAGTTCATACGCACCACGTTGGCACCCGCGGCGATAATCTTTTCGAGGTTATTATCGCGATCGGTGGCCGGGCCTAAGGTGGTGACGATCTTGGTTCTGCGAAGCCTTCTGGACATGTAATACTCCGTTGACTGAAACAACTTTGGTGTTGCGTGAAGATTGAATCGGCCTTCATCTGCTGCAAAGCAACCGCGAGGGGACCGAATGCCGTAAATCGTTACATCGTAATTATTCGTTACGTCTTAGTTATCTACTATCAGGGAACATCGCTCTTTATAAGCAATTCTTTATCAAAACGCGATTCCTTGAGCGCTTCCTTGACACGCTTCAAGTTATCTCTGAATTTAGCGCCGCGGCGTAAGGTAAAACCGGTTGCCAGGACGTCAATCACCGTCAGCTGCGCCAGACGGGAGACCATTGGCATATAGATATCCGTATCTTCCGGAACGTCCAGAGTGATGGCGAGCGTGGCTTCTCTTGCCAGCGGCGTGCCTGCCGTCGTGAGGGCGATAACCATGGCATCGTTTTCACGCGCCAGTTGCGCCAGCTCAACCTGACTTTTGGTGCGCCCGGTATGGGAAATCAGGACCACCACGTCATCCTCGCTACAATTCATACAACTCATGCGTTGCAACACGATGTCATCGGAATAAATGACCGGGACGTTAAAGCGGAAGAATTTATTCATGGCGTCATGCGCCACGGCCGCCGACGAACCGAGTCCGAAGAATGCAATTCGCTTGGCCTGGGTCAGTAAATCGACCGCCCGGTTAACGGAACTCATATCCAGCGACTGACGCACGTGGTCAAGCGTGGCCATGGCCGATTCAAATATTTTCGCCGTGTATGCATCTACGCTGTCGTCTTCATCCACATTGCGATTAACATAGGGCGTACCATTTGCCAGACTTTGTGCCAGATGCAGTTTAAAATCAGGAAAGCCACGCGTTTCCAGGCTCCGGCAGAACCGATTCACCGTCGGCTCGCTGACGCCTGCATCCTGTGCCAGAGCGGCGATGCTTGAATGAATCGCCTGAGCAGGCGAGGCGAGAATAACTTCAGCCACTTTTCGCTCGGATTTGCTAAGGTGTTCCAGTTGAAACTGGATTTTTTCCAGCATGTTCATGTTAACAGGACGCTCATGGGTGTAAACGATTTCATCCATAGATGAAATTGAGATTCGATTTAGCCGATATTACCCTCGTGGCTTCCATAAAGGGTAACAGTCGACAAGATAATGTTGTTGTTTTTTTTCATTACTTGATCGGTGTCGGGTTTTACTGTGACCGTGTTGCGCAAAGAATCGACGCTTGTTGCGTCATCAGGCCAGCGTAATCCTCTTAAGGGGTGAAAAATCGCCGTATCGCACGCGACGTTAAGCGCTAATGGTTTCGGGAATGACGTAAAAGCAGTACAGTGCATTGTAATAAAATTACAACGATACCTGGCAGAAGCACCAGGTGATCCAACTGAGGAGAATGACATGGCGGTAACGCAAACAGCCCAGGCATGTGACCTGGTCATTTTCGGCGCGAAAGGCGATCTTGCACGCCGAAAATTGCTGCCTTCCCTGTATCAACTGGAGAAAGCGGGCCAACTTCATCCGGATACCCGTATCCTGGGTGTAGGGCGCGCCGACTGGGACAAGGACGCATACACCAAAGTCGTGCGTGAAGCGCTCGAAACTTTCATGAAAGAGAAAATTGATGAAAGTTTGTGGGATACCCTGAGCGGACGTCTCGATTTCTGCAATCTGGATGTAAACGACGTGAGCGCGTTTACCCGTCTGGGTGAGATGCTGGATCAGAAAAACCGGGTCACCATTAACTATTTCGCCATGCCACCAAGCACCTTCGGCGCCATCTGTAAAGGTCTGGGCGAAGCGAATCTGAACGCCAAACCTGCGCGTGTGGTAATGGAAAAACCGCTGGGTACCTCGCTGTCAACCTCCCGCGAAATCAACGACCAGGTGGGCGAATACTTCGAAGAGTGCCAGGTCTACCGCATCGACCACTATCTGGGCAAAGAGACGGTACTGAACCTGCTGGCGCTGCGTTTTGCCAACTCCCTGTTTGTGAACAACTGGGACAACCGCACCATCGACCACGTGGAAATCACCGTGGCCGAAGAGGTGGGTATTGAAGGCCGCTGGGGTTACTTTGACCAGGCCGGTCAGATGCGTGACATGATCCAGAACCACCTGCTGCAGGTACTCTGCATGATTGCCATGTCTCCGCCATCGGACCTGACCGCTGACAGCATCCGCGACGCGAAGGTGAAAGTGCTGAAGTCACTGCGTCGTATCGACCGTTCTAACGTGCGCGAGAAGACGGTGCGTGGTCAGTACACATCTGGCTTTGCGCAGGGCAAAAAAGTCCCTGGCTATCTGGAAGAAGAGGGCGCGAACAAGTCCAGCAACACTGAGACGTTCGTGGCGATCCGCGTGGATATCGATGACTGGCGTTGGGCGGGTGTGCCGTTCTACCTGCGTACCGGTAAACGTCTGCCAGCCAAATGCTCTGAAGTTGTCGTTTACTTCAAAAACCCTGAACTGAACCTGTTTAAAGAGTCCTGGCAGGAGCTGCCGCAGAACAAACTGACTATCCGTCTGCAGCCGGATGAAGGTGTGGATATCCAGATCCTGAACAAAGTGCCGGGGCTGGATCACAAACATAACCTGCAGACCACCAAACTGGATCTGAGCTACTCCGAGACCTTCAATCAAACGCACCTGGCGGATGCTTACGAGCGCCTGCTGCTGGAAACCATGCGTGGTATCCAGGCGCTGTTTGTGCGTCGCGACGAAGTGGAAGAGGCGTGGAAATGGGTCGACTCCATCACCGAAGCCTGGGCTGCCGATCAGGATCCGCCAAAACCGTATCAGGCGGGCACCTGGGGACCTGTCGCCTCCGTGGCGATGATCACCCGTGATGGCCGCTCCTGGAACGAGTTTGAGTAAGATAATCCTCTAGCCCGAAGGTGTTATTTTACCGGTAACATGATCTAACACAGCTAGTGGCACAATTTTTATACTTTTAAGCTCCGCGTGGATTCACCCGCGGGGCTTTTTTTATTACACTGCCGGAAGCGATTTTGCCCCTGAGCTCCGGACAGCAAGCGTTTCAGCGTTGTTAACAACTGCCAGCGACTTTGTAAACTCCCGAGCCCGGAAAGATAAATTAGAGGAGCTTTTATGAATCCGACATTGTTACGCGTAACACAACGCATTATCGAGCGCTCGAAAGAGACCCGTTCGGCCTACCTCGCCCGCATTGAACAGGCTAAGACCAATACCGTACATCGCTCGCAGCTGGCCTGCGGTAATCTGGCGCACGGTTTCGCCGCCTGTCAGCCTGAAGACAAAGCCTCATTAAAAAGCATGCTGCGTAACAATATCGCCATCATTACCTCCTATAACGACATGCTCTCCGCGCATCAGCCGTACGAAGTGTACCCGGACATCATCCGTAAAGCGCTGCACAGCGTGAATGCGGTGGGCCAGGTGGCGGGGGGCGTGCCGGCCATGTGCGACGGTGTGACCCAGGGACAGGACGGGATGGAGCTGTCGCTGCTGAGCCGCGAAGTCATTGCCATGTCTGCAGCGGTCGGTCTTTCTCACAATATGTTCGATGGCGCGCTGTACCTCGGCGTGTGCGACAAGATTGTCCCGGGGCTCGCCATGGCGGCGCTGTCGTTTGGTCATCTTCCGGCCATTTTTGTGCCGTCAGGTCCGATGGCCAGCGGTTTGCCAAACAAAGAAAAAGTGCGTATCCGCCAGCTGTATGCCGAAGGTAAAGCAGACCGCCAGGCGCTGCTGGAAGCGGAAGCCGCCTCTTACCATGCGCCGGGTACCTGTACCTTCTACGGTACGGCCAACACCAACCAGATGGTGGTGGAATTTATGGGGATGCAGCTTCCGGGTTCCTCCTTCATTCAACCCGATGCGCCGCTGCGCAAGGCTCTGACCGAAGCCGCCGCCCGTCAGGTGACGCGTCTGACCGGGAACGGTAACGAGTGGATGCCGCTGGGTAAAATGGTCGACGAGAAAGTGATTGTCAACGGCATCGTGGCTCTGCTGGCGACAGGGGGCTCAACCAACCACACCATGCACCTTGTGGCAATGGCACGTGCGGCTGGCATCCTGATCAACTGGGATGATTTCTCCGACATCTCTTCCGTGGTGCCGCTGATGGCGCGCCTGTATCCGAACGGTCCGGCAGACATTAACCACTTCCAGGCCGCCGGTGGCGTACCGGTGTTGATGCGTGAGCTGCTCAAGGGCGGTCTGCTGCACGAAGACGTGAACACGGTGGCGGGTTATGGTCTGCATCGCTATACCCTTGAGCCGTGGCTGAACAACGGTGAGCTGGACTGGCGTGATGGGGCGAGCGCCTCTCTTGATCCGCAGGTCATTGCTACCTTCGAACAGCCGTTCTCACGCCACGGCGGCACGAAAGTGCTGAGCGGCAACCTGGGACGCGCGGTGATGAAAACCTCTGCCGTGCCGGAAGAGAACCAGGTGATTGAAGCCCCGGCAGTGGTCTTTGAGAGCCAGCATGATGTTTTACCTGCCTTTGATGCGGGCCTTCTCGACAAGGATTGCGTGGTGGTGGTGCGTCATCAGGGACCCAAAGCGAACGGGATGCCAGAATTACATAAACTTATGCCACCACTTGGTGTATTATTGGACCGCCGTTTCAAAATTGCACTGGTCACCGATGGACGCCTTTCGGGTGCCTCAGGTAAAGTGCCTTCAGCCATTCACGTAACGCCTGAAGCGTATGATGGTGGTTTGCTGGCTAAGGTGCGTGACGGCGACATCATCCGCGTCAATGGCCAGACAGGTGAGTTAACCCTGCTGGTGGACGAAGCCGAGCTGGCGGCCCGTCAGCCGCATATTCCAGACCTGAGCGCATCGCGCGTGGGAACCGGACGCGAAATGTTTGGCGCGCTGCGTGAGAAACTCTCCGGGGCGGAGCAGGGCGCAACCTGTATTACGTTTTAAGACGACTTGATTTTATCGATCTGGCGAGAGAAAACTCTGATGAAAAACTGGAAAACAAGTGCAGAAGCAATCCTGACCACAGGCCCCGTTGTGCCGGTTATCGTGGTGAACAAACTGGAGCACGCGGTACCGATGGCGAAAGCGCTGGTCGCGGGTGGCGTTCGCGTTCTGGAAGTGACCCTGCGTACCGCCTGCGCGATGGACGCGATTCGCGCAATCGCTAAAGAAGTGCCGGATGCCATCATTGGTGCGGGTACCGTTACGAACGCAAAACAGCTGGCTGAAGTGACCGAAGCGGGCGCGCAGTTTGCCATCAGCCCGGGTCTGACCGAGCCGCTGTTAAAAGCGGCAACCGAGGGCACCATCCCGCTGATCCCCGGGATCAGCACCGTTTCTGAACTGATGCTGGGCATGGACTACGGTCTGAAAGAGTTCAAATTCTTCCCGGCAGAAGCCAACGGCGGCACCAAAGCGCTGCAGGCGATTGCGGGTCCCTTCTCTCAGGTGCGTTTCTGCCCGACGGGCGGCATCTCTCCGGCCAACTACCGTGATTACCTGGCGCTGAAGAGCGTGCTGTGCATCGGCGGCTCCTGGCTGGTACCGGCGGATGCCCTGGAAGCAGGCGACTGGGATCGCATCACCAGACTGGCTCGCGAAGCGGTTGAAGGCGCGAAGCAGTAAGCACCTCGCATCATGAAAAACGGGCCATCAGGCCCGTTTTTTTATCCGTTAACGCTAACCGCGGCAGCGGCAGCTTTCGCCCTTGCAACGGCATCATCCACGCTATCGCCAGTGGCTAATGCCACGCCCAGTCGACGCATACCGTCGATCTCCGGTTTCCCGAACAGGCGAACCTGCAGACCTGCCCCAACCGCACCTTCAACGTTGTCAAAGGTGACGTTCTGGCTGGTCAGTTGCGGGAGGATCACCGCCGAGGCGGCCGGACCATACTGGCGAATACCACCAACCGGCAGGCCGAGGAACGCGCGCACGTGCAGGGCGAACTCGGAGAGATCCTGGGAAATCAGGGTCACCATCCCGGTATCGTGCGGGCGAGGGGACACTTCGCTGAATATCACCTCATCACCGCAGACAAACAGTTCCACGCCGAACAGGCCGTAACCGCCCAGCGCCAGCACCGTTTTACGGGCGATCTCCTGCGCGCGCGCCAGCGCCAGGGCGCTCATCTGCTGCGGCTGCCAGGATTCACGGTAATCGCCATCCTCCTGACGATGCCCAATCGGATCGCAGAAATGGACACCATCAACGGCACTGACGGTCAGGAGGGTAATTTCGAAATCAAACTTCACCACGCCTTCAACAATCACGCGACCGGCTCCGGCGCGACCGCCCTGTTGGGCATAATCCCACGCCTTGTCCAGCGTGCTGCTGTCGCGGATGAAGCTCTGCCCTTTACCGGAGGAGCTCATCACCGGCTTAATGATGCACGGATAGCCAATCTCCTCAACGGCCTGCAGGAAAGCAGCTTTATCGCCGGCAAAACGATAGCCAGAGGTGGGTAATCCCAGCTCTTCCGCCGCCAGGCGACGAATGCCTTCGCGATTCATGGTCAGCTTCGCGGCCTTTGCACAGGGCACCACGCGCTGGCCTTCCTGTTCAAGGGCAAGCAGCGTATCGGTGGCAATGGCTTCGATCTCCGGTACGACAAAATCCGGTTTCTCACGCGTAATCAGCTCGCGCAGGGCATCGCCATCCAGCATGTTAATCACATAAGAACGGTGGGCAACGTGCATGGCGGGTGCATCGGCGTACCGGTCTACGGCAATGACTTCCACGCCTAAACGCTGACACTCAATGGCGACCTCTTTGCCCAGTTCACCCGATCCCAACAGCATTACACGCGTCGCCGCAGGTCGCAGCGCGGTTCCTAAACGAGTCATAACAATCCCCCTGAAAAAGTTGCGCGCAGTATAAACGAAAACGTTTGCGTGTGTCTTGATCGGGGCCCGTGCGCGGGGAAGAAATTTGCGCTTCTTTAGCCCCGCCAGACATTTCCTGACGCCTGCTCGCTTACGCTGTGGAATATGTACACCGTTAAGTGAGGGAAACCATGTCTGGCTGGTTAAATCAATTGCAATCACTGTTAGGGCAGAAAACGTCGCCATCCGGCGAGCAGGGGCTGAGCAAACTGGTCCCCGGGGCGCTCGGCGGGCTGGCGGGCCTGCTGGTAGCGAATAAATCCTCGCGCAAGTTGCTGGCAAAATATGGCACCGGCGCGTTACTGGCCGGTGGCGGAGCCATTGCGGGCACGGTTCTGTGGAACAAATACAAGGACAGAGTACGAACCGCACATAGCGATGAACCCGATTATGGTCAGCACACGTCACCGTTGGATCTGCGCACTGAACGGCTGATCCTTGCGCTGGTTTTTGCCGCGAAAAGTGACGGGCATATCGACGATAAAGAACGGTCGGCGATTGAGCAGCAGCTGCGGGAGGCCGGTGTGGAAGAGCAGGGCAGAACGCTGGTGGCTCAGGCCATCGAACAGCCGCTGGATCCGCAGCGCCTTGCGCAAAGCGTAAAGAATGAGGAGGAGGCGCTTGAACTCTATTTCTTAAGCTGTGCCGCCATTGATATTGACCACTTTATGGAGCGCAGCTACCTCAATGCCCTCGGCGACGCGTTGAAGATCCCTCAGGACGTGCGCGACGGCATTGAGAAGGATATCAGGGAGCAAAAACAGGCGTTAGCGGGTTAACTGTCACCGTCGCGGTCATGTTTCGCTTGCATCATGCGCGTGTTTTGCCAACCTTATAGGGTGTAAAACTCAAAAGAAACATGACATGCCACCAAAAGCCCGACGTACTCCTTATGCGATCACCACGCATGGCGATACGCGCATTGACAACTATTACTGGCTCCGGGACGATTCGCGTTCCCGGCCAGAGGTGCTCGACTATTTGCACGCGGAAAATGACTATGGCCGCAAGGTCATGGCCAGCCAGCAGGCACTTCAGGATCAGTTGCTGAATGAAATGGTGCAGCGTATTCCCCAGCGCGATGTCTCCGCACCCTGGACCAAAAACGGCTATCGTTATCGCCATATCTACGAGCCCGGTAATGAATATCCCATCTACCAGCGTCAGTCGGTGTTAAGCGCCGAGTGGGATGAATGGGATATTTTGCTGGATGCCAACCAGCGTGCTGCCCACAGCGAGTTTTATACGCTGGGCGGCATGTCGGTCTCGCCCGATAACGCCATTATGGCGCTGGCGGAAGATTACCTCTCCCGGCGTCAGTACGGCCTGCGTTTTCGCAATCTGGAAACCGGTAACTGGTACCCGGAGATGATTGCGAACGTTTCGCCGGATTTTGTCTGGGCGAATGATTCTGAAACCGTCTATTACGTGAAGAAACATGCCTCCACGCTGCTGCCTTATCAGGTATGGCGTCATACCGTCGGCACCAGTGCGGATGATGACGAGCTGGTCTACGAAGAGAAAGATGAAACGTTCTATGTCAGTCTGCATAAAACGTCGTCACGCCACTATGTGATTATCTTCCTCGCCAGCGCAACCACCTCTGAAGTTCTGCTCCTGGATGCCGAGCTGCCTGATGCGCAGCCGCTCTGCTTCCTGCCGCGTCGTAAAGATCATGAGTACAGCCTGGATCACTTCCAGCACAGCTTTTACCTGCGCTCTAACCGCGAGGGCAAAAACTTTGGCCTCTATAAAACCAAAGTACGCGATGAACGGAAATGGGAAGTGCTCATTCCTGCGCGGGAACAGGTGATGCTGGAAGGATTTACCCTCTTTACCGACTGGCTGGTGGTGGAAGAGCGCCAGCGGGGGCTGACCAGCCTGCGGCAAATTAACCGCAAAACGCGGGAGGTCATCGGGATTGCGTTTGACGATCCGGCCTATGTTACGTGGATTGGGTTTAACCCCGAGCCGGAATCGTCCCGCTTGCGCTATGGCTACTCGTCAATGACCACGCCGGATACGCTGTTTGAGCTGGACATGGAGACCGGACAACGTCAGGTGCTTAAGCAGTCTGAGGTAAAAGGGTTTGATTCCGATAACTACCGAAGCGAACACCTGTGGGTCACCGCCCGGGATGGCGTTGAGGTGCCCGTCTCGCTCGTCTATCACAAGGCGCATTTCCAGAAAGGGAAAAACCCGATCCTGGTCTACGGGTATGGATCCTACGGCTCAAGCATGGATGCCGATTTCAGCAGCAGCAGATTAAGCCTGCTCGATCGTGGCTTTGTTTTCGCCATCGCTCATGTGCGCGGTGGTGGCGAGCTGGGCCAGCACTGGTACGAAGACGGGAAATTCCTGAAGAAGAAAAACACCTTTAACGACTATCTCGACGTCTGCGATGCGCTAATAGAGCAGGGCTATGGCGATCCGCAGCTCTGCTTTGGCATGGGCGGCAGTGCGGGAGGGCTGCTGATGGGGGCGGCCATTAACCAGCGTCCTGACCGCTTCAAAGGGGTCATCGCGCAGGTTCCGTTTGTCGACGTGGTGACCACGATGCTGGATGAGTCTATTCCGCTGACGACCGGTGAGTTTGAAGAGTGGGGGAATCCTCAGGACGAGATCTATTACCGCTACATGAAAGAGTACAGCCCGTACGATAACGTGGAAGCTAAAGCCTATCCGCACATGCTGGTGACCACCGGTCTGCACGATTCACAGGTGCAATACTGGGAGCCCGCAAAGTGGGTGGCGAAGCTACGTGAGCTGAAAACCGATAATAACCTGCTGCTACTCTGTACCGACATGGACTCCGGACACGGCGGGAAATCGGGACGATTCAAATCGTATGAAGGGGTCGCGCTGGAGTATGCCTTTTTGATTGGCCTGGCGCAGGAAACGCTGCCAGGCCGTGCCGGAAGTTAAGCTTCACCCAGATAGTGCTTGAGCGTTAAGCGAAGCTCCGGGCTCATTTTGTCGAGGTTGTTATACAGCCAGCGCAGGTAGCCCGGATCTTTATCGGCGATATCGGACACCGCTTTGCCGCGGTATTTGCCAAAGGTGAAGGTGGTCAGCAGCGCCGGTCGCCCGGTGATCGTCGCCATATCATCTGGCGTCCAGCCAGAGGTATTCATAATGTCTATGAGTAGCGCCGCGGTGATATAGCAGTCGTACAGGGCGCGGTGATGATGCAGCCCCTCGGGCGTTCTGACGCTGAGCTTACGCGATTTATACAGCGCCATATTGCTGTATTTGATCCCCGGCCACAGACGACGCGCCAGCTTCATGGTGCAAATCCATTCGCCGGGCATCTCGGGCAGTACCCGGCGGTCAAAGCTGGCGTTGTGCGCGACATACCACGGGCTACCGTAATAGTGCGGAATGACCTCTTCAATCCAGGGTTTATCCGCCACCATCGATTCTGTAATGCGATGAATGGCCATCGCCTGCGGGCTAATCGGGCGGTCGGGACGCACCAGATGGCTCATGGGATTGACGATTTTACCGTCAATGACGTCAACAGACGCCACTTCCACTATTCCGCCCTGAAGATCGCAAGTTTCGGTATCGATGACGCGCAGCATTGAACGCTCCTGAGCTAAAACGCTTAGCCTAAAGGAATGATATCGCCTTGCCAACCCTGTCGGCCCAGAGATCCGGTCAATAATAGTTCGCCCTTATCCGCACGGACAATCAGCTGGCCTTTTTCATCCCACAGCGCGCTACCGCCACGGGCGTTCGCCATTAACACGGCAATGGCATACCTGTGCGCGAAGCGCTGCAACGTGTTGATGGACTGGCGCCAGCGGGTATCGCCCACCGACTGACAGCTGGTGAATAGCATCGCCTGCGGATCCAGATTGGGGGAATCGGCATGCGTATCAACAATCGTCAGCTGTTTATCACCCGGCACCAGGCTGGCTCCGCTTCCCTGGGGGTAGCGCAGGATGCTGTGCCGGGACGGCGAAAACAGGGCGAGGCCCTTAACGCGCTGACCATTCAGATCAAGGGGCAGACCGGCAATGATGGTGATCCGGTAACGCTTTGCGGCGGCCAGCAAGGGGGCCAGCTGTGCGTCATCGGGTGGGGGAGGTAGGTCCGTCTTTCCCGGTCCTGTTAACGAGAGTTCAGGAAAGACCAGGAGATCGCACCGCTGTTGTGCCGCTTCCGCAACGAAACGGAGATGGTGCGCTACGTGGTCATTTACACTGTGATGCTGCCCGGCATACTGGGCGGCGGCAATATTCCATTGTGACATCGTGACTTCCTTATACACAGAGTCGCAGGATTTAAGAATACACCTAAACTAATCAGGGTTTTCTTATCCTGGCATATTCCGCGTAAGGAAGTGTAACGAGTCGTTAAGCTTATTTAACTTTAGGTTCGTACGGCAAACGAGAGAGATTGACCGACGCGAGTCGGTGCGCAATCAAACGTTCGCGGAACCAGTCACGCAGATGGGCGGGTTGTTCACGTTCCACCACCTCAGCCACGATTGGCATGTTGTAACGCTCTTTAAACGCGACACCTGCGGCAGCGAGATCGACATTCACTTTATCCATCTCGTCCTGAGGAAGGGCAGCCAGATTGATCTTCATTACCTTCTCCTTTTTATGCGGCGGCAACGTTACCGCGATTGCACGATGATGACAAGCGGAGGTGGGATGATCCTCGACTCGATTATTATACAGCGTTATTCTTTAGCATACAGGCATAACAAAAAGGAATGATTGCGATGGGTTTATCCGTTTCCCGCGCGGTATGCGCGCTGGCTTTTCTCTTCTCTTCCGTTACAGCGACCCCGGTGCTGGCGCATGCGCACCTCCAGCAGCAAATCCCGGCAGCCGATAGCCAGGTAATGGCTCCTCAGACGCTTACCCTGAATTTTTCCGAAGGCATTGAACCCGGATTCAGCGGTGTCGTGGTGAAGGATGCACAGGGGAACGTGGTTAAAACCGGTGATATACAGCGTGACGAGCAGAATAAGGCCCAGTTTAATGTTCCGCTGGAGCAGACGCTGGTGACCGGCACGTACCAGGTTGACTGGCATGTGGTCTCGGTAGATGGTCACAAAACCAAAGGCAGCTATCGCTTCAGCGTGAAATAATATGCTGGCCTTCATCTACGTGGGGTTGCGCTTTATCCATTTCGGCGCGCTGATGCTGATTTTTGGTAATGCGCTGTATAGCGTCTGGTTCGCGCCGTCTTCTTTGTACCGTCTGATGTCCTGTCGTTTTCAGGTGCAGCAGCAGATTGCGGCGCTGGTCAGTCTGACGTCAGCCATGCTGATGTTCATGATTCAGGCGGGGCTCATGGGTAACGGCTGGGCAGACGTGTTTAACCCGAACGTCTGGCAGAGCGTGCTGGCAACGCAGTTTGGTAGCGTGTGGCTGTGGCAAATTATCCTGGGCGCAATTGCGGCCTGTGTCGCCTGGCTTGCGCCCCAGAAAGGATCGCGCCTCTTGCTGCTCGCCATGGGGCAATTTGTCCTGCTGGCAGGCGTAGGGCATGCGGCAATGAACGACGGTGCAGCGGGGGCGTTACAGCGTATCAATCACGCTCTGCATCTGCTCTGTGCCGCCACCTGGGTTGGCGGTCTCCTGCCGCTGCTGTATTGCATGCATCTGGCGAAAGGGCGCTGGCGGGTTGCGGCAATTTACACCATGATGCGCTTCTCTCGCGTGGGGCATTATGCCGTAGCGGGGGTAGTGCTTACCGGCGCGATCAATGGGCTCTTTATTCTGGGCATTACGCTGCCCTGGCACACGGGCTACGTGCAACTATTGTTGTTCAAATGTGCGCTGGTGGCATTGATGGTGGTAATTGCGCTGGTGAATCGGTATTTTCTGGTGCCACGGTTTGGTGCCAACATCGGGCGCGAACAACAGATTTTTATCAGGATGACACTGGCAGAGGTGGTGCTGGGGGCGTTGGTGCTGGCAACAGTCAGCCTGTTCGCGACCTGGGAACCCTTTTGACAAGGTTAAAAAGCATATGAAAAAGACAGTACTTTCTCTCTTATTGTTGGCCTGCACGGGTAGCGCACTGGCGGCACCACAGGTTATTACCGTCAGCCGTTTTGAAGTGGGTAAGGATAAATGGGCGTTCAATCGTGAAGAGGTGATGCTGACCTGCCGTCCGGGTCATGCGCTGTATGCCATCAACCCAAGCACGCTGGTGCAATACCCGTTAAACGACGCGGCCGAACAGCAGGTCGCCAGCGGTAAGAGCAGCGGACAGCCCATCAGCGTTATCCAGATTGACGACCCGTCCAGCCCGGGGCAGAAAATGAGCCTGGCGCCGTTTATCGAACGGGCTGACAAGCTCTGCTAGCTTTCGGTTTCCAGTAAAAAAAACCGCAGTGGCTTGCGAAAGCACTGCGGTTTTTCATATTTATTGATGTTTTGACGCTTTTTTTCCGGCCGCTTTAGCTGTGGACTGGAAAACCTGGCGTCGTCATCTATTCTTAAAAGGCAAGGCGACTTAGCCTGCATTAATGCCAACTTTTAGCGCACGGCTCTCTCCCAAGAGCCATTTCCCTGGACCGAATACAGGAATCGTATTCGGTCTCTTTTTATCTGATTGAAAGTAACGACAAAATCCACTTATCGACTCTCTCAGAAGGGACACTTCCAGTGAACCGCCTTCAACCATACCACACTACGGCAGGCGGAAGTCCAGCCCTTTTTGACGGTTTTGTTAAATTTTTGTGTGTGGTTGGCAAAAGCAAGACGCAGGGTTAAAAGCGGGCGTTAATGGCCGTTTTAATTTCATCAAGCAGCTCAAAGCGGCGGCGATATTCTGCCCGTTTCTTACTGGCAATCTCGTCCAGGGATTTGCGCGCCATCTCAAGTGGCAACTGCCAGCAGAAGGTCGAGCGTTTCTTACCGTCCAGGGTTTCCCAAAACTCATCGTAGCTGGCGTGGAAATGACGGCCTTTGCTCAGGCGATAACGCAACGCGCGGAAAACATGGCCCTCATCACTGACGGCATAGATGGCGCGGATGTTTGACTGTGCGACCAGCTGGAAAATCACTTCCATCAGTACGCGTTTTGGGAACAGACCGTGGCAGGCGCGGGTAGCCTGTTTTATCACATCGCGCGTGACGCCACGGCGAGGCCCCTGAAGACCGCCGATCACCAGTACCCGTTGTCCCGCGCTGTGCGCAACAGTGAAGGTCAGGCTTGCGAGCAAGGTATTCTCGTCATCGCGCAGCCACAGTGTGCTTTCACCTTCGCGCTCGGCTTTGTGAGCGGAGGAGGCGTTGACGGTATAGAGCACCTCATTTTTAGCCCTGAACTGCACGACAGGCTGCTCCTGAGAGCTGGTCAGTGCATGGGCGAGTAGGGGGTCTTTCAGACCATCAATCCAGTGGTAGTGGCTGACGATCGCGTCAGCACGGTCGCCGGCATTCAGGCTGCGCATCAAGTACTGGCGGTGGGTTTTACTGGGTAACGTGATTTGCGCGGCCAGCAGTCGATCAAAGTCATCCCGGCCAGAGAGTGCCTCAAGCATGCGTCGGGTAGAAGACCAGAACAGAAGCGAGCGTAACAGGAATTTCAGCCGATACTCACGCTTTTTCCAGATGGGGCCCGGAACGCATCTTCCGTTGACCAGGTCGGAAATAATATGTGTACGATGCGGATAGAGCACATCGTTATGCAGGTGAGTATTGGACACGTTGAAACCTCTCTTTTATTTAGCGCTTATTTTAAAGGCCCGATAAAAAGGGATTAATAGCGCGGGAAGGTTTATTTCCGTTTGGTTTAGCGTTTGTTTGGCTTTGTGATGCCCGGCGCTGATATTTGCATTTTCTGATGCAGCTATACTTATTCAGGGAGGCCTTATGTATCAGCGAATCGATGGTGGAAAGTGGCGTCACGTCTGGGTTGTGAGCGATATACACGGTTGCTATCAGTGGCTCTTGGACGAACTGAAACGCCGCCGTTTTAATCCTTATGAGGATTTGCTGATTTCCGTTGGGGATTTGATTGATCGTGGCCCTGACAGCGTTAAGTGTCTGCAACTGATCAATGAAAAATGGTTTCGCGCAGTCCGGGGGAACCATGAGCAAATGGCAATCGACAGCGTGGAAAATAACGACTTTGCGCTCTGGTTGATGAATGGTGGAAGCTGGTTCTCGCAGCTTGATGATTCGCAACAGCAGCAGGCGCTGACCCTGTTAGAAGCGAGCCGACAGTTGCCGCTGATTATTGAGATAACCTGCACAAACGGCCTGAATGTCATTGCTCATGCTGACTATCCGGCAGCGGAATATCGCTGGCAGCAGCCGGTGAGCGCTGAGCGGGTGCTGTGGGATCGGGATCGGCTAATGGGGTTTATGGCAGGAAAAGGGCAGGGAATTCGCGGGGCGGATCACTTCTGGTTTGGTCATACGCCGCTGGATAAGCGATATGATTTTGACAACCTGCACTACATTGATACCGGCGCGGTGTTTGACGGCTATTTCACGCTGGCGCAGCTGCAGTAATAAATAACCCGCCTTCGGGCGGGTTCTCTCTGGTCAGGCAAGACGCATGACCCAGGCATCGGTTTTACTATCGTAATGCTCGCGGTAAAGGACGGAATGTTCGCCATCAAGGATTGCCGGAACGCTGGTGTCGGCATCCCAGGCATCCAGTTGCATACACAAATCCGGGTCGGATTTGCAGGGAATACTTAACGTTCGTTCGCCCTGGGTTTCGCCGCGCAACTCTGCGTCGTCGATTTCAAAAGCGCCAATTCGCACGCTGGTTTTCGTCATAATGCTCTCCGGGTGTGTTGTCAAAATCTGGTATGACCAGTACAGCCATCCATTTTTGATCGTAGACAAGGAGAGCAAAATCGCCAGTAAAAAAGTGCGCTTTTTTTAGTCGGCGCGATCGTTACCGGTAAACAGGCGACCATCGCGCACCAGTTCGCGTGGATAGCTGTTTTTCAGACGCGAACCCACTTTCTTTGCCAGTCCCAGCGGGTATCCCTGGTACGTCACCACAACGTCATCCTGAGAAGGGGCCGTTTCCGGATACACATCGCGCCCCCGGTACCACTCTTCAGCTTCCTGATGCGTCAACGCGAAGGTGTTAGCCGTGCCGGCAAGGGCAATGACCGCCTCGTGCTGCCAGCGATAGCCCTTGTTATGCACCTCCGCCAGGCGGATCCCGATTCGGGAAAAACGAACTTTGCCGATAAGCGGTTCGATGTTCGCCGGGAAAAGCCAAATCTCTTTATCGCGCTGCCAGAGGTGAAGATCGTCATTCCAGTTCAGTCCGGCTTTGCGGGCTGCGGTGGTGACCTGCTCTGCTTCACGGCTCTTCAGCGGTGTGAAGGGGAAATTACCGACCTTAAATGTTGGCGCGGGCAGTGGTGCGATGGCGGCAGTTTTACGCAGACGGGCGACAAAAAAACCTTCGCAGTCATAAATCTGCGGGAATACGTGGAGGAAACCTTCCGGGGTGATGGCGTCTTCAGCAGAGGCAAATAAGTCATTCAGTGGCAGAAACTCAACCGCATCGGGGTATTGCGCTTTCAGCCACAGGCAGACCTCTTCGTTTTCATCACGGTTTAACGTGCAGGTGGAATAAACCAGCGTTCCGCCTGGACGAAGGGCATGAAACGCGCTGTCGATCAGTTCGCGCTGCGTTGCGGCAATGTCGAGGTTGCTTTCAACTGACCAGTTTTTTAGCGCATCGGGATCTTTGCGTACCACGCCTTCACCGGAGCAGGGAGCGTCCAGCAGTATGGCGTCAAACGCTTCCGGCAGGGCGGCGCCAAACACGCGTCCGTCGAAATGCGTCAGGGCAACATTCTGAATGCCGCAGCGGCTGATGTTGGCATGCAGCACCTTCACGCGGCTGGCTGAAAACTCATTGGCGAGAATGGCCCCGCGGTTAGCCATGCGGGCGGCAATCTGCGTGGTTTTTGAACCGGGTGCGGCAGCCACATCCATGACCCGTTCAGGCGCGTTGCCATCGGCAAACAGCGCAGCAACCGGCAGCATTGAGCTGGCTTCCTGAATATAAAACAGACCGCTCAAATGCTCGGCGGTGCTGCCCAGCGGCAGTGACGCTTCGTCCTCCCGTTCGATCCAGAAACCCTCTTCACACCACGGCACGGGCGTGAGCTGCCAGTGGTAAGGTGATACCAGCGCAAGGAAATCAGCGACGCTGATTTTCAGCGTGTTGACGCGAATACTCCGGCGTAACGGTCGCTGACAGGCGGCGATAAAATCGTCTAACGAGAGGTGAGAAGGAAGCGCCTCGCGCATCTGCGCCAGGAATTGTTCAGGAAGATATACGGAGTTTTGAGCCACGGGCACACCACAGGGAAAAGTTCAGGTGCGCAGTGTAACATAAAGGCTCCGGCGCGTTGACACCGGAGCCCTGAGATTAACGCGGCAGGGCGGTTCCCCACTCACGCCACTCTTTAGGTTCGCTTTCGAGCAGCAGGAAGTGTTTGCCCGGCTGTGCTTTCGGCGCCAGCGGTGTACCCGGCGGCGTGGCGAAAGCAATACCGCCGCGAATAAACTGGTTGAACGTACCGGTTTTCACCACGCCGCCCGTCAGGCCGAAGTCCAGCGAATAACCAGAGGCCAGCCAGAACACCGAGTTATTCCGCACCAGATGCTGGTAACGATCGCTGATGCGTAACGCCACCATCACGCGGTCGGAGAGCGTCCCGAGCGTCAGGCCGGTCACCGTTCCCACTTCAATACCGCGGAACAGAACTGGCGTGCCGATGTTAAGCGAGCCGGCTTCCGGTACCTCTACCACAATGCTCAGACCATCAAGATAGCGCGAGTCGGTGATGGTGGCTTCCTGCAGTTCAAAATCACGACGCGCGTTGCCACGGCCAGGCTCGACGTTGATATACGGCTGCAGGATGGTGTCGAGATGCTCGACGCCCGCGGCCGAGATCTGCGGCGTCACCACGGAGAAACGCGTGCCTGAACGGGCGAACGTCTGCACATATTCCGGATAAAGCACCGCGGTGGCCTGCACTTCATTGCGGGCGGTGATCAGCGTCAGCTTCTGGATCTGTCCGATATCAATGCCCAGGTAGCGGATAGGCATTCCTTCCGCCAGCTTCCCGGCATCAAAGGCGTGCAGGGTAATCTGCCCGCCAACCGCACGTGCAGCGGTTTCAGACGGGAAGAGGATACGCTTGTCACCCTTGCGCATATTGCCGCCCGCGCCGGGCAGATTATCGAAGCTGATCGCCCCGCGCAGCGCGCGAGAGAGCGGGGAGGCCTGCACGGTCAGCCCGCTACCGTTAAGCTGAACTTTTGCGCCACCTTCCGCCCAGAAGACGCTGTTCGGGGTAAGCAGTTTGCGATACTCCGGCTTGATGTGCAGTTCAATATCAAAGGCGTCTGCACGAGGGCGAACGGTAATGACCTCCCCAACTTCAAATTTGCGATACAGCACGACCGAGCCTGCCTGAACGTCCGGCAGCGTTTCCGCACTTAACGTCAGCGTGGTGGTCGGCAGATCGCTCATGCTGTTTTCAATCGCTTTATCCAGATTGGCATACAGCGGATAGCTGTCGCGGACGGGGCCTTTATTGCCCGGCAGGATGCGGATCCCGCCGTTCACCCACTCGCTCGCACTGGCTCCGAGGAATTCAACGCCGTCTAGCCCGACCTTCACGTCTACGCGGCTGTTAACCACGAATTTGCTGTCGCCATGCACCAGATTGCTGTATTGCGGATCGATTGCGGCGGAGAAGCTCACACCGTTTTCCGACAACGACCGCTCCAGCACCTGGCCTACCTGCACGCCGTGTAAGATCAGCGGCTGACCGGCTTCGATACCGTAACTTTCCGGCGCGTTCAGCGTAATGGTCACCACGCCGGGTTTTTGCAGCAGGGCTTTATCCGCCGGGGCAACCACAAAGGTATTGCTGGGCTGGCCTTCGCCGGGGATCAACTCGAAGGTACTGCCTGTCAGGAGGCTGCTGATGCTGGCATCACTCAGGGACAGTTTCGGGCTGCGCATTTCGATACGCGTTTTTTCGCGCAGAAGATCCACCACGCTTGGGTCAACCGTCATCTCCCCGGTTACGGAACCGCCCGGATTGAGCGTCATTTTGGTGAGCTGACCGACCTCAAGCCCCTGATACATCAGCG
The DNA here is from genome assembly GCF_057320385.1 of Enterobacter cloacae complex sp. 394F7. NCBI lineage: Bacteria > Pseudomonadati > Pseudomonadota > Gammaproteobacteria > Enterobacterales > Enterobacteriaceae > Enterobacter > Enterobacter cloacae complex sp. 394F7. Next base: position 298,432 of record NZ_JBXWCS010000002.1, on the reverse strand, counting down.
GCGTAGAACCGGCTTTTAATCCTTTGGCATCGGGCAGGGCAAGTTTGACGATCACGCCACGCTGGCTGTGCGCCAGGTCGGCATACAGACCGAACGTGTCATCTGCGGCGGCAGGGCTGGAATTTTCCGGGGAGTCAAAGGCAATGGCACCATTGACCAGCGCGGCCAGACTTTCAAGCTTCACTTTCGCACCGCTGAGGCTTAGGTCAGCGTCCACGCCGGAAACGTTCCAGAAACGGCTGCCTTTTTTCACCAGATTGGTAAAGCGACGCTCGATTAACACATCGATAGTCACCCCCTGCTTGTTGGGGTTGATGGCGTAATCGTACACCCGGCCCACCGGGATTTTACGGAAGTACACCAGCGAGCCGCTGTTGAGTGACCCTAAGTCCGGCGCCTGCAGGTGGATCATCAGATCCCCGTTATTGAGACGATATTTGGGCTGCGTATCAAGCGCCACAAAGTGATCCTGTGGCTCACCTTTACCCGGCATCATACCGATATAGTTCCCGCCAACCAGCGCATCCAGACCGGACACCCCGGCCAGAGAGGCCTTTGGCGTGACCAGCCAGAACTGTGTTTCGCTGCGCAGCGCGTCCTGCATATCGGATTTGATGCTGGCCCGCACCTGAATCTTATTCAGCCCTTTTCCAAGGGAGATATCCTGGACGGTACCGACTTCCACCCCCTGGAAACGCACCGGGGTACGTCCGGCCACAATGCCGTCGGCAGACTGGAAATCAATGGTGATGGTACTTCCGCGATCTTCATAGCTCGTCCAGATAAGCCAGCCTGCAATCATCAGGGCGATGACAGGCAGCAACCAGAATGGCGAAATGCGGCGTTTTGTTTTAATTCTCGCTTCAGTCGGCGAAGCGGGGGTTTCCTGACTCATGTGCATCCCAAAGTAAGCGGCTATCCAGCCATTCCACAGCAAGAATAGTCAATATCACCGCAGAGCCGAAATAAAAAGCTGCGGGTCCCATTGTAAAAGCAAGTAGCTGGTCGCGGTTAATCAGCGACATCATCAACGAAATCACGAACAGATCCAACATCGACCAGCGGCCAATCCAGGTAACGAAGCGCAGGAGCAGGATACGGGTACGTAAGCCTTGCTCACATTTAAAGTGAATACTGATGAGCAGGGTAAACATCACCACCACTTTGGTAAACGGCACCAGAATACTGGCGATAAACACAATTGCCGCCACGCCAATATTACTGTGCGCAAGGGAGATAATGCCCGAGAGGATGGTATCCTCCTGCCGCCCGCCATTCACGTAAATAATCGATATCGGCAACATGTTGGCAGGAAGCAGGAATATCAACGAGGCGATGAGGGCGGCCCAGCATTTTTGCAGGCTATTGTTGCGCCGCAGTCGCAAGGGAATATGGCAGCGTGGGCAGCGGCCGCGCGCATCGGGCAGCCCGGTGTAGTGGCAGCCCAGACAGACCCGGAGATTTTCGTCCGGGCGCGTGGCGGGGCGCTGCGGGTAAAATCGCTCCCAGAGCTGCTCAACGTTGAGATGGATCAGCGTCAGGATACTGAGCAATACCAGACAGATAAACGCAAAGAGACCGACACCCGGTTGCAGAAACGCGTAGTCCTGCACTTTTATGGAGGCCACGCCAACGCCCACCAGATAGATATCCAGCATCACCCACTCTTTGAGTTTATCGAGCATCAGCAACACCGGGCGCAGGTTCATGCCGAGTATATTACCGAACCAGAGATACGCAATGGCGGCGACCAGCACCAGCGGTGCACCAACGGTGCAGAAAAGCACCATGGCTGCAGTCACCGGATCGCCCTGGCGCGTCATCTGCCAGATCCCCTGCAGCACGTTGGCATCAATGCGCACGCCGAGCAGGTAGAGCTTCAGCAGCGGCTCGCTCCAGGCAAAGGGCATCAACAGCAGCATGGTGACCGCCATGGCGGCGAGACGGGTTAATGACCAGTCGCGGCCGTCACGAATTTTGGCGTCGCAGCGGGGACAAAAGGCGCTTTGATGCGATTTCATTTTCGGCAACATAAAAAGCGTATCGCACTGGGGGCAACGCTGATAATGTGCACGAGGCAAAGCTGCGCTTACCGTATGGACAGTTATCTTTTTTGTCGGCGTGATTTTGGTTGTTTTTAAGGCCATCAGTTGCGCACAAATAGGTATTGTTGAAAGTTATAATAACTCATGAATGGATTCATCTTGAGCATGAGCGCATTTAATGCTTATTTTAATAGGCTATGCGGTAATTTTGTAAGACAACTAAGTGATTGAAGAATGAACAAAACAGAATTCTACGCGGATCTGAACCGCGATTTTAAGGCATTGATGGCGGGTGAGACCAGCTTCTTAGCCACTCTGGCAAATACTAGCGCATTGCTGTTTGAACGTCTCTCTGACGTGAACTGGGCCGGTTTTTATCTTCTGGAAGGTGAAACGCTGGTGCTGGGGCCGTTTCAGGGCAAACTGGCCTGCGTGCGCATTCCGGTCGGCCGGGGCGTCTGCGGCACGGCAGTCGCCGAGAATCAGGTACAGCGTGTGGAAGATGTGCATGCGTTTGACGGGCACATTGCCTGTGATGCCGCCAGTAATTCTGAAATCGTGCTGCCGCTGGTGGTAAAAAATCAGATTATTGGCGTTCTGGACATCGACAGTACGGTCTTCAGTCGCTTTACAATCGAGGACGAACAGGGGCTGCGCGAGCTGGTGGCGAATCTGGAAAACGTTCTTGCAGCAACCGATTATCAAAAATTCTTTGCGAGCGTCGCAGGATAATCAACGGATAACGTAGCATTTACTGATAGCGTCATTATAATGACGCCTGTTCATGCCTGCGCTTGTTGGCAACGTCCGTTGTAATCAGGAAATTTCATGGAAAATCAACCTAAGTTGAATAGCAGTAAAGAAGTTATCGCATTTCTGGCCGAGCGTTTCCCACAGTGCTTCAGCGCTGAAGGCGAAGCTCGTCCCCTGAAAGTCGGTATTTTTCAGGATCTGGTAGCACGCGTTGAGGGGGAAATGAACCTCAGCAAAACTCAGCTGCGTTCCGCCTTACGTCTTTATACTTCGAGCTGGCGTTACCTGTACGGTATCAAACCGGGCGCGACTCGCGTGGATCTTGACGGCAACCCATGTGGTGAGCTGGACGAGCAGCACGTCGAGCATGCACGTAAGCAGCTTGAAGAAGCCAAAGCACGCGTTCAGGCACAACGTGCAGAACAGCAGGCGAAAAAACGTGAAGCCGCTGCGGCAAACGGCCAGGAAGAAGCGCCTCGTCGTGAGCGTAAACCGCGTCCTGCACCGCGTCGCAACGAAAATAACGATCGCAAACCGCGTGCTGACAAACCAGCAGCTAAAGCCCCGCGCGCGCCTCGTGAAGAGCAGCGCCACACTCCGGTTTCAGACATCAACGCCCTGAGCGTCGGTCAGGCACTGAAGGTAAAAGCGGGTAACAATGCAATGGACGCCACCGTTATGGAAATCACCAAAGATGGCGTTCGTGTACAGCTGACTTCTGGTATGTCAATGATTGTACGCGCAGAACACTTGTTGTTCTGAAACGGAGGCCAAGCCTGGCATGAACACTTTTTTTAAGCTCACCGCGCTGGCGGGCCTGTTTGCCATAACAGGTCATGCTTTCGCAGTGGACGATATTACGCGTGTTGATCAAATTCCGGTTCTCAAGGAAGAGACGCAGCACGCGACGGTGAGCGAGCGTGTGACGTCACGCTTCACCCGTTCGCACTATCGTCAGTTCGATCTCGATCAGGCCTTTTCGGCCAAAATCTTCGACCGCTATCTGAACTTGCTGGATTACAGCCATAACGTACTGCTCGCCAGCGATGTCGAGCAGTTCGCCAAACGTAAATCCGACGTCGGTGATGAGCTGCGTTCCGGCAAGCTGGATCTGTTCTACGATCTGTATAACCTGGCACAAAAGCGCCGCTTTGAACGTTATCAATATGCGCTGAAAGTGCTGGAACGTCCGATGGACTTCACCGGCAACGACACCTTTAATCTGGACCGCAGCAAAGCGCCCTGGCCGAAAGACGAAGCCGAGCTGAACGCCCTGTGGGACAGCAAAGTGAAGTACGACGAACTGAGCCTCAAGCTCACTGGCAAAGATGAGAAAGAGATCCGTGACACGCTGACGCGCCGTTACAAGTTTGCCATTCGTCGTCTGGCACAAACCAACAGCGAAGATGTTTTCTCGCTGGCAATGACTGCCTTTGCCCACGAAATCGACCCGCATACGAACTATCTCTCCCCGCGTAACACCGAACAGTTCAATACCGAAATGAGCCTGTCTCTGGAAGGTATCGGCGCGGTGCTGCAGATGGACGACGATTACACGGTGATCAACTCCATGGTTGCGGGTGGCCCGGCATCAAAAAGCAAAGCGATAAGCGTAGGCGATCGCATTGTCGGTGTAGGCCAAACCGGGCAGAACATGGTTGATGTCATCGGCTGGCGTCTGGACGATGTGGTTGCGCTGATCAAAGGTCCGAAAGGCAGCAAAGTTCGTCTTGAAATTCTGCCTGCCGGGAAAGGCACCAAAACCCGTATCGTAACCCTGACCCGCGAGCGTATTCGTCTTGAAGACCGCGCGGTGAAAATGTCGGTGAAAACCGTTGGTAAAGAGAAGGTGGGTGTACTTGATATCCCTGGCTTCTACGTAGGGCTGACCGATGACGTGAAAGTGCAGCTGCAGAAGCTTGAGAAGCAGAACGTCAGCAGCGTGATCATCGATCTGCGCAGCAACGGCGGTGGGGCGCTGACAGAAGCTGTCTCTCTGTCTGGCCTGTTTATCCCGTCTGGCCCGGTCGTGCAGGTGCGCGATAACAACGGTAAAGTGCGTGAAGATGCCGACAATGATGGCGTGGTTTACTACAAAGGCCCGCTGGTGGTGCTGGTCGATCGCTTCAGTGCGTCAGCGTCAGAAATCTTTGCCGCTGCAATGCAGGACTATGGTCGCGCGCTGATCGTGGGTGAGCCGACGTTCGGTAAAGGTACCGTCCAGCAGTATCGTTCTCTGAATCGTATTTACGATCAGATGCTGCGTCCGGAATGGCCTGCGCTGGGGTCTGTTCAGTACACCATTCAGAAATTCTATCGTGTGAACGGCGGCAGTACGCAGCGTAAGGGCGTGACGCCAGACATCATGATGCCGACAGGCACGGAAGAGACGGAAACCGGTGAGAAGTTTGAAGATAACGCGTTGCCGTGGGATAGCATCAATGCCGCGACTTACGTGAAAGCCGGTGATATGACCCAGTTTGGTCCGGAGCTACTGAAAGACCACAACGAACGCATCGCGAAAGATCCTGAATTCCAGTACATCATGAAGGACATTGCCCGCTTTAATGCCCTGAAAGAAAAACGGAATATTGTTTCTCTGAACTACGCTCAGCGTGAGAAAGAGAACAATGAGGATGACGCAACGCGTCTGGCGCGTATCAACGATCGCTTCAAACGTGAAGGTAAACCGTTGCTCAAGAAACTGGACGATCTGCCAAAAGATTACCAGGAGCCGGATCCGTACCTGGACGAGACGGTACATATCGCTCTTGACCTGGCGAAACTCGAAAAAGCCAGGCCCGCCGAGCAACCCGCTCCGGCAAAATAATCCCCAACAGGCACAAGAAATTGTGCCTGTTTCTTTTTGTTCTGCATCCTTCCGTCAGGCAGATTTCCAATTGTGTAAAGTTGTGTCTTTCTGGTGACTTACGCCCTTCGTATGCTTGAAAATAGCCACAATACCCATACGATGTGGGTAATCGCATAGTGCGTTTTGTTAAACTGAGGTTAAAAGAAAATTATGATGCGAATCGCGCTCTTCCTGCTCACCAACCTGGCGGTAATGGTGGTATTCGGGCTGGTGCTAAGCCTGACAGGAATTCAGTCGAGTAGCGTTCAGGGTCTGTTGATTATGGCGCTGCTGTTTGGTTTTGGTGGCTCTTTTATTTCACTTCTGATGTCGAAGTGGATGGCGCTGAAATCGGTAGGTGGTGAGGTCATTGAACAGCCGCGCAACGATATGGAGCAGTGGCTGATGAATACGGTGGCGCAGCAAGCTAAGCAGGCGGGGATCGCCATGCCGCAGGTTGCCATTTACCATGCGCCGGACATCAATGCCTTTGCTACGGGTGCCCGTCGCGATGCGTCGCTGGTTGCCGTAAGTACCGGGCTGCTGCAGAACATGAGCCGTGACGAAGCCGAAGCGGTTATCGCGCACGAAATCAGCCATATTGCGAACGGTGACATGGTAACCATGACGCTGATTCAGGGCGTGGTGAACACCTTTGTGATCTTTATTTCCCGTATTCTGGCGCAGATTGCCGCTGGCTTTATGGGTGGAAACCGCGATGAAGGTGAAGAGAGCAACGGTAACCCGCTGATCTACTTCGCGGTATCGATGGTTCTGGAGCTGGTGTTCGGCATTCTGGCCAGCATCATCACCATGTGGTTCTCCCGTCACCGTGAATTCCACGCGGATGCCGGCTCTGCGAAACTGGTAGGTCGTGAGAAGATGATTGCTGCCCTGCAGCGTCTGAAAACCAGCTACGAGCCGCAGGAAGCGAACAGCATGATGGCATTCTGCATCAACGGTAAATCAAAATCGTTGAGCGAGCTGTTTATGTCTCACCCGCCGCTGGATAAACGTATTGAAGCGCTGCGTAGCGGGGAATACCTGAAGTAACGCTGAAGATGCAGTCTGAGCCGGGCGGAGGTAACTCCGCCCGGCTTTTTTATGCCTGTACGCTTGGCTGTGTGACGCGCAGGCCGCTGACGATCGCGGCAAGGGTGGCAAGTGCGCCTGCGGTGAGGAGTGCAAGGTGATTACCATACTGCCCGGCGAGGTTGAACATCAGGGCGACCAGCGCCGCACCGGTGCTTTGCCCCAGCAGGCGCGCGGTACCCAACATGCCACTGGCTCCTCCACTGCGGTGGCGCGGTGCGGAGGTGATAATGGTGTGGTTGTTCGGCGACTGGAACAGGCCAAAACCGGCACCGCAGAGGATCATACGCCAGATAATATCCAGATCCGTAGGTTGCGAGGGAAGCAGCGCCAGCGCAAACAGACCCGCCGCCATGACCGCCAGCCCCAGCGCGCCCAGTAATCCGGCATGCACGCGCTCTATGAGATAACCTGCCAGCGGTGCCATCACCATCGTTGCCAGCGGCCATGGGGTCAGCAGCAGTCCAGTCTCTACTTCCGAACGTCCTATTACGCTCTGCAGGAAAAAGGGCAGAGAGACGAGGGCGAGCATCTGGGCGCAGAACGAACAGATGGAGGTGCATATTGAGAGCGAAAAAAGTGGAATACGCAGCAGATCCACCGGCAGTAACGGCACAGGCAAAGCGAGCTGGCGGCGAACAAAGAAGTAGCCAATGATCAGCAGAGCAGCAACCTCTGCGACGGTCAGCAGGAGTGATTGACCCTGCGCAAAGCCGCTCAGAGCCGTAATCAGCAGGCCAAAGGTCAGCGCATTCATCACCGCACTGGCGATATCAAAACGAGGCATGGTGCTTTTGGGGCCGTTCCCCGGCAGATAGCGCAAGGCAAAGAAAATGGCCACCATACCCAGCGGCACATTGATGGCGAACAGCCATTGCCATGAGGCGACAGACAGTATAGCCGCCGCAATGGTGGGCCCGGCGGCCGAGGATACCGCCACAATAAAGGAGTTTATTCCCATTCCGCGCCCCAAATGGCGCTGAGGATAAATTAAGCGAATCAACGCGGTATTAACGCTCATCAACGCCGCGCCGCCAAAACCCTGCGCAATGCGGGCCAGCGTCAGCATATGCAGTGAATCAGAGAGGGCGCAGAACAGGGAGGTTAAGGTAAACACAGCCAGACCGCACTGATACACCCGCCGGTAGCCAAACATATCGCCCAGAAACGAAAACGAGAGCAGTGAAATCACGATCGCTATCTGATAAGCGTTAACAATCCAGATTGAGCTGGCGGGTGAGGCATGCAGATCGCTGGCAATGGTGGGCAGGGCAACATTGGCAATCGCGCCGTCGAGCACGGCCATTGAAATACCGATGATAATCGTAGCGATAGCGCCATACCGCTGGGGTAAAGGCAGGCCATCGGACAGTTTTTTTTCCATGTGGGATGAATAGCTCAGTGTGAAATTATTCTCAGGGTAACTATTTTAGCACTGTTACAACCGCTTTATGTCGCAGATTTGTAACGAAGTAAACGCGGATTGATTGCAGCAGGCATGACGGGAATTTATAATAAAAACCGGTTCTGATTTTTATAAAACACTCTCTATGAGGTGATGAATGGCAATTGCAGATTTGGATAAACAACCCGATTCTGTTTCTTCCGTGCTGAAGGTGTTTGGCATCCTGCAGGCGCTCGGAGAAGAGCGTGAAATTGGTATTACAGAATTGTCGCAGCGTGTGATGATGTCGAAAAGCACCGTTTATCGCTTTTTGCAAACCATGAAGTCACTGGGGTATGTCGCGCAGGAAGGCGAGTCTGAAAAATATTCTCTGACGCTGAAACTGTTCGAATTAGGTGCCCGTGCGCTGCAAAACGTTGACCTGGTGCGTAGTGCAGATATCCAGATGCGTGAGCTCTCTCGTCTGACCAAAGAAACCATTCACCTGGGTGCTCTGGATGAAGACAGCATTGTTTACATCCATAAAATTGACTCAATGTATAACCTGCGCATGTACTCTCGCATTGGGCGTCGCAATCCGTTATACAGCACGGCTATCGGCAAAGTTCTGCTGGCCTGGCGTGACCGTGAAGAAGTGAAGCAGATTCTGGATGGGGTGGAGTACAAACGCAGTACCCAGCGTACCATCACCAGCACGGACGAACTGCTGACGGTGCTTGATAAGGTACGTGAGCAGGGCTACGGCGAAGATAACGAAGAGCAGGAAGAAGGGCTGCGCTGCATTGGTGTGCCGGTATTTGACCGCTTTGGTGTGGTGATTGCGGGCTTGAGTATCTCCTTCCCGACGCTGCGCTTCTCAGAAGAGCGTCTGCATGAGTATGTTGCTATTCTTCATACCGCCGCGCGTAAGATTTCTGAGCAGATGGGCTATAACGCGTATCCGTTTTAACCCCCTCTCAGCATGAAAAAACGCCGCAGACATTGCGGCGTTTTTTATCGGTCGTAAAAAAGGGTAATTAACCGTTATCAATGACGACGGAAGTTTTACGCAGGACCGGGCAGTTGGTTAACCCGATGATCCCGCTATCAGAATGCAGGTACTGGGCGGTGCTCATTCCCTGGGCAGTCAGGTATTTACACTGGATACCTAATCCAGCAGCGTTTTCGGTGCTCCCCACAAGCACGCCATATCCGGTTAATAAAAGGCCAATCCATACTACGGCCAGTGCAATAATTGTTCGAATGATTAAATGCATCATTGCCTCTTTATCTTTGTTGTCATGCCTCAAGACTAAACGGTTTACTCTATGAAACAAGTGCATGATTCTGAAAAGGGCTTACAGGCGTTACAGTTAGTCCTTGTTTAAGATAACCGTGATAACCTGTATGCAACAGGTGTTAAGACGGAGTGTGGAGTGAAAAAAATACGCTGGGTAATTCTGGTTATCGTGCTGATTGCATGCGTGGTGTTGTGGACGCAGACGATCAATGTGATGTGCGATCAGGATGTACAGTTTTTTAGCGGCGTTTGCGCAATCAATAAGTTTATTCCGTGGTAACAGGCATTTTTTCTTAAGGTGATTTCCTTCCTTCGCGCCAGTGGTAAAATGCGTGTTTTTATTGAGGTGGTGAAATGGGTGAGTTACTGAATTCAGGGCTGCTGAATATGGCATCCCTGATGGTTTCTGTCGTTGTTTTGCTGGTGGGACTTGTCATCTGGTTTTTCGTGAACCGTGCGAGCTCCCGGACGAACGAGCAGATCGAACTGCTGGAAGCGCTGCTCGATCAGCAAAAGCGTCAGAATGCGCTGTTACGCCGTCTGTGTGAGGCTAACGAACCGGAAGAGAAAGAAACGGCGAAAGAGGCTGCTGCGGAAGAGAGCGACGACAAAGACGATTTTATCCGTCTGGTGGCAGAGCGTTAATCTTTCTGACCTGGGAGGTGGTTGTGGTCTGGAAAAATCCCTGGTATGACGCCTCCCTGAAGCATCACACGCCGAACGGTTTTCAGAATACCTGTCCCGTTGGGCATCAGCCCGGCGACCTTGAGCGCTGGCGTAAAGCGCGTAAAGAAGCCGGTTTGCCCAAACCTCCTGCGCTCGGTTATGACGACTTTATCCGCCAGTGGTGGCAGCCCGTGTCGCTTAATCAACCTCATGAAGATGGGGTATGGTGGCTGGGGCATGCGAGTATGCTGCTGCAAATGGACGGCAATACTCTTCTCACCGACCCGGTATTTTCCCGACGCGCCTCTCCCGTACCGTTCCTGGGGCCCCTGCGCAGAACGCCTCCCGCTCTCTCTGTGGAACAACTCACGCAGCTTGATGCAGTGGTTATCTCCCACAATCATTACGATCACCTTGATGACGCGACCGTTCGCCGTATCCTGAAGCGCTTTCCCGACGTCAGTTTCTTCGTGCCGTTAGGACTTGCACAGTGGTTTCGCCGCCGGGGAGCAAGGCGCATCGTTGAGCTGGACTGGTGGCAGAGTATCACCTGGCAGGGGATAACCCTGACCGCCGTTCCGGCACAGCACTGGAGCATGCGAACATTCTGGAACCGCAATCGCTCTCTGTGGTGTGGCTGGGTCTTTGAGGGGCGACACCGCCGTTTCTGGTTTAGCGGCGATACGGGCTACTCTCCGGAGCTGCTTTTGATCCCGGAACGATTGGGCAAGATCGACGCCGCCGCGTTGCCCATTGGCGCCTATGCACCAAGATGGTTCATGGCGGTACACCATATGGATCCGCAATCTGCCGTCGCACTGTGGCAGCAGCTGGGAAGTCCCTTAGCCTTTCCCATTCACTGGGGCGTGTTTGAACTGGCGGATGAATCACTGGATGAACCTGTCAGAGAGTTAACTGACGCGCTTGTTAATTTAGCACCGGTTAATAATTCCTTCAGGATACTGAAAATTGGTGAATATTTATCCTTGTAAGCGAAGCGATGATTTGTTGCATATATTCTGCTATTAAAGCCACTATCTAATGTTTTATTTTTATCGAAACGTTTTGCTTGCCTTCTTTTGAGGCAGAGTCATAAAAATTTCATTATTTTGGTGCATAACGTTTTTATTATCTGGTGATTTTTAACCCAGTTGCGCTGGGCTTATTAGCTGTGTATTTTCTTTGTAACAATACAGTTGCGTTACAATGATTTGAGCATAACTTTTCACAAAATGTTCTAAATCAATCACTGTTTCCGGCTTTCTTTCGTGGGTTGCTGGACGCATTGTAATGATTGAGCTATGTTAAAAAAGTCTTTGATTACAGCGGGTGTGAAAGCAACGTTGAGTCTGTATAAGGACGAGGACTGGTTTGTATGCGGTAAGCATAAATGTGCAAATCCTTACAGGCTGTGTTCGAATTTGTGCGGCGGATCGAGACATGTTTAAAAATGGCTTGCCATATTAAACATAGTGTGTGATAACACGTTTTGGGTCAAACGAGGTACAGTTCTGTTTATGTGTGGCATTTTCAGTAAAGAAGTCCTGAGTAAACACGTTGTCGTTGAATACCGCTTCTCTGCCGAACCTTATATTAGTGCCTCAAGCAGTAATGTCTCAGTTTTATCTCAGTCAATGCCTGCGGGCTAAGAAAACACTCTAAGGAATTTTGCAAATGGCAAAGATTAAAGGTCAAGTTAAGTGGTTCAACGAGTCTAAAGGTTTTGGTTTCATTACTCCTGCTGACGGCAGCAAAGACGTGTTCGTACACTTCTCTGCAATCCAGGGTAACGGCTTCAAAACTCTGGCTGAAGGCCAGAACGTTGAGTTCGAAATTCAGGACGGCCAGAAAGGCCCAGCTGCAGTTAACGTAACTGCTATCTGATCGAACCGCTGCTGACTGAAGCGCGTAGCACTTCAATCTCAGACATAAAGCCTCGCAAACGCGGGGCTTTTTTATATGCCTTATCTTTCAAAATATTACCATCCCTGTCTCTGTTAGTACCTTGTTGCAAAGCTACGAGATTATTAGCACTGTTTTCCCCCCTCCACAGCGGCTTTTCCCGTTAAATCAGGGCGTTGTTCAACAGCCCTGGGGTTCAGGTGAAGAAGAAAATGATACCGAGTGCCGGCAGTTTCACCCCGGCACGTTTTGCTCTGCTCTGTTTTGCTATTTTTTGCAGCCTGGCATTTTTACTGGGACGCGTTGCCTGGCTGCAGATTATTAAACCTGACAATCTGGTAAAACAGGAAGATATGCGATCGCTGCGTGAGGTGGCGATTGATGCACCGCGTGGCATGATCATGGACCGTGAAGGCCGTCCGCTGGCGGTGAGTGTGCCCGTCAGGGCCGTGTGGGCCGACCCCAAAACGGTACTGGCAAAAGGTGGGGTAGGGTTTGATGACCGCTGGCAGGCGCTGGCCAGCGCGCTGCATCTCTCCCTCAGCACGCTGGCATCGCGTATTAACAGCAATCCACAGGGGCGCTTCATTTACCTTGCCCGTCAGGTGGATCCTGCTCAGGCGCAGTGGATCGATAAACTCAATTTGCCAGGCATCAACTTGCGCGATGAGTCCCGGCGTTTTTATCCGGCAGGCCATGTGGCCGCAAACCTTATCGGTTTTACCAATATTGATGGTCAGGGGATTGAAGGCGTAGAGAAGAGCTTCAACGCGCAGCTGATGGGGAAGGCCGGGGTCCGGCAGGTGAGGGAGGACCGCTATGGACGCGTGGTGGAAAACCTGACCGAAGTGGCGCCCGTTCCTGCGCATAATATCCAGTTGAGCATTGACGAGCGTCTGCAAACCATCACCGAGGACGCGCTTGATAATGCGGTTGCCTGGAATAAAGCCGAGTCGGGTGCATCGGTCCTGATCAATATCCCCACAGGGGAAATACTCGCCATGGCGAGCTATCCCGATTTCAACCCAAACAACCGTGAAGGTGCAACGTTAAACGATTTTCGTAATCGTGCCATTAGCGATACCTTCGAACCCGGCTCCACCGTTAAGCCGCTGGTTCTGATGACGGCATTGCAGCAGGGGCTGGTGCAACCGGACAGCGTCATTGATACCCATCCGTATACTCTTGACGGTCACCGTATCCGTGATGTGGGTTACTACCCGGAACTGACGATGACCGGGATCCTGCAAAAATCGAGCGACACCGGTGTTTCCCGTCTCTCTCTGGCGATGCCCATCCAGCATCTTATCGATACCTACCGGAACTTTGGCTTTGGCACCAATACCGGGCTGGGTTTAACGGGCGAAAGCTCAGGGTTACTGCCGCAGCGTAAATTCTGGAGTCAACTCGACAGGGCAACCTTTGCCTTCGGCTACGGCCTGATGGTGACGCCCCTTCAACTGGCCCATGTCTACGCCACCATTGGCGGGTATGGGCTTGAGCGCCCGCTCTCGATCACCCGTATCGACCCGCCGGTGATAGGCCACAGAGTCATGCCAGAAAAGATTGCCCATGAAGTGGAACACATGATGGAAAGCGTGGCGCTTCCGGGCGGTGGAGGAGTGAAGGCCGCCGTACGGGATTACCGGGTGGCGGTCAAAACCGGTACGGCGAAAAAGATTGATGACAGTGGCAAGTACGTCGATAAGTATGTCGCCTATACCGCAGGCGTTGCGCCTGCCAGCGACCCACGTTTTGCGCTGGTGGTAGTCATAAACGATCCGCAGAACGGTGCCTATTATGGTGGTGCCGTTTCAGCGCCCGTTTTCAGTGAGATCATGGGGAATGTGCTGCGCCTGGAGAACGTGAAACCGGATGGCCTGCCGGCTGATTCCGGCCACCTTATCGTCATGCGTTAACCCTGGCGTTTTATAACGGGGCGAATAGCGGTACACTTCGCCCTTTGATTTATGCCCCGGAGTTGTCATGCCCTTCAGTTGCCCCCTTTGTCACGCGCGCCTGACGCGTTCTGAGAAAAGTTATGCGTGTCCGCAGGGACATCAGTTTGATATGGCGAAAGAGGGGTATGTGAATCTTCTGCCGGTGCAGCATAAACGCTCCCGCGATCCGGGCGACAGCGCAGAGATGATGCAGGCGCGACGTGCCTTTCTGGATGCCGGACATTACAAGCCGCTAAGAGAGAGTGTCGCTCAGCTGCTGGACCACACGCTGACGCAGAGTGCCTCCGCTCTGCTGGATATCGGCTGTGGTGAAGGGTATTACACCGCAAGGTTTGCCGAGATTGCCGCCGGGAAGGGCGCGCAGACGACGGGTCTGGACGTGTCGAAAGCGGCGATTCGCGCAGCGGCAAAACGCTACGCGGGGGTGATGTTCTGCGTGGCCTCAAGCCACCGGCTGCCGTTTGAAGATGCCAGCATGGATGCCGTTGTGCGTATTTATGCTCCCTGTAAGGCAGAAGAGCTGGCCCGGGTGGTGAAACCCGGCGGGTGGGTGATAACCGTCACGCCAGGACCACGTCATCTGATGGAGCTGAAAGGGCTGATTTATGACGAGGTTCGCCTGCATGCTCCCCATTCAGAACAACTGGCTGGTTTTGTGCTCAGGCAGGAAGAAACCGTAGCGTATGAGATGGATCTGACAGGGGATGAAGCCGTGGCGTTACTGCAAATGACGCCGTTTGCCTGGCGGGCAAAACCGGCTGTCCGGGAGACGCTGGCTGCACAGGCTACGTTTCGCTGCCAGACGGATTTCAGCATCCACTGCTGGCAGCGCGAAGGTTAACCCGCGAAGTGTGCCCAGAGTATCTGGGCACCAATACCGATTAACACGATCCCGCCCAGGATCTCGGCTCGCTTACCCAGCAGCGGGCCGATAAAACGGCCAACCATCATGCCCAGGGTGGACATAATCAGTGTGGCGCAACCAATGGCCAGCGCGGTGGCAATGATATTCACCTGCAGGAAGGCCAGACCAACACCGACGGCCATCGCGTCAAGGCTGGTGGCAATGGCGGTGGTGACCAGCAGCCAGAAACCGTGGCGGTGCTGAGGCTCTTCATCTTCATCGCTGTTGCCACGGAATCCTTCAATCACCATTCGTCCGCCGAGAAACACCAGCAGCACAAACGCAATCCAGTGGTTCCACTCCAGTACAAACTGGCTGGCCAGCATACCCAGGCCCCAGCCAATAAGCGGCGTCAGGGTTTCGATAGCACCGAAAATCAGACCTGTGCGCAGCGCTTCAGAAAATTTTGGTTTATGGAGTGTGGCACCTTTTCCGATGGAAGCAGCAAAAGCATCCATGGACATGCCGAAAGCGAGAAGAATGGTGGCGGAGATGTTCATACAAGCGTCCAGACCGGGAGATATCCATATGACACATCACTGCCCCCAGTAAACAGCAGTTGATGTATCTATGGTCTCGCCTGACCGTCGCACAACGATGTGCAGAAAACGATCCGTACGCGCCACGTTTTTCAACGAGTATGTTGACACGTACATTTCCTGAGTACAGGAAATTAGCTACTCCCCAACGACGGGCGCAACCTTAACATATTTTGAGAATATAAAACAACAACAGCGGGGGGTATTATTTTATTATCTTGTTGATAACGATTTTCATTTAGATTTATTCGTAAAAATAGCGTTAAAAAATAGGAAGGATAAAAAGAATGGAATATAGCTATGGCTATATTTCGTGAGCAACGTTAACACGGAATATAGCCGATGCTATAAATATAACTCATTGAGTTTTAATGAGTAATTTGTATATCTTTTCCAGGTCATCTATATTTTTGACCCGAATGAGCAGGCGGCGCTGTTCTAATTGCATCACCAGCACCCCGTCTTCAGATAAATTCATCTCTTTAATGCGGTTATATTCTATCCAGACATTGGCAAAGAAGAATCCGTGTTTTTTAAAAATGAGTTTTGGCGAACGGATCCAGAACAGGTAAATCGCCATTAATGCCAGCGCACATAATAACCATGTGGTTAATATTGCACCATGGCTGGTCACGTTATTGTAAATCAGGATGACCACCAGACCGGCGAAGATAAACGCATCAATGCGTCCACGGCGTAAGAGGGGAAGGGTCAGCAGCGTCTCGCCGTGGCGGCGAGGCATAATGAACTCGTCATAGATCGCGTAAGCCAGAAGGGCAACAATAAACAAAACCAGTACGGTGTCCGTGACAGTCATTCATCCTCCAGATAAAAAAACCGGGGGCAAGCCCCCGGCGTATAACATAAAGCTTTACAGGCCCAACAGACCGACAGCGTAGCCCGCGATACCGATGACGAAGAAGCCAACGATGATCCACAGCGGGTTCACTTTCTTACGCAGCAGCCACATACAGGCGAAGGTCAACAGCAGCGGCACCAGGCCAGGCATCAGCTGGTCAAGGATGGTCTGCACGGTGGTCACACGGGTTTGTCCATCCTGTCCGGTGATGGTTGAAACCACCAGCGGGATGTTCACGTGCGTCCACTTGTTAACCAGCGCCCCCATCACAAACAGGCCTAGGATTGACGCCCCCTCTGTCAGTTTTTGCAGGAAGCCGCCGCCCATATCTTTAACGATATCCACCCCTTTACGGTAACCGTACGCCACGCCGTAGTAACGGGTCAGCAGACGCACCGCATTGAACAGGATGAAAAACAGCAGTGGACCGAGCAGGCTGCCGCTCATCGCGATACCCGCGCCCAGCGCTGCAAAGACCGGACGAACGGTACCCCAGAAGATCGGGTCACCTACGCCTGCCAGCGGACCCATCAGACCGACTTTAATACCGTTGATGGCACCATCGTCGATCTCTGCGCCGTTTGCACGCTGCTCTTCCATCGCCAGGGTAACGCCCAGTACCGGTGCCGCTACGTAAGGATGGGTGTTAAAGAATTCCAGGTGACGCTTAATCGCCTGGCGACGTGCTTCGTTGTTCTCCGGGTAGAGGCGTTTGATCGCCGGTACCATGGAGAAGCAGAAGCCCAGGGCCTGCATACGTTCGAAGTTCCATGAACCCTGAAACAGGTTAGAACGGATGAACACGCCACGAATATCACCCGGAGTGAGTTTCTTCTCAGGGGTAGTTTTAGTCATATCAACCATTTCGCTCACCTGTTAGTCCAGTTCGTTATCGAGATCGTTATTACCAGCAGCCTGCGCTGGGGCGCCCGCAACGCGGTTATATTTCGGGCTGAGCTGGATGTAGAGAATTGCCATTACCGCACCAATCACACCGAGAGCAACCAGGTTGAAGTTGGTGAACGCCGCGGTTACGAAGCCCAGGTAGAAGAATGGCATCAGGTAGCCTGCGCGCATCATGTTGATGACCATCGCATAACCAACCACCACGATCATACCACCGGCGATGTTCAGACCGCTGGTGACCACTTCAGGGATGGCGTTGAGCATGCCCTGAACTTCGCTGGTCCCTACGGAGATAGCGACGATAACGGCCGGAATAGCGATACGCATCGCCTGCAGGAACAGGGACGAGACGTGGATCCAGGAGAGCGCCGTGAGGTTGCCGTTTTCGGCCGCCTTATCCGCCGCGTGCTGGAAAGCCACGGTGATAGTACGAACGATAATGGTCAGTACCTGGCCTGCGGCGGCCAGCGGAATTGCCAGAGCGATACCGGCACCGATGCTTTGATGACCGGCAATGACCAACACGGTTGAAATAATGGACGCCAGCGCGGCATCGGGCGCAACCGCCGCACCGATGTTCATCCAGCCAAGGGCGATCATTTCCAGGGTACCACCGATGATGATACCGGTTTTCATATCACCGAGAACGGCGCCAATCAACGTACAGGCCACCAGAGGGCGGTGGAACTGAAATTCATCAAGTACGGATTCCATACCCGCAATACACGCGACGATGAACACCAGCACAATCTGAAGAGTGGTAATCTCCATTGTACTTCTCCTATTGCATAATCTTTATGTGAAAAACCGGCGCGGGCTTATTTCCCAACTTTGCCGATCAAATCCATCATTTTCAGTTTCGGGTCCGTGGAAACCTTACGGGCTTCCAGTTCAATACCGCGAGCATTCAACTTGTTAAATGCCTCGATATCTTTCGCATCGACTGAAATCGCGTTGTTGACCTGCGTTTTGCCCTGACGGAAAGCCATACCACCAATGTTCACGGAGGTGATTTTCACGCCGCCTTCAACAATGCGCTCGACGTCTGTCGGGTTAGTGAACAGAAGCATCACACGTTCACCGGCATATTTCGGGTTGTTATAGACGCGGATCATCTTGGCGACATCCACCACGTGCGCGGTAACGCCCGGAGGAGCAACCTGGGTGAGGAGGGTTTTACGCACCGTGTCGGCGGCCACTTCGTCGCTGACCACGATAATACGTTGAACGTTGGTCTCTTTGGTCCAGCGCGTTGCCACCTGGCCGTGAATTAAACGGTCATCGATGCGCGCAAGGCCAATCACCATATAATCGTTCGGGCCCATCGGTTTTGCGGGGGCAGCGGCTTTCGGTGCCGCGGCAGCCGCCGGTACGGGTTTCTCAACCGGCTGTGCCTTCAGCGCTTTCACGCCTTCGCGACCGGTTTCGACCGCCAGGGCAACCAGCTCATCAAAAGCCGGATTGTCGTCGCGTGCCATGAAGGTTTCCACCAGCATCGGGATATTGACCCCGGCGACAACTTCATAGTGCTCTTTATCGACGACAATGCGGCTGGCAGCGTTGAACGGGCTGCCGCCCCATGTATCAACGAGAAACAGCACGCCTTTGCTGGTATCCAGCTTCGACAGTTGAGCCGTGTATTTCTCAATCAGCGTCTCGGCGTTTTCACCGGGAACGAAATCGATCCAGCCGACGTTTTCCTGCTCGCCCAACAGCATCTCTGCTGTTTTGAGTAGCTGCTCTGCAGCCCAACCATGTGTGCCTATGACAATAGCAATGGTCACTTGCTACCTCCTTTTATTATCATTAATACCTCTGCCAGGCAGACGTACTGAGAATCGTATTGGCGAACCGAATCGATTCAGATAAGGGTTAGAGTTAAAAAAGCTCAGACTTACGCGAATTATTTTAGATAGTGAAAAAATAATTTATGTGATGAAGATCCGTAATTTAGGTTTCGAAAATCAGAAATTACTCAACACAAATTCTGCCTTTTCACGTTTTTGCAAAGGAACGTAAATCTTTGCTAAAAACGTAATGTCTCTGATATGTTTAGCCTCCGTTTAATTGATCAGGAGTATAGGGCTACAGCCCACTATATGGACCGTCACCGACGTCAGTCATCTATCAGGCCACTTCGCGCCTTTTTCACCGGCGATCCTCGCCACGTATCGACTCTGTTTACCGCTGTTTTGCCCACATTGAGTGGGGCACCGTTTCGTCATTCCTTTAGCAGGAGCTTGTCATGGAATTCTTAATGGACCCGTCAATCTGGGTGGGATTGCTCACGCTGGTGGTGCTGGAGATCGTTCTCGGCATTGATAACCTGGTGTTTATTGCCATCCTCGCGGACAAACTGCCGCCAAAACAGCGTGATAAAGCGCGTCTGATCGGCCTCTCGCTGGCGCTGGTTATGCGTCTGGCGCTGCTGTCCGTGATCTCGTGGATGGTCACCCTGACAAAACCGCTCTTTACCGTCATGGATTTCACCTTCTCTGGCCGCGATTTGATCATGCTGCTCGGGGGGATATTCCTGCTCTTTAAAGCAACGACGGAACTGCACGAGCGGCTGGAGAACCGTCAGCACGACGATGGTCATGGCAAAGGCTATGCCAGCTTCTGGGTTGTGGTGCTGCAGATCGTGGTGCTGGATGCTGTCTTCTCGCTTGATGCGGTGATCACAGCGGTGGGTATGGTGAACCATCTCCCGGTGATGATGGCGGCTGTGGTTATCGCCATGGCGGTTATGCTGCTGGCGTCTAAACCGCTGACCCGCTTTGTGAACCAACATCCGACGGTCGTGGTGCTGTGTCTGAGCTTCCTGCTGATGATCGGTCTGAGCCTCGTTGCGGAAGGTTTCGGTTTCCATATTCCGAAAGGTTATCTGTATGCCGCGATTGGCTTCTCGATCCTGATCGAACTGTTTAACCAGATTGCACGCCGTAACTTTATTAAGCAGCAGTCCAATCAGCCGCTGCGTGCCCGCACCGCGGATGCCATCCTGCGCCTGATGGGCGGTCGCCGTCAGGTGAATGTGCAGAGTGACACCGAGAACCGTAACCCGGTTCCGGTGCCGGAAGGGGCGTTTGTGGAAGAAGAGCGTTATATGATTAACGGCGTTCTCTCCCTGGCCTCCCGTTCACTGCGCGGCATCATGACCCCGCGCGGCGAGATCAGCTGGGTAGATTCCCGGTTGAGCGTTGATGAAATTCGTCAGCAGCTGCTCTCTTCGCCACACAGCCTGTTCCCGGTGTGTCGTGGTGAGCTGGATGAGATCATCGGTGTCGTGCGTGCCAAAGAGATGCTGGTCGCGCTGGAAGAGGGCGTTGACGTCGAAGCCATCGCCGCCGCCTCACCGGCTATCGTGGTACCGGAAACGCTGGACCCCATCAACCTGCTTGGCGTTCTGCGCCGTGCCCGCGGCAGCTTCGTGATTGTCACCAACGAGTTCGGTGTGGTGCAGGGGCTGGTCACGCCGCTGGACGTGCTTGAAGCCATTGCCGGTGAATTCCCGGATGAGGACGAAACACCGGAAATCGTGGCTGATGGTGAAGGCTGGCTGGTGAAAGGTACCACTGACCTGCACGCGCTTTCGCATACGCTGGGGCTGGAAAACGTGGTCAACGATGAAGAAGACATTGCCACTGTGGCCGGTCTGGTCATCGCCGTGAACGGGCAGATCCCGCGCGTGGGGGATGTGATCGAACTGCCCCCGTTGAGCATTACCATTGTTGAAGCCAACGACTATCGCGTTGATATGGTGCGTATTGTTAAAGAGCAATCCGTGCACGACGAAGATGAGTAACGCTTCTTAACGCAACGGCATTAAGGGCACGATGTGCCCGTTATGATGCGCTGGCGGAGGTGAACTCTCCGCCAGCCATTGTGGAAAATCCCGCAGCGGCATCGGCCGCGCATAGAAATACCCCTGCAGAGTATGAACACCGTGTCGGCGTAAGTAGCGCGCCTGCTCCTCCGTTTCGACCCCTTCCGCAACCAGCTCGATATTCAGCCGCTGACCCAGCGCAATAATGATATCTGTCACCGTTGAGTTCACGGCATCGGTCCCAATGGCGGTAGTAAAGGACTGGTCGATTTTCAGTACGTCAGGATGAAGCTTTTCAAGCCAGGAGAGCGAACTGTTGCCGGTACCAAAATCGTCGATAGCCAGTTTGACCCCTTTGCGATGCAGCTCGCGCACGATGCGATAATCTGCATCGACCAGCGCGTCACGCTCGGTGAGTTCGATAACCAGCCGCTGGCTCGGGTTTGCACTGAACCAGTAGCGGTTCAGATCCTGAAGTAGCACGGCGTGACGGAAGTGGCTGGCCGCCACGTTAATACCGATGTGAAAGCCCGGGTGGGAAGGGAAGTAGCCTATCTGGCGTACCGTCTCGGCAATCACGTAGCGCGTCAGGGGAACAATAAGGTTATGTTCTTCTGCAAGGGGGATGAACACTTCCGGGGAGATCCAACCCTGACGCGGGTTGTTCCAGCGCAGAAGAATTTCCACGCCGATACACTCCTGCGTACGGGCATTCACCAGCGGCTGACAGAACAGCTCAAATTCCCGCGCCGCAATCCCCATATCGATTTCCCACGTGAAGCTCATCCGGTTTGCTGTGGCCAGCCAGGCCAGATACCCCAGAACCAGGCTCAGCATTAACCCCAGCGGCAGCTGTGCCGGCAGGCTTTTAAGTGCCAGCGCGCCAGGACCCGGCCCACTGACCGTGATGGTAAATGGAAAGCGTGTAGAGACTTCCTCTATTCGCGAGTCAGCCTCATTAAACTTCAGCGCGTCGGTAATACCTTGACCGTAGCGTAAAGAGCGATCTCCCACGGTTAACGCCACGTCAGTGATAAGCGGGCGGGGCGGCTCAAGGATCATTCTGGTGATGAGATCGATATTGATCACCTCCATCACCCCCTCTTCACCGCGTTGTGACGTCGGGTGCCACTGGATAAGAATAGGGCTGCCTTTAAGCAGCCACTTATCGGTCGATAAAATCAGTTTTGGCAGACCTGACGGCAGTTCGGGAAATAATTCATGAACCGGGACGGCGCGACTGCCAAAAATACTGGAGCAGTAGAGGATCCCCTCTTTAATCAGGGTAATCGAGCGGACGGTCTGTAAAATGGCGGCCTGCTTACGCAGAGTCAGATGCGCCTGCGGGCACGGCTGGCCGACAAGATCCAACAACTCCGGTCGGCGGTTATCCAGGGAAAGCAGGACGTTTTCAAGTGAGCGAACGGTATGGCTGGCGAAATCGACAATGCGTTGTTGATTAACATTGCGCTGTGAAATAAATCGAATGCCCAACGTCAGGATGAGCGTAAGGAGCGCAACCGTCACGCAGACGATAACGCGTTTTCGGCGATAGTTTTTAATGATCGTTTGTGCGGTTTGCATGAACGGTCGCCTGATCCACCTCCAGCCCCAAAAGCCAGACGCAACAGTGAAAGTGTAGTGGGGAAAGTGAAAGGCGACGAGAATCAGAAGGAAATTTCGCCCATCCGTTGCAGATGGGCGAGGGGAGGTATTAGTCGCACTGTACCTTAATGGCCAGACCACCACGGGAAGTCTCACGGTACTTCGCGTTCATGTCTTTACCGGTTTCGTACATGGTCTCAATAACTTTATCCAGCGACACGCGAGGCTCGCTGGTACGGCGCATTGCCATACGGGAGGCGTTAATCGCTTTCACCGACGCAATGGCGTTACGCTCAATGCACGGTACTTGCACCTGCCCGGCAACCGGGTCACAGGTCAGGCCCAGGTTATGTTCCATACCGATCTCCGCCGCCACGCAAACCTGCTCAGGGCTTGCGCCCAGCAGTTCAGCCAGACCAGCGGCCGCCATGGAACAGGCCACACCCACTTCACCCTGGCATCCTACTTCAGCGCCGGAGATAGAGGCGTTCATTTTGTACAGGGCACCAATGGCACCTGCCGCCAGGAAGTAACGGATGTAGATATCTGGCGTAACAGGTTCAATAAAGTGATCGTAATAAGCCAGCACCGCCGGAACAATACCGCACGCACCGTTGGTGGGCGCCGTCACCACGCGGCCACCGGCAGCGTTTTCTTCGTTAACCGCCAGAGCGAACATATTCACCCAGTCGACCACGTTCATCGGATCGTTGGAGAATTTATCGGTGGTCACCAGCATGCGGCGCAGGGCAGAGGCACGACGCGGTACACGCAGCGGACCCGGCAGCACACCTTCGGTGTTCATCCCGCGATCGATACAGGCGCGCATGGTCTGCCATACGTTTGCAAAATAGTCTTCGATCTCTTTTTTGCTGTGCAGTGCCAGTTCGTTCTGCATCACCATGCCGGACAGCGACAGGCCGGTCTCTTTGCAATAACCCAACATCTCGGTGGCCGATTTGAACGGATACGGGACGTTGACGTCGCCAGTGCTCTCTTTACCGAAATGCTCTTCATCCACGATGAATCCACCGCCGATGGAGTAGTACGTTTTGCTGTAAATCTCTTTTTCGCCATTCCAGGCATGGATGGTCATGCCGTTTTCATGCAGCGGCAGGTTGTCGCTACGAAAACGCATCCCGTCATCCTGCGGGAAATCCACTTCGTGCTGGCCGTTAGCCAGCAGCAGACGACCGCGCGCTTCCACGTCACGGATGAATGCCGGGATGGCATCAATATCTACAGTGTCCGGCATATTGCCCGCCAGACCCATAATAATGGCGATATCGGTGTGGTGGCCTTTACCCGTTAATGACAGTGAGCCGTAGACATCCACGGCGACACGGGTAACGCTTTCCAGTAATCCTTTTTCGACCAGATCATCGACGAACTGTTTACCGGCCTTCATCGGCCCAACAGTATGGGAAGACGAAGGGCCAATTCCCACTTTGAACATGTCGAATATACTAATCACTTTCACACTCCTGACAGGGTTACCGGGGTTCCAGTAACGATGTTATAACTGCGCATAGTGTAAGAGGGAACATCGACCTCGGCTTAACTATTCACATGAATTAAACTAATGGTTAACGATGGTTTTGCTAATAGCGCGACGCCGATCGCAAACCTGACAAAAGAGGGTGGAATGTAAAGTATAGTCAAGGCTTCAGGCCGATTTGCAGAGCCAGTTCACGAATGATGCCCGCCGTCATGCCCCAGACAAAATAATGCTGATACCAGGACAACCAGACCCGATGATCGTGCCCACGGCGCTGAATATCCAGCGGGTGATAGCGGCTCAGGCGAAGGGCTTCTTCCAGTGGCATTTCAAACACCGCAGACACCTCATCAACACTGGCGTGATACTGCAGGCCGGGCGGGATAATGCCCACCACCGGCGTCACCTGGAAACCGGTCACGCTGTCCACCGGCGGGAGGACGCCGACAATCTCGACGACCTCCGGTGGGATCGCCACCTCTTCCTGCGCTTCACGCAGCGCCGCGGCAATCAGCGAGGCATCGCTGCTGTCTACCGCGCCGCCGGGGAAAGCGACCTGACCGGCATGTTTGCGTAAATGAGGGGAGCGCTGGGTCAGCAGCAAACCGGGCTGCTCACGACGCACCACGGGGATCAGCACCGCCGCCTGACGTTGATTAAGCGCTTCGCGGCTCACCTGAGGCCGCAAAAGCTGAAAGCGCGACAGAAAATCATCCAGCGTCAGGTTCTCTCTCTCCACCCGTCAGTTCTCCAGTTGTTGCAGGATACGGTTAACTTTATCAAAGGTTTCCTGATATTCCGCCTCGACCTGGCTGTCAGCAACAATTCCGCCGCCTGCGGAACAGTAAAGCTGGCCGTCGCAGGCCGTCAGGGTGCGAATAGTGATGCTGGTATCCAGCGTACCGCAGACGCTAACGTAGCCAATGCTGCCGCACCAGGCGTTGCGACGGTGCGGTTCCAGCTCATCGATAATCTCCATCGCCCGCACTTTTGGCGCGCCGGTGATGGAGCCCCCCGGGAACGCGGCGCGCAGAAGATCGCAGGGGGTACGCGAAGCCGGCAGCTGTGCGGTAATGGTGCTGACCAGATGGTGCACCGCCGGGAAAGGCTCGACGACGAACAGCTCCGGCACGCGAACGCTGCCCGGTACCGCCACCCGGCCAATGTCGTTGCGCATCAGGTCGACAATCATTAAATTTTCGGCGCGATCCTTCGGTGACGCGGCGAGCTTTTCCGCCTGCTGGCGGTCGGCAGCCGGATCGCTCAGGCGCGGCAAGGTCCCTTTAATCGGGCGTGTCTGGATCTTGCCTTCCGCCAGATGAATAAACCGCTCAGGCGAAAGACTCAGGATCGCGCCCTGATCGAGACGGATAAACGCACTGAAAGGTGCCCGGTTGCTGGCATTGAGGCGGGTAAAGGCCTGCCATTCATCGCCCTGATACGTCGCCTGGAAGCGCTGGGCAAGGTTAACCTGATAACAATCACCGCTTTGCAGATACGCCTGCACGCGTGCGAATTTTTCCGCATAGGTCTGCGGGGTCATGTTTGAACGCCACGCAGAGGTCAGACGGAAATCTGGCGCGGCTGCGGGCTGCTGCGCGTTTAGCCACGCCAGGCGTGCCTCCACATCCGAATGGCTGAGCAGGGAGACCACCTGTTTATGGTGATCGACAATCAGCGCCCAGTCGTAAAGTCCCACCGCCATATCCGGCAGCGGAATATCCGCCTTCGCAACGGAAGGCAGCGTTTCAAAGCGGCGACCAAGGTCATAGCCAAACACGCCCAGCGCACCGCCCTGGAAGGGAAGATCCGGGTTCGGCGTGGCAGACAAACCCAGCTCGTCGATAGCCTCCTGAAGCTTGATCAGCGGATCGTGCGTGGAGGGCTGGTTTTCGGATGTCACCGTGCGCACCGGGTCAGCAACCACAATGTCGAAGCGGCTGTAAGGATGGTCCGCATGGCCGGAATGCAGCAGCATCGCCCAGGGAAGATGGCTCAGACGAGCAAACCAGAATTCAGCGGCGTCAGTACGCCACGGCAGGGTAATAACAGTGGGGAAGCGCATGTTCATGTGTGGCATACTACCGGGCAGCGTGAAATAATTAGCGCGAATAATTTAGCAGGAGTTGACGATGTTTGCAGGTTTACCTTCTCTGAGCCACGAGCAGCAGCAAAAAGCGGTTGAGCGGATCCAGGAGCTGATGTCCCAGGGGATGAGCAGCGGGCAGGCCATTTCTCAGGTGGCGGAAGAACTTCGCGCCACCCATACCGGCGAGCGGATCGTGGCGCGTTTCGAGGATGAAGATGAAGAGTAACCGGCTTACACAGCCGCGATAATCTTAATCTCTACCTTGTATTCCGGCTTCATCAGCGTGGCCTGTACGGTACAACGTACAGGCGCGTGACCCGCCACCACCCACGCATCCCAGGCTTTGTTCATGGCCGCAAAATCGTCTTTATTCGCCAGGAAAATGGTGGCATCCAGAATACGCGATTTGTCGCTGCCTTGCTTTTCCAGCACCGCATCGATCTGCGCCAGGGTGTCAGCCGTTTGTTCAAAGGCATCCGCATCCAGATTGGACGGCACGCCAGTGTAATAGAGCGTCTGGTTATGAATGACTACATCAGACCAGCGGGCTTCGGCATCAATGCGCACAATTGTCATAAACGTTTCCTCGTTACTTTCGTCATCAGGCGGCAAGACTGCCATATTGTTTCGCCGTCGTCACTATTTGGGGTGGCACAGGGGAGGATGGGCTGACATAATCCCTGTGCAAAAATACAGTGAGAGAACACCGTGGCAGACGATTTTTCCCCTGAAGGGCAGTTAGCACAGGCTATTCCCGGTTTTAAACCGCGTGAACCGCAGCGTCAGATGGCGCATGCCGTCGCTCGCGCTATCGATAAGGCACAGCCGCTGGTGGTCGAGGCCGGAACCGGCACGGGAAAAACCTACGCTTACCTTGCACCGGCGCTGCGCGCGAAAAAGAAGGTGATCATCTCTACCGGCTCGAAGGCGTTGCAGGATCAGCTCTACAGCCGTGATTTGCCGACGGTGGCAAAAGCGCTGAAATACAAAGGGCGGCTGGCGTTGCTGAAAGGGCGCTCCAACTATCTCTGCCTGGAGCGTCTCGAACAGCAGGCGCTGGCGGGCGGCGACCTGCCGGTGCAGACCCTGAGTGATGTGATCATCCTTCGCGCCTGGGCTAACCAGACGGAAGAGGGGGATATCAGCACCTGCGCGAGCGTGGCGGAAGACTCTCCCGCCTGGCCGCTGGTGACCAGCACCAATGACAACTGTCTGGGCAGCGACTGCCCGCTGTATAAAGACTGTTTTGTGGTCAAAGCGCGTAAAACGGCGATGGATGCAGATGTGGTGGTGGTCAACCACCATCTGTTTCTCGCGGATATGGTGGTGAAAGACAGCGGTTTTGGCGAACTTATTCCTGAAGCGGAAGTGATGATCTTCGACGAAGCCCATCAGCTTCCGGATATCGCCAGCCAGTATTTCGGTCAGTCGCTCTCCAGCCGCCAGCTGCTGGATCTGGCGAAAGATTTCACCATTGCTTATCGCACTGAATTAAAAGATACCCAGCAGCTGCAAAAATGTGCCGATCGCCTCGCGCAAAGCGCGCAGGATTTTCGCCTGCAGCTTGGCGAGCCGGGCTACCGCGGCAATTTGCGCGAGCTGCTGGCGGACAATAATATCCAGCGCGCGCTACTGCTACTGGATGACGCGCTGGAACTCTGTTACGACGTGGCGAAACTGTCGCTTGGCCGTTCTGCGCTGCTGGACGCTGCCTTCGAGCGTGCCACGCTCTATCGCGGGCGGCTGAAACGCCTGAAGGAGATCAACCAGCCGGGGTACAGCTACTGGTATGAATGCACCTCGCGTCATTTCACCCTGGCGCTTACGCCGCTGACGGTGGCAGACAAATTCAAAGAGGTGATGGCGCAAAAACCGGGGAGCTGGATATTTACCTCCGCGACCCTGTCGGTGAATGACGATCTGCACCACTTCACCGAGCGTCTCGGGATTGAACAGGCGGAGTCACTGCTGCTGCCGAGCCCGTTTGATTATGAAAGACAGGCGCTGCTCTGCGTGCCGCGTAATCTGCCGTTACCCAACCAGCCCGGTGCCGCACGCCTGCTGGCAGCCATGCTGAAGCCGATGATTGAGGCCAACAATGGCCGCTGCTTTATGCTCTGCACCTCTCACGCCATGATGCGCGACCTGGCAGAACAGTTCCGCGCCACCATGACCTTGCCGGTGCTGCTGCAGGGGGAAACCAGCAAAGGGCAACTGTTACAGCAGTTTGTCAGTGCCGGAAATGCGCTTCTGGTGGCAACCAGCAGTTTCTGGGAAGGCGTAGACGTGCGGGGCGATACCCTGTCGCTGGTGATTATCGATAAACTGCCTTTTACCTCGCCGGACGATCCGCTGCTCAAAGCGCGAATGGAAGACTGCCGTCTGCGCGGGGGCGATCCTTTCGACGAGGTACAGCTGCCGGACGCGGTGATCACCCTCAAACAGGGGGTAGGACGCCTGATCCGTGACGTGGACGACCGCGGCGTGCTCGTAATCTGTGATAACCGGCTGGTGATGCGCCCCTACGGTGCGACCTTCCTCGCCAGCCTGCCGCCCGCGCCGCGTACGCGGGACATTAAACGCGCGGTTCGCTTCCTGGCCAACCCAACGGCGGAGTAATTTGCCCGGGAGTGTGCTAAGATGCGCGCCATTTTGTGACTGACCATTGCGAGAGCGCGACGACTGATGCGAATTCTGGCTATTGATACCGCTACAGAGGCGTGTTCCGTTGCTCTGTGGAACGACGGTGCTATTTCTGCTCATTTCGAAGAGTGCCCACGAGAACACACCCAACGTATTCTGCCCCTGGTGAAAGCGATTTTGACCCAGGGCAACACCACCTTAACCGACCTCGATGCGCTGGCCTTTGGCCGTGGCCCCGGCAGCTTTACGGGTGTACGCATTGGGATCGGTATTGCGCAGGGGCTGGCGCTGGGCGCTGACCTGCCGATGATCGGTGTTTCCACCCTGGCGACGATGGCGCAGGGCGCGTGGCGTATGACCGGTGCTACCCGTGTGCTGGCAGCGATTGATGCCCGCATGGGCGAAGTCTACTGGGCTGAATACACCCGCGACGCGCAGGGCGTGTGGCACGGCGAAGAGACGGAAGCGGTGCTCAAGCCGGAAGCGGTAACCGAACGGTTGCAGAACCTCTCCGGTGAATGGGCGACGGTAGGGACCGGTTGGGCGGCATGGCCTGACATGGCAAACGGTACCGGCGTAACGCTGGTGGACGGCAACATGCTTCTGCCTGCCGCAGAGGATATGCTTCCCCTGGCCTGCCAGCTGCTCGCAGCAGGAAAAACCGTGGCTGTTGAACATGCCGAGCCGGTTTATTTGCGAAACACCGTCGCGTGGAAGAAACTTCCAGGCCGCGAGTGAATCTCAGTAACAGGAACTGAGAAAAAGGAGTCGCATCATGGCGGTTCAGACTAAAGTAGTACGCCTAATTATGGCAGGCGCTGTGGCCATAGCACTGAGCGGATGCGTTTCCGTTCCTGATGCGATTAAGGGCAGTAGCCCTACGCCACAGCAGGATCTGGTTCGCGTGATGAATGCCCCTGAGCTTTACGTCGGTCAGGAAGCGCGCTTCGGCGGGAAGGTGATTGAGGTGCAAAACCAGCAGGGGAAAACCCGGCTGGAGATCGCCACCGTGCCACTGGATAGCGGCGCGCGGCCGATCCTCGGCGAAACCTCGCGCGGGCGCATTTTTGCCGATGTCAGCGGCTTCCTCGACCCGGTTGATTTCCGTGGACAGCTGGTGACCGTCGTCGGGCCGATTACCGGCACGACACAGGGCAAAATCGGCACAACCCCTTACAAATTTATGACCATGCAGGTTAACGGCTACAAACGCTGGCGGCTGACACAGCAGGTGATCATGCCGCCTCAGCCTGTCGATCCGTGGATGTGGGGCCCGCACCCGTATCGTTACGGCTACCCCGGCTGGGGCTGGTATAACCCGGGTCCGGCGCAGGTACAGACGATCGTTACTGAGTAACTTACTGTTATTGTTAGAAAAGAGACAGCGGCTCAGCCGCTGTCTCTGTTTTTTTTACGGCTAAAACGAAAAAAAAGAGTGACGCGCTTCGCAACCTTAAATCTGGGCAATTAATAAACTGGTACGCTGAGTTAATATAATGTTAACAAACTGTTTATTATCGGGGTTGTGATGACGACGAACACTCAATTCAGAGGTGATGCATTGAACAAGGTTTGGCTTAACCGTTATCCCGCAGATGTGCCTGCGGAGATCAATCCTGACCGTTATCAATCCCTGGTTGAATTATTTGAACACTCGGTAAGGCGTTACGCCGATCAGCCCGCGTTTATCAATATGGGTGAGGTAATGACGTTCCGTAAGCTTGAGGAGCGGAGTCGGGCGTTCGCGGCCTATTTGCAGGAAGGGCTGGGGCTGCAAAAAGGGGATCGCGTCGCGCTGATGATGCCGAACCTGCTGCAATACCCGGTCGCGTTATTTGGTATCCTGCGGGCCGGGATGATTGTCGTCAACGTCAACCCGCTCTACACCCCACGTGAACTGGAGCATCAGCTGAACGACAGCGGCGCGACCGCAATTGTGATCGTCTCAAACTTTGCCCACACGCTGGAGAAAGTGGTCGACAGAACCCAGGTTAAACACGTCATCCTGACGCGCATGGGGGATCAGCTCTCCACCGCCAAGGGCACGCTGGTTAATTTTGTCGTCAAATACATTAAACGTCTGGTACCGAAATACCATCTGCCAGATGCCATCTCCTTCCGCCGCGCGTTGCATGCCGGGTATCGTATGCAATACGTCAAACCGGAAGTGGTGTCAGAGGATCTTGCGTTCCTGCAGTACACCGGGGGGACTACCGGGGTGGCCAAAGGCGCCATGCTGACTCACCGCAATATGCTGGCGAACCTTGAGCAGGTGAATGCGACCTACGGGCCGCTGCTGCATCCGGGCAAAGAGGTGGTCATCACCGCGCTTCCGCTTTATCACATTTTTGCGCTGACCATGAACTGCCTGCTGTTTATTGAGCTGGGCGGTCAGAACGTGCTGATCACCAACCCACGCGACATTCCGGGGCTGGTTAAAGAGCTGGCGAAGTACCCGTTCACCGCCATGACCGGGGTCAATACCCTTTTTAACGCGCTGCTTAATAACAAAGAGTTCCAGCAGCTTGATTTCTCCACGCTGCACCTCTCTGCGGGCGGCGGAATGCCGGTTCAGCAGGCGGTGGCAGAGCGCTGGGTGAAACTCACCGGCCAGTATTTACTCGAAGGCTATGGCCTGACCGAATGCGCCCCGCTGGTCAGCGTCAATCCGCATGATATCGACTATCACAGCGGCAGTATCGGCCTGCCCGTACCGTCGACGGAAGCCAAACTGGTGGATGATGACGACAACGAAGTTGCACCGGGCGAGCCGGGTGAACTGTGCGTTAAAGGGCCACAGGTGATGCTGGGCTACTGGCAGCGTCCTGATGCCACCGACGAAATCATCAAAGACGGCTGGCTGCACACCGGTGATATCGCGGTGATGGACGAAGAGGGCTTCCTGCGCATTGTCGATCGTAAGAAAGACATGATCCTCGTCTCCGGATTTAACGTCTATCCGAATGAGATCGAAGATGTGGTGATGCAGCATAGCGGCGTGCTTGAAGTTGCCGCGGTTGGCGTACCTTCCGGCAGCAGCGGCGAGGCAGTGAAGATTTTTGTGGTGAAGAAAAACGTCTCTCTTACCGAAGAGGAGCTCATCACGTTCTGCCGCCGTCAGCTCACCGGCTATAAAGTGCCGAAGCTGGTGGAGTTCCGCGATGAGCTGCCGAAATCGAACGTCGGGAAGATATTACGACGAGAATTACGTGACGAAGCCCGTGCCAAAGTGGACAATAAGGCCTGAGCTTCACGCTAATCGCCCAGACGCCGGTTTAGCCGGCGTTTTTTATGGGCGCAAACAAAAGAGAAACCGTTTTGAATTACCAGATGATCACGACCAACGACGAGCTGGCTTCGCTGTGCGAAGTGACGCGCGACTTTCCTGCCATCGCCCTGGATACCGAATTTGTCCGTACCCGGACGTATTATCCGCAGTTGGGTTTGATTCAGATGTACGACGGCAAACACGTGTCGCTGATTGACCCGCTCGGCATTACCGACTGGACGCCGATGCGTGACCTGCTGCTTGATACTGCGGTCACCAAATATCTGCACGCAGGCAGTGAAGATCTGGAAGTCTTTCTGAATACGTTTGGCATCATGCCGCAGCCGCTGATTGACACGCAGATCCTCGCCGCGTTCAGCAATCGTCCGCTTTCATGGGGCTTTGCCGCCATGGTTGAGGAGTACACCGGCCTGACACTGGATAAAAGTGAATCCCGTACCGACTGGCTGGCGCGCCCGCTCACAGAGCGTCAGCTGGACTACGCTGCGGCAGACGTATTTTACCTGCTGCCGATTGCCGGACAACTGATGAAAGAGGCAGAAGCCTCCGGCTGGCTGCCCGCGGCACTGGATGAGTGCCGGATGACGCAGCAGCGTCGCCAGGAAATCGCTGACCCGAAAGAGGCCTGGCGCGATATCAGCAATGCGTGGCAGCTGCGTACGCGTCAGCTGGCCTGCCTGCAACTGTTAGCGGACTGGCGCCTGCGTAAAGCGCGCGAACGCGATTTGGCCGTTAACTTTGTGGTACGCGAAGAGCACCTGTGGGCGGTCGCACGCTATATGCCAGGCAGCATGGGTGAGCTGGACAGCATTGGGCTTTCAGGCAGCGAAATCCGCTTTCACGGAAAAACGCTGCTCGCGCTGGTGGCCAAAGCGCAGCAGATACCGGATGACGCACTGCCAGAGCCGCTGCTGAATCTGATGGATATGCCGGGCTACCGCAAAGCGTTTAAAGATATTAAAGCGCTGGTGCAGGCTGTGGCGGCAGAAAGCAAACTGAGTGCCGAACTGCTGGCATCACGTCGTCAGATAAACCAGTTGCTGAACTGGCACTGGAAGCTGAAACCGCAGAATGGCTTACCGGAAATGATGGCGGGCTGGCGCGGGGAATTGATGGCCGATCGCCTGAATACGTTGCTGGAAGGGTATCCACGATAATCAATATGCCGGGCGATATACCCGGCATATTCCCCCGGTGGCGCTGCGCTTACCGGGGCTACGAAATCAAAAACTACGGACGCGACTCTTCCGCTTCCGGGAGCGTAACGTTCAGCTCCAGAATCGAAATATCCCCGTCTTTTTGCTCCAGCTGCACGGTGACCATCTCCGGGTCAATCTGCACATATTTGCAGATCACTTCCAGGATGTCCTTGCGCAGCTGCGGCAGGTAGTGAGGCTCGGCGTCGCTACGACGACGCTCCGCAACGATGATTTGCAGTCGTTCTTTTGCGATGTTGGCGGTGTTCTTTTTCCGCGAGAGAAAAAAGTCCAGTAATGCCATAACTTATCCTCCGAACAGGCGTTTGAGGAAACCTTTCTTCTCTTCTTCAATGAAGCGGAAAGGACGTTCTTCTCCCAGCAGACGGTCAACCGTATCCGCATACGCTTTACCGGCATCTGCTGTTGTATCAAGGATCACTGGCTCGCCCTGGTTAGAGGCGCGCAGCACGGACTGGTCTTCCGGGATAACGCCCACCAGTTTAATGCGCAGGATCTCCAGCACGTCTTCCATGCTCAGCATGTCACCTTTGTTTACGCGGCCCGGGTTATAGCGGGTCAGCAGCAGGTGCTCTTTAATCGGGTCTTCGCCATTTTCCGCACGGCGGGATTTGGATGCGAGGATCCCGAGAATGCGGTCAGAGTCACGGACGGATGACACTTCAGGGTTCGTGGTGATGATCGCTTCATCAGCGAAATAGAGCGCCATCAGGGCACCGGTTTCGATACCGGCAGGGGAGTCACAGACAATGAAGTCGAACTCCATTTTTTTCAGCTCATCGAGCACCTTTTCAACCCCTTCGCGGGTCAGGGCGTCTTTGTCACGCGTCTGAGAGGCCGGGAGGATATAAAGGTTCTCGGTGCGCTTGTCTTTAATCAGCGCCTGGTTAAGGGTGGCATCGCCCTGAATCACGTTTACGAAGTCATACACGACGCGACGTTCACAACCCATAATCAGGTCGAGGTTACGCAGACCGATATCGAAATCGATAACGACGGTTTTCTTTCCCTTCTGGGCCAAACCAGTAGCGATGGCCGCGCTGGAGGTGGTCTTGCCAACGCCTCCTTTACCCGAAGTAACAACAATAATGCGTGCCATAGAAATTCCTTGTTAAAAAGGGATCAATTCAACGGTTGAACGGTCAACGCGTCGTCTGCCAGTCGCAGACGAGCCGCTTTGCCATAAAATTCGGCTGGGATCTTGTCGCTCAGCCAATATTCACCTGCGATGGACACCAGTTCCGCTGTCAGGTGAGTACAAAATATTTGTGCGTCCCGATCGCCACTCGCCCCAGCGAGTGCACGCCCACGCATCATACCGTAAACGTGAATATTGCCATCTGCAATCAGCTCAGCGCCAGCGCTGACGTGGCTTGTAACAATTAGATCACAGTTTGGTGCATAAATGCGCTGTCCGGAACGAACCGGCACATCAATCATTCGCGTTTTTGTGAGGGCGGTAACGTTTTGTACCGCAGGTGGGGGCGTTTCAACGGCAACGGGGGCCGCACGTGGGGCTTTTTCTTTGCCTTCGTTCAGAAGAGGCAGTCCCGCACGGTCGATTTCCGCTTTCAGCTCAGTATCTTTACAGCCACTGATGCCCACAATGCGCAGACCGGTAGAGGAGACGGCCTGCTGGAGTTGTTTCCAGTTAACCGGGGATTCCAGACCGCTGACATTGATAACAACAGGGGCGTGTTTCAGAAAGGCGGGAGCCTGAGCGATTTTGTCTTCTAACGCCTGACGAATAACCTCGGGTTTTGCATCATGCAAATGTACCACTGATAAGGTGAAGCTACTGCCTTTAAGCTCGATGGGCGTGTTTGACATCCTGGCCTTACTCAATTTGCTATTAACCGCAACCACTCGCTGCGATATTCCGAAGAGTATCAGGCATGTTATAGTCAGGAGTATATTGAGGCAAGCAACCACCTATGAATTCAGAGTAAAAACATGTTTTGTGTGATCTACAGAAGTACAAGCCGCGACCAGACCTATCTTTATGTCGAAAAGAAAGACGATTTTTCCCGCGTGCCAGAAGAATTAATGAAGAGCTTTGGCCGACCTCAGCTGGCGATGCTGCTGCCGCTCGACGGTCGTAAGAAACTGGTTAACGCCGATCTGGAAAAAGTTAAAACGGCCTTAACGGAGCAAGGCTATTATTTACAGCTCCCGCCACCTCCCGAGAATTTATTAAAACAGCATCTTGAGGCGACCGGTAAAAAATAGCCTCACCTGTTTTCGGGCATAACACATCAACCGTTTAGGGGTCGACCATGTATCAACATCATAACTGGCAAGGTGCATTACTGGATTATCCCGTCAGCAAAGTGGTTTGCGTGGGCAGCAATTATGCCAAACACATTCAGGAGATGGGCAGCGCGACACCAGAAGAGCCGGTGCTGTTCATTAAGCCAGAAACCGCGCTTTGCGATATCCGCCAGCCGCTGGCACTGCCGCAGGGACTGGGTTCTGTGCATCATGAAGTGGAGCTGGCGGTGCTGATTGGCGCGACGCTACGCCAGGCCTCCGAAGAGCATGTGCAAAAAGCTATCGCCGGTTACGGCGTGGCGCTGGATCTGACGCTGCGTGAGGTACAGGGCAAGCTGAAGAAAGCAGGGCAGCCGTGGGAAAAAGCCAAAGGCTTTGATAATGCCTGCCCGATCTCGGGTTTTGTTCCGGTCGGCGAATTTACCGGCGATCCACAGAACACGTCCCTCAGCCTGAAAGTGAACGGTGAGATCCGCCAGCAGGGCACCACGGCAGATATGATCCATAAGATCGTGCCGCTGATTGCCTATATGAGCCGCTTCTTTACCCTTAAGCCGGGTGATGTGATCCTGACCGGTACGCCAGAAGGTGTCGGCCCTCTTAACGGTGGAGACGAACTGGACGTGAGCTTTAACGGCCTGTCACTGAAAACCCGCGTACTGTAAACGCATTTTGCCGCCCCTCAGGGCGGCAAAACTTGCATCAACGTGCCAGACTCGTTATAAGGTGCGCTTTCTTTTGACGTGTGGACATCCTGATGAACGACATCCCTTTCTGGCAACGCAAAACTCTCGATGAAATGACAGACGTGGAGTGGGAGTCGTTATGTGACGGCTGCGGGCAGTGCTGCCTGCATAAGCTCATGGATGAAGACACTGATGAAATCTATTTCACCAACGTTGCCTGTAAGCAGTTAAACATCAAAACCTGCCAGTGTCGCAACTACGAGCGCCGCTTCGAGTTCGAGCCGGACTGCATTAAGCTCACCCGTGAGAACCTGCCGACGTTTGAATGGCTGCCGCATACCTGCGCGTATCGCCTGCTGGCGGAAGGGAAGGATCTGCCGACATGGCACCCCTTGCTGACCGGCTCTAAAGCGGCCATGCACGGCGAGCGTATCTCTGTGCGTCACATCGCGGTGAAAGAGTCCGAGGTGCGGGACTGGGAAGACCACATTATGAATCACCCGACCCGGTGATAAATAAAAACCCGCCGAGGCGGGTTTTTATTGGGGTGCGGCCTGATGCCCTCACCCCAACCCTCTCCCACGGGAGAGGGCGCAAAAACTAAAAAAGGCAACTATCGTTGCCGTTTTGCTTTTACCTTCCGAACAGATCGCGCTTCTTCGGCTTAAACGGCTGAGCAATCAGCACCAGCAGCGCCACGACGAAGTAGGCCACAAAAATGCCCACCAGCCACTGCGGCATCTCCAGCGACAGGAATTCCCACTGACGTACAGAGCAGTCACCGGAGGCGACAAACACCTGCGGCAGCCATTTATCCAGCGGCAACCAGCTCGGGAAGCGGGCTGCGAAATCACAGGTCATGAACGGCGACGGGTGCAGTTGCATCATGGTGTGCTGCCAGGAAAGCTCAATCCCTTTCCAGGCGCTGTACAGCCAGACCGCGATAGCGACGTAACGGAGCGGTGTTTTAGGTGCAATCGCACCCAACAGACCCGCGCCCATGACGCCAAACAGCGCGCAGCGCTCGTAGATACAGAGCACGCAGGGTTTGAGTCCCATCACATGCTGGAACCACAGCGCGACCATTTCCAGCGCAAAGGCGGTCAGGGCCATTAACAACCATGCTCCGCGACCGCGGGAGCACTGGTTTAAAAATCTCAACATAATCATTTCCCTGGAACATGCTTAGAAAGCGCAGTGTAAACGAATTTTAATGCGCCGCAAGTATACCCGCTTGTATCAGCCATTGCGTACAGGGAATGAGGGTAATTTTGACGCAAAGCAATCCCACAATGGTGAGCACCAGCGTATAGGGCAGCGCCATCCAGACCATCTTTCCATAAGAAAGACGTATGAGTGGCGCGAGGGCCGAGGTCAGCAGGAACAGGAACGCGGCCTGTCCGTTTGGCGTCGCCACCGACGGCAGATTGGTGCCGGTATTAATGGCAACCGCCAGCAGCTCGAACTGCCCGGCGTTGATAATGCCTTCTTCCATCGCCGCTTTGGCTTCATTGATGTAGACCGTGCCGACAAAAACGTTATCGGAGATGGACGACAGCAGGCCGTTGAACAGATAGAAGAGCGACAGTTGCGCGTCGGGCGCCGCCTGCAGTACAAAAGTAATAATCGGGGCGAACAGGTGTTGGTCGATAATCACCGCCACCACCGCAAAGAAGACCGCCAGCAGCGCGGTAAATGGCAGGGCTTCGGTAAAGGCTTTACCGATAGCATGTTCATCCGTTACCCCGCTAAAGGTCGTCGCAAGAATAATAACCGAAAGACCAATCAGCCCGACTTCGGCAAGATGGAAAGCCAGCGCGACGATAAGCCAGAGACCGATGATCCCCTGCGCAATCAGACGCAGCGTCTCCTGGCGCGTGCGCTGCGTACGGTTCTGCTCGTCAAATTTATGCAGCTCTTTGCGAACTGGCTCAGGCAACTGCGCACCGTAGCCGAAAACGTTAAATTTCTCGACCAGAATGCAGGTTGCTAGCCCGCAGACGAACACGGGCACGCTGACCGGGGCCATGCGCAGGAAAAACTCGCCGAAATGCCACTCAGCGGCTTTGGCGATGATCAGGTTTTGCGGCTCACCTACCATGGTCATCACGCCACCTAATGCGGTACCGACGCCTGCGTGCATCATCAGGCTGCGCAGAAACGCGCGGAACTGTTCCAGCACCTCACGGTTATGCGCCTCGACGTGGCTGTCGTCCTGCAAATCCTCGCCCGGACGGGACGATGCCACGCGGTGATAAATGCCGTAAAACCCGACGGCAACGCTGATAACCACCGCCACGACGGTTAGCGCATCCAGGAAGGCCGAAAGGAATGCGGCAGCAAGGCAGAACGCCAGCGACAGCATCGTTTTAGACGGAATGCTGAGCAACAGGCGGGTGAAGATAAACAGCAGCAGCTGTTTCATAAAGTAGATACCGGCCACCATGAAGATCAGCAGCAGAAGCACTTCAAGATTGGATGCCAGCTCGGCTTTGACATGTTCTGCGCTCGTCATGCCGATAACCACGGCTTCAAAAGCCAGCAAACCACCCGGCAGCAGGGGATAACATTTCAGCGCCATGGCCAGGGTGAAGATAAACTCCGCCACCAGCAGCCACCCCGCGACGAACGGAGCGATACTAAAAATAATGGGATTAACAACCAGGAAAACCAGAAGTATCAGTTTGTACCAGTCAGGAGACTGGCCTAAAAAATTGCGCCACAGCGCGCGCCCAAAAGAAATTTCCACAACAGACGTCCTTCCCCGTCAGGTAAAACAAAACATCAGTATACGCAAAAAACGCGGGGCAGAGGCGGATAAGCGTGTATTGTAAATTTCACGAAAATAAAACAGCGATCCCTCTTTTCTCTCTTTCACGCGCTACCTGCCACTGCATGCCTCTGGTATGATGAGTGCAATTTGCAAAAGCTGTGTAATGGAAATCTCACTATGGTCATTAAGGCGCAGAGCCCGGCGGGTTTCGCGGAAGAGTACATCATTGAAAGCATCTGGAATAATCGCTTCCCTGCGGGATCCATTCTTCCGGCTGAACGCGAACTCTCTGAACTGATTGGCGTCACTCGCACCACGCTGCGTGAAGTGCTCCAGCGACTGGCGCGCGATGGCTGGTTGACGATCCAGCACGGTAAGCCAACGAAAGTAAACAACTTCTGGGAAACTTCCGGGCTGAACATTCTTGAAACGCTGGCGCGCCTCGATCACGAAAGCGTGCCACAGCTGATCGATAATCTGCTCTCGGTGCGTACCAACATTGCGACAATCTTTATTCGTACCGCTTTTCGTCAGCATCCGGAAGACGCGCTGCAGGTGCTTGCCAGCGCGAACGAAGTGGAAGATCACGCCGATGCCTTTGCCACGCTCGATTACAACGTTTTCCGCGGACTGGCGTTTGCCTCCGGTAACCCAGTGTACGGTCTGATCCTGAACGGCATGAAAGGGCTGTATACCCGTATCGGTCGCCACTACTTTGCCAACCCCGAGGCGCGCAGCCTGGCGCTGGGCTTCTACCATAAGCTCAGCAAGCTCTGTACTGAAGGCCTGCACGATCAGGTGTATGAGACGGTGCGCCGCTACGGCCACGATTCCGGTGAAATCTGGCACCGGATGCAGAAAACGCTGCCGGGTGATTTAGCCATTCAGGGCCGCTGAAATAAAAAACCTCTCAAGTGAGAGGTTTTTTTTCGTCGGGTGGCGGCTACGCCTTACCCGACCTACGGTTCATGTAGGCCCGGTAAGCGAAGCGCCACCGGGCGCAAAAAGGCCCGCATTAGAGCGTATTCAACCGCGCCGGGCAACGTTCCAGCAGCTCCACGCTGCCATCTTCATTCTGCTGCTCCAGCAGCACATCAAAGCCCCACAGGCGATGCACATGCTTCAGCACCTCTTTGCGTCCTTTATCCAGCGGCGCCCGGTTGTGCGGAATATAGCGCAGCGTCAGGGAGCGATCGCCGCGTAAATCCACGTTCCATACCTGAATGTTGGGTTCAAGGTTGCTCAGGTTGTACTGGGAGGAGAGGCGAGAGCGGATCTCACGGTAGCCTTCCTCGTTATGGATCGCAGAAATCTCCAGGTAGTTATTGCGGTCGTCATCCAGCACGGTGAAGAAGCGGAAATCACGCATGATCTTCGGCGACATAAACTGGCTGATGAAGCTCTCATCCTTAAAGTCACGCATCGCGAAATGCAGCGTTTCCAGCCAGTCAGAGCCGGCGATATCCGGGAACCAGTATTTATCTTCTTCCGTTGGCGACTGGCAGATGCGTTTAATGTCCTGGAACATCGCAAAGCCGAGCGCGTACGGGTTAATGCCGCTATACCACGGGCTGTTGTAAGGCGGCTGGAACACCACGTTTGTATGGCTGTGCAGGAACTCCATCATGAACCGCTCGGTGACTTTCCCTTCATCGTACAGATGGTTAAGGATGGTGTAATGCCAGAAGGTGGCCCAGCCTTCGTTCATCACCTGGGTCTGTTTCTGCGGATAGAAATACTGGCTGACCTTACGCACGATGCGCAGGATCTCACGCTGCCACGGCTCCAGCAGCGGCGCGTTTTTCTCCATAAAATAGAGCAGGTTTTCCTGCGGCTCAGACGGGTAGCGACGCGCTTCGGCAACCGCTTTCTCTTCTTCACGTTTCGGCAGGGTGCGCCACAGCATATTCACCTGGCTTTGCAGATACTCTTCGCGGCTTTTCTGCCGCGCTTTCTCCTCCTGAAGGGAGATTTTCTGCGGACGTTTGTAACGATCAACGCCGTAGTTCATCAGCGCGTGACAGGAGTCGAGCAGTTTCTCCACTTCGTCCACGCCGTAGCGCTCTTCGCAGTCGGTAATGTATTTACGCGCGAAGATCAGGTAATCGACAATCGAGCTGGCATCGGTCCAGCTGCGGAACAGGTAGTTATTCTTGAAGAACGAGTTATGCCCGTAGCAGGCATGCGCCATCACCAGCGCCTGCATGGTAATGGTGTTCTCTTCCATCAGGTAGGCGATACACGGATTGGAGTTGATCACGATCTCATACGCCAGCCCCTGCTGGCCGTGCTTATATAAGCGCTCCGTTTCAATGAATTTTTTACCAAACGACCAGTGCGGATAATTGATCGGCATCCCGACGCTGGAGTAGGCGTCCATCATCTGCTCGGACGTAATGACTTCAATCTGATGGGGATAAGTATCCAGACGATACAGTTTTGCCACCCGGTCGATTTCGGCGAGATAGACATCCAGCAACTCGAAGGTCCAGTCGGGTCCATCGCTCAGACGTGTGCTGTCCTTATTCAGGGAATCAATAGTAGCCATTAGCGCGCCCTCGTTGTGGGAGCTCTCTCTGTCTGGAGAGCCTCCTGATAAGCATAGATCACCGTGTTAAAAAGCGTGCTGGAGCAGAAATTTTTTCTTTGCGATTTCCCGTTTTTGATGCGGCAAAAAAAGCGGTCTTCACAGAATTTTATACTGGTTAAAAATAACGCGCAGCAGGAGATCCCAAATTCGCCTCATCCCCTGATGCTGGGGGATGTGTGAGGTAAGTCACCATAAAAAAGTCGTATGTTGAATAATATTTTCAACTAGGTTATCAATCTGTAATTAGAAGATTGTTCTTTTGCACATATGGAGTGGCTATGCGTGTTGTCATACTGGGAAGTGGTGTCGTTGGCGTAACCAGCGCCTGGTATTTAAGTCAGGCGGGACATGACGTGACCGTTATCGATCGTGAGTCAGGGCCTGCGCTGGAAACCAGTGCGGCGAACGCCGGACAGATCTCTCCGGGCTATGCCGCGCCGTGGGCGGCACCCGGCGTTCCGCTGAAGGCAATTAAGTGGATGTTCCAGCGCCATGCGCCGCTGGCCATCAGCCTCGACGGCACCCAGTTCCAGCTGAAGTGGATGTGGCAGATGCTGCGCAACTGCGACACCCGGCACTATATGGAAAACAAAGGTCGGATGGTGCGTCTGGCGGAATACAGCCGTGACTGCCTGAAAGCACTGCGCGCCTCCACCGGTATTGAGTACGAAGGTCGCCAGGGCGGCACGCTGCAGCTGTTCCGTACGGCGCAACAGTATGAAAACGCCACCCGTGATATTGCCGTGCTGGAAGATGCGGGCGTACCGTATCAACTGCTCGAAGCCAGCCAGCTTGGGCAGGTTGAACCGGCGCTGGCAGAAGTGTCGCACAAGCTGACGGGCGGCCTGCGTTTGCCGAATGATGAAACCGGCGACTGCCAGCTGTTTACGCAGCGTCTCGCGCAGATGTGCGAGCAGGCGGGGGTGAAATTCCGCTTTAATACCGCAGTCGACAAACTGCTGTCAGAAGGCGGAAGTATCTACGGCGTGAAGTGTGGCGATGAAGTCATTAAAGCGGATGCCTACGTTATGGCGTTTGGCTCCTATTCCACCGCGATGCTGAAGGGCATTCTCGACATTCCGGTTTACCCGCTGAAGGGCTACTCCCTGACCATTCCGGTAAAAGAGGACAGCGGGGCGCCAGTTTCCACCATTCTGGATGAAACCTATAAAATCGCCATTACCCGCTTCGATAACCGCATCCGCGTTGGCGGGATGGCGGAGATTGTTGGCTTTAACACCGAGCTGCTGAAGCCGCGCCGTGAAACGCTGGAGATGGTGGTGGGCGACCTGTTCCCGCGTGGCGGTTTTGTCGAGCAGGCAACCTTCTGGACAGGGCTGCGTCCAATGACGCCAGACGGCACGCCAATTGTCGGCCGTACGCCGTTCAAAAACCTGTGGACCAATACCGGCCACGGTACGCTTGGCTGGACAATGGCCTGCGGCTCAGGCCAGCTGCTTAGCGATTTGATATCCGGGCGCACGCCGGCAATTCCGTTTGACGATTTAAGTGCCGCACGCTATCAATCGGGGTTTACCCCTTCGCGTCCACAGCACCTGCACGGCGCGCATAACTAAGGAGTTGTCATGTCCCGTCCTGTTCTGGCTCAGCTCGATTTGCAGGCCCTGAAGGATAACCTGCAAATTGTTCGCCGGGCGGCGCCAGGTTCACGCGTCTGGTCGGTGGTGAAAGCCAATGCCTACGGCCACGGTATCGATCGTATCTGGAGTGCGCTCAGCGCCACCGACGGTTTTGCGTTACTGAATCTGGAAGAGGCCATTCTGCTGCGCGAGCGCGGCTGGAAAGGGCCCATTCTGTTGCTTGAGGGGTTCTTCCACGCCGACGATCTGCCGCTGCTGGATAAGTACCGGCTGACCACCAGCGTTCACAGCAACTGGCAAATTAAAGCGATTCAGGATGCAAAACTGCATGCGCCGCTGGATATTTATCTCAAGGTGAACAGCGGTATGAACCGCCTGGGCTTCCAGCCTGAGCGGGTCCATACGGTATGGCAACAGTTGCGCGTCCTGAAGAACGTGGGC
The DNA here is from genome assembly GCF_057320385.1 of Enterobacter cloacae complex sp. 394F7. Lineage (NCBI taxonomy): Bacteria > Pseudomonadati > Pseudomonadota > Gammaproteobacteria > Enterobacterales > Enterobacteriaceae > Enterobacter > Enterobacter cloacae complex sp. 394F7. The sequence continues at coordinate 254,741 of NZ_JBXWCS010000002.1, read as the reverse complement.
GAAATGACGCTGATGGCGCATTTTGCCGATGCGGAAAAACCGGACGGCATTGCCGATGCGATGGTGCGCATTGAGCAGGCAGCAGAAGGGCTGGATTGCCCACGTTCGCTCTCCAACTCAGCGGCCACGCTGTGGCATCCTGAGGCGCATTATAACTGGGTGCGTCCGGGCATTGTCCTTTATGGCGCCTCTCCCTCAGGCCAGTGGCAGGATATCGCCAACAGCGGCCTTAAGCCGGTGATGACCCTGCGCAGCGAAATCATCGGTGTGCAGACGCTGAAGGCCGGCGACACGGTGGGCTATGGCAGCCGTTACCGGGCGACGGGCGAGCAACGGATTGGTATTGTGGCGGGCGGTTATGCTGACGGCTACCCGCGTATCGCGCCGAGCGGCACGCCAGTCTGGGTAGACGGGGTGCGTACGGGAACGGTGGGCACTGTCTCCATGGATATGCTGGCCGTTGACCTCACGCCATATCCGCAGGCGGGCATTGGTTCCCCGGTTGAGCTGTGGGGTAACGAAGTCAAAATTGATGACGTGGCTGCCGCGGCGGGGACGGTAGGGTATGAACTGATGTGCGCGCTGGCACCGAGAGTGCCGGTTGTGACGGTGTAACATGTCTGTGTGCCGGGTAAGCGTTAGCGCCACCCGGCAAAAAACCACTACTCCACGTCCTCTTCCATCGGCCGCAAACCGACTTTCCGCACTGCGTTATCTTCTTTCTCTGCTACGGTCCAGATCATCCCGGCAAACTCCACCTGGTCACCCACAACCGGGGCCGCACCAAGGCGCTGCTGGATGATTTCGCCCAGCGTTTGCTGGTTATCGTCGCCTTCAGCCCCTTCGTCGAGCCCATAAATCAGGGCCACATCCGCAAACCTGGCGCTGGCTTCCAGAATAAAATCGCCGAAGAAACGCTGATCCAGCGCCACCGGAGGCGACTGGCTGAACAGTTTACCCAGGGCGGGCAGGTCCCGCTCGCGGCCAATCACACACAGAATATCGCCTTCGCGTAGCCGGGTGCTGCCGGTTGGGTGCAGCAGGACATTATCGCGGAACAGGGCGGCAATTCGCGTTTCCGCAGGCATATGCAAATCGCGCAGCGATGCCCCCACGCACCATTTATCAGCGCTGAGCTGGTAAACAAACTGTTCCCACGGGTTTTCCGGGTGAATATCCAGCCCCACGCGAGACACCGGCCAGCCCACAGGAGGAACCACCACTTTGGCTTTTTTCGCCGCCCACCCGAGCGAGGTTCCCTGGAACAGCAGCGAGATCAGCACCACGAAGAAGGCGACGTTAAAGAATAGCCGCGCGTTATCCAGTCCGGCCATCATCGGGAAGACAGCCAGGATAATGGGCACCGCGCCGCGCAGCCCCACCCAGCTGATAAAGACCCGTTCGCGCAGGTTGAAGCCGCGAAACGGCAGCAGACCGGCAAACACCGACAGGGGGCGTGCGAAGAAGATCATCCACGCCGATAAAATCAGCGCCGGAACGGCAATCGGCAGCAGGTCTGACGGCGTCACCAGCAGGCCCAGCACGAGGAACATCCCGATTTGCGCCAGCCAGGCCAGCCCGTCGAAGTTCTGCAAAATGGCGTGACGGTTGCGAATAGGGCGATTGCCCAGCAGGAAGCCGCAGAGATAAACCGCGAGGATCCCGCTGCCGTTCAGCGCAGTGGTGACGGCAAAAATCAGAATGCCGCCGCTCAGGGCAAGCAGCGGGTAGAGCCCCGAAGGCAGCGATATCCGGTTGATCGTCTGCTGAAGCAGGTAACCCCCGGCCAGGCCGAGCGCAATCCCCAGGCCGAACTGCTGCAGGATATGCAGGACAAACATCCAGCTTAAGCCCGTTTCATGCTGCTGGATCATCTCTATCAGCGTGATGGTGAGAAATACCGCCATCGGATCGTTACTGCCGGATTCAATCTCAAGCGTGGACCCGACGCGTTCGTTCAACCCTTTGCCCCCCAGCAGGGAAAACACCGCCGCCGCGTCGGTTGAGCCGACAATCGCGCCAATCAGTAAACCTTCCATCAGATCGAGATGGAACAGCCACGCCGCCATCATGCCGGTCAGACCGGAGGTGATTAACACCCCGACCGTCGCCAGCGACAGGGCGGGCCCCAGCGCCACGCGAAATGAGCTCGCCTGGGTGCGCATCCCGCCGTCGAGTAGGATCACCGCCAGCGCAAGGTTACTGATCATGTAAGCGAAAGGGTAGTTATCGAAAGGGATACCGCCGATACCATCGACACCCGCCAGCATGCCGATGGCAAGGAAAATAACAAGAATAGGTATGCCGAGACGCGATGAAAATGAACTTAATAAAATACTACAGGTTACGAGCACAGAACCCAGAATGAAAAGACTGATTATCGCTGTGGCATCCAATGTTGTCTTACTCCCACCTCAATGTTAATGCTGTTACTAAAACCCTAACATATTAACGACGGAAACAGCGGTTTATTGAGGGGGATTAACGGCTTTTTTATGCCTTTAAGACCGGATGACCCCCAATCGTTAACCGACTGCCCGTTTCATCGTGCTTCAGGATGGCCTGCGCGCCTAACGCCAGGGTGACGGTTTGCTGCTCGTGGCCGAAGTCCAGCCCGGTAATAACAGGAATATCAAGGCGTGAGCGGATGAAATCGACCATCGTTTCCAGCGAGTATCCTGCGTCATAGTCATTCGGTGCGGCACCGGTAAAACTGCCAAGAATAACCGCGGATTGACGTTCCAGAATACCGGCGTAATACAGCTGCAATAACATGCGCTCGACGCGGAACGGATGTTCATTGATATCTTCCAGCACCAGAATGCCGCCGTCAATTTGCGGCAGCCATGGCGTTCCAATGAGCGACACAAGCATTGCCAGATTTCCGCCCCAGAGTTGTCCTTCACACGACCAGTGCGGCCCGTTGCCCTGCCACACAACGCTGTAGGTCGGGTTTTTCAGGGCGCGCCAGAAGTGTTCCACCGTAAATGGGTCAAGCTCGGGTGCCCCGAAATTACCGGCCAGCATCGGGCCGCTGAAGGTCACCACGTTATGCAGCGCGAGTAGCCCGAGCTGGATTACGGTAAAGTCGCTGTGGCCGCAGATAAGCAGCGGATCCTGCTGCTGACGCTTTGCCAGCCCTTGCCAGTCAATACTCTCCAGCAACCGGCTCGCACCATAGCCGCCGCGCACCGCCAGCACGATATTGTTCTCACCCTGCAGGTTCACCAGGCTGTTGATATCATTCAGCCTTTGCGCTTCCGTACCGGCAAAACGCTGCTGGCGGCGGGGGATAATTGTCTGATTTTCTACCGGGTAACCGAGTTCCAGTAAGCGCTCAACGCCCCGCTGTGCCGCCTCCTGGTTGATGCAGTACCCGGACGGCGCGATAAGATGAAACTGAGACATGGCAATTCCTTGCTGAATGAGAATCTAATTGTCTATATCATGCCGCTTATACGTTGCCTGCTTCAAGGGCGATGACCGGCTATAAGGATAGATGACGTGAAATTGAGATGGTTTGCTTTTTTGATTGTGTTGCTGGCTGGCTGTAGTTCAAAACATGACTATCAAAACCCGGCATGGAACCCGGAAGTGCCTGTAAAACGGGCCATGCAGTGGATGCCGATCAGTGAACAGGCAGGCAAGGCCTGGGGCGTCAGCCCGCGACTGATCACGGCGATCATTGCCGTGGAATCCGGCGGTAACCCAACGCTTGTCAGCAAATCTAACGCCGTGGGGCTGATGCAGCTTAAGGCCTCAACCGCAGGGAGAGAGGTCTACCGCTATATGGGCTGGCGTGGTCAGCCGTCAACCAGCGAGCTGAAAAACCCGGAACGCAACATCTCCATGGGCACGGCCTATTTGAGCATTCTGGAACACGGCGTGCTGAAGGGAATCGAGGATCCTGAAGTGATGCAGTATGCGCTGGTGGTCTCTTACGTGAACGGCGCGGGTGCGCTGCTCAGGACGTTCTCATCGGACCGTAAAGAGGCGATAGAAGAGATCAACGACATGGACAAAGACGAGTTCTTTGAACACGTGGTGAAAAATCATCCGGCACCACAGGCTCCGCGTTATATCTGGAAAGTTCAGAAAGCAATGGATGCCATGTAATGCCGTTGTCGGGCGGCCTGTGTGCTGCCCGGCTCCTGTCACAACACTTTATTCGCCCGCTCCCGCGCCTCTCGCTCCAGAGAATAGATAATCCGCTGCAGTTCACGCTCTGCGCCCGGCCCGACGTTCAGGAAGCGGAAGCTCAGACGCGGCGTGACGATCGTTTCATTTTTGCTGTCGACCACCTTACGCTCGCTGATGGCAATCAGCTGCGCATCAAAGTAAAAACGCCCCCAGCCTCCCATATCCAGTTCGATTTGGGTAAATCGCATGCCTTCTACCAGTCCGTCAGGCTTTGGCGTATCCATCAGCGCACCCATGCCGCCCAGGGAGAGGTCAAAAAGGCGAAAGCGGATCTCTTTTTTGTCCGGCATTTTGGCCTTACCAAAATAGGCAGGGTGAAGCGGGGCACTGATACGAAAATATTCACGGCGCTGAACAAACCAGAGGTTGGCCGGCAGCGGGGTGACAAACGCCGGAAGACCACCGTATTCGCTCAACTCCAGGCGCGGCAGGACAAATTCCACTTTTGCGCCGTGCGTTTCTGCCATCACCGAGATTTTCTCCGCCCGCAGCGCGGCGCGGTTTTCATGCTCCTGGCTGCCCAGGTCGATGACCAGCCTCTCTGCAGAAGCATCCAGGATTTTGCTGATGAACTGATTGTTTGACCAGCTGATGCGCAGCGGCACCTCGCCTTTTTGCAGGTCGCGCAATACCCCTAATACAGCCAGCGGATTTTGCTTCAGGAACTGCTCACTGTAATTACTCACGCCGGATGGCTCCTTGATAAATGACAGACTGTCTCTGCGTTATCGGCAGCGTGAAACGAAACTTAATACAAACCGGTGAGTTTTTTTCGCAGTACAGAGAAGTTAAGTCGGTGAGATGAAATCGGTTTTACCGTGATGACCTATACTTACGTTACCTGCGCGGAGGGTTTTCTGCGCATGCGTTAAACCTGCAAGAGGGCATCGCTATGGGTATTATCGCGTGGATCATCTTTGGTCTTATTGCCGGGGCTATCGCTAAACTCATCATGCCGGGAAATGATGGCGGCGGCTTTATATTGACCTGTGTTCTTGGGGTTGTTGGTGCGGTTGTCGGCGGCTGGCTGGCGACCATGTTTGGCTTTGGGGGCGACATCAGTGGATTCGACCTGCACAGTTTCCTTGTGGCTGTGGTGGGCGCCATTGTTGTCCTGGGCATATTCAGGTTGCTCCGACGGGCATAGATGACACAAAACGGCTCTCGCGACAGGGCCGTTTTTTTTGTCGTGATATTGATTTGCTAATCGAAATGATAATAATTGTCGTTCCTAGTTACATATAACCACAAGACGACACTATGAACACCTCACGTTTTGCAGTATGCGCGTTGGCAGGAGCCGTGACGCTGGCATTACAGGCACAGGCATTTGCGGAAGAATCCACCATTCTTGTCACCGGCTCTGAGCAGGGCAGCGTTCTCCCCGCATGGACAAACAGCGCAACCAAATCGGCGGTGGCCGAAAGTAAAACGCCGCAGGTGATCGATACCGTCTCTGCGCAGCAAATTGAGCAACGCCATGCCAGTTCCGTGAACGAAATCCTGCGCTATGTTCCGGGCGTTTCGACAGAGCTGCGTGGAAACACCACGTACATGAGCGAGTATAAAATTCGTGGCTTTACGGTCGACCAGGAGTTCTACAACGGCCTGCAGCTGCCGTATAACGTCACCGGAAACACCAAAGCGCGCATCGATCCACTGCTGATTGAAAGCGTTGATATCCTCAAAGGGCCATCTTCTGTGCTCTACGGTGGTGGCTCCCCGGGGGGGCTGGTAAATATTCAGGGTAAAAAGCCACAAAAAACCGCCCATACCGAGTTGGGTTTCAACACCGGCAATCGCAATCTGAAGGAGGGTTATCTCGACTCGACCGGACAAATTGCCGACAGCGACTGGAACTACCGCCTGCTGGGCAAAGCCACGGAAAATGACGATCAGCCCCATACCACGCGCTATGAAAATTATCTGGTTGCCCCGTCCGTGACCTGGGAGCCGGACAGCAAAACGCGTCTTACGGTTGATGCACTGGCGCAAAACTCCCCGAGCCTGTCTCCATCCAACCCGTTGCCGCTTGCTTATCTGCGCTCGAAATATGCCGACCGCCGGGATTATGCCGGGGATGAGTGGAGCGGTTTCAAACAGCGTCAGTGGATGCTGGGCTACAGCTTTGAACATGAGTTTGACAGTGGCTGGGGCTTTAACCAGAAAGCACGGTACTTTGATGTCGACACCCACCAGCGCAGCGTTTATGCCACGGGGACGGGGAGCGCGGTCTACCAGCTTAACCGGTTTGCTTACACCACTGATGAAGATCTGAAGAGCTTCAACATCGATAACCAGGTAACCAAAACCGTGGCGCTGGGAGAGTGGAAACACCACCTGTTGGCCGGGTTTGACTATCAAAAGATGGACTCTCACTTCTACTACCGTTATGCCTCAACAACGCCTGGCATCGATATGCGAAATCCTGACTATTCGCAGATCAATGAACGCGATCTCGGGTTGTATACGGGGCAGAAAAATCGTCTGAGCTATCAGCAAAACGGCTATTACCTGCAGGATCAGGTGGAGTTTGGCGGTTTAAATCTGCTGGCCAGCCTGCGTTATGACGATTACCGCTCGGTAACCACCAACTATATGCAGAATGGCGACAAGGCGTGGGTCTCGCAGGATCGCGTGACCAAACGCCTGGGCGCGCTTTACGCGTTTGAGAATGGGCTGTCACCGTTCATCAGCTACTCTGAAGGGTTTGCCCCGGTGTCGCCGCAGGGTACGCTCACGGCTAAAGACGTGAAGCCAACCACCAGCAAGCAGGTGGAAGGCGGGGTAAAATACCTGCTGGCGGATTACGCCACAACCTTTACCGCCTCGGTATTTAATATCCGTCAGAAAAATGTCGTCACCTCCGATCCGGGCTTCCTGAATTACAGCCAGACCGGAGAAGTGGAATCTAAAGGGGCTGAGCTCTCAATCGTCAGCCGCCCGGCGGATAACGTGACCCTGATTGCCAACTATGCCTACACCCATCTGATCAATACCGAAGATGACAAATACCAGGGCAAACGGCCAACGCAGGTGCCGGAGAATGCGTTCAACCTGTGGGGGGATTACACCTTTGACAACACGCCGCTGAGAGGGCTGATGCTGGGGGCAGGGGCGCGCTACACCGGTCCAATGGAAATTTCACCGAACAACGATGCGGGCAAACTGGGCGGCACCATGCAGTACGATCTGGCGGCCTCCTACCGTATGGGGGAAATCCTGCCGTCGCTGGAGGGATTGACGCTGAAAGCCAGCGCGCAAAACATCACCAACAAAGAGACGCTGACCTGCTACGACGCGACAAACTGCTGGATTGGACGTGACCGGACGTATCAGTTGGGGGCGAGCTACAGCTTCTGATTATCGTTTCCCTCTCCCGCAGGGAATGCAGGCCGGGTAGGCGTTAGCGCCACCCGGCATTGTTCACTTACTGCGCCGTACTTTTCACCGGCGCAGCCTCATCATTCGCCGCAGGCTGATTCTGCGGCACGCTGTCACACGGTTTCTCTTTCGGACAGACCAGATCCAGCATCTTCAGCGTCACGCCGTTGCTCCAGCCGAATCCATCCTGTAGCGGATACTCACCGCCGCCGCCGCCCGTACCGGTGGAGGAGACATCATATTTCTCCACCAGTTTCTGCTCGCGATCGTAGGTATGCTGAACATTTTTCAGGAAGCGCCAGGTGACATCCATCGCGACCTTGTCCTGTCCATAATTTTGCAACCCTTCCGTGGCTACCCACTGCAGTGGCGCCCAGCCATTGGGGGCATCCCACTGCTGGCCGCTGTTCACGGTGGTGGTGGTGATGCCACCCGGTTTCAGCAGACGTGAGGACGTCGCTGCAGCCACTTTATCCGCGCGATCCTGTGCCGCTGCCTTCACATACAGCGGGAAGAGGGCTGCAGCCGTGAGCTGATTACGCACCTTCTTACTCTTCAGGTCGTAATCCGCATACCATCCCTCTTTATCGTTCCACAGATACTTCTCCATCGCCTTCTGGCGCGCCGTGGCCAGGGCTTCATATTTGTTCGCGCTGGCGGCATCGCCGCTCTCCTGGCTTGCCCGGGCGAGCAGTTTTTCCATCTTGAACATCAGGGCGTTCAGATCCACCGGCACAATACTGGTGGTGCGGATGGTGCCCAGCTTTTGCGGATCGTCCATCCAGCGGGAACTGAAGTCCCAGCCTGAGGCCGCCGCAGAGCGCAAATCGCGGTAGATTTCGGTTGCCGGGCGGTTAGGGTTGCTTTTGGCGGTGGTGATATCGTCAAGCCACGACTCCGGACGCGGCGTGTCGCGGTCATCCCAGTAGCGGTTGAGCAGCGAGCCATCCTCCAGCTTCACCACGCGTTTGTTGGCCTCTCCGGCCTGCAGCGCATCTGCGCCCTCCATCCAGTAGGCGTACTCCTTTTCCATCTGCGGACGGTATTTTTTCAGCGCCTCGCTGTCGTGCGTGGCCAGCAGTTCCACCATCAGCGAGAAAAATGGCGGCTGGGAGCGGCTCAGATAGTAACTGCGGTTGCCGTTCGGAATGTGCCCCCATGTATCCAGCTCGTAGGCAAAGTTGTCCACCATATCGCTGATTTTGTCCCAGTGGCCGCTTTCCGCCAGCCCTAACATGGTGAAATAGCTGTCCCAGTAGTAGACCTCGCGGAAACGCCCGCCCGGCACAACGTAGGATTTCGGTAAGGGCAGGAGTGAATCCCATTTGTTACTGGCTTTATCGGTGGTACGCGTCAGCACAGGCCACAGCCCGTCAATATGCTCACGCAGGCTCTGCCCCGCAGGAGGAACATATTTTTCCCCTTCCGCGGGAAGCGTGAAGTTCATATCAACAAAATGGCGTAAATCAAACCCGGACTGACGACGCTGCATGCGGTAGTCGGCCAGGATCGTCAGGGGATCGCTTTTCGGTACGGCATCGGCAAAGGTTTTTTGATCGGGGAAGAGTTTGGCGCTCTGGACATCGTTGAAAAGAGGGCCGAGCAAGATATCCGGTGAATTTGTCTGGCCAGAGTTCATCTCTTCCGCGTTGCCTGTCGCGGCAACCGCGAGCAGCGCACTGCCCAGAACCAGAGGTAAGAGGCGAGGGCGCAGCTTTTGAGGTGTTATCATCGGTGCTTCTCCTTATTTCGCTGAGCAGCGGTCACGCTGTAATCATTCACCAGAAAACCTTAGTCGAATATTCCGCGCTTCGCGTGTCGAACATCGCACTTTGCACAAATCCAGACAATTTACCGTTGCGTTTAATGCCCCGGTGGCGCGGCTGAAATATTGATATTGTGAATGGCTGTAGGCGAGAAAATAAATTGCGATCCGTTACGCATAATTTTCCGGATAAAGGCTTTCTTTTAATTATCCCGATCACATAAAGCAAAAAACATAACTTCATGGTGAAAAAACATAATGGATCGCCTCGTTGCGCTCAGGCGAAATTATTGCCAAAGCAGAAACCGGTTTCATCAATAAGGAGTAACGTGATGTCAGTGAGTGAAAAAATTCCGGTCCGGGAAAAAATAGGCTACAGCCTTGGAGATGCCGCGAGTCATATTGTTTTTGACTCCTCGGTCGCCATTCTGGCGTATTACTATACGGATATTTATGGCTTACCCCCGGCCGTAATGGGAACCATGTTTCTTTTGGTCCGCTTATTAGATGCCATTACCGACCCCGTTATGGGAGCGATTGCCGATGCAACATCCACTCGCTGGGGACGTTTTCGCCCCTGGCTGCTGGCGATATGCGTTCCTTTTGCGGTGAGTTGCGTGCTGGTATATTCCATACCTGATTTTACTGAAACCGGGAAAATTTATTATGCCGTTGGCGCGTATATATTTATGACCCTGATGTATACAGCCATAAATATCCCGTATTGTTCTTTGGGGGCGGCGCTGACGTCCGATCCGCGTGAAAACCTCTCGTTGCAGTCCTGGCGCTTTGCCATTACGCCAATTGGCGGGGCGCTCGGCACCGCGCTGATTCTGCCCCTGGCGGACTATCTCTACCCCGGCGACAGGGCGACCGGCATTCAGGTGGCGATGGCGCTTTTTGGCGCAATCGGCTGCGTGATGTTTATCATTTGTTTTGTTACCACCAAAGAGCGCGTCCAGCCGATCAAAGAGGAAAATCTGAACATCGCCCGGGACGTTAAAATTCTCTTTCGTAACGATCAGTGGCGCATTCTCTCGATCTACAACTTTATGATGCTGGTGGCGGTGGTGATCCGCGGTGGTGCAGTGGTCTATTACGTGAACACTGTTCTCAACAAGGGGGCTGACGTCATCTCGTTCTTTATGCTGGGCGGGATGCTGGCCTCGATGTTTGGTTCGGTTCTGGCGCAGCCGTTCGGGACCCGTTTTTGCAAGGTTAAACTCTCGTTCTGGATCAATATTCTCAACGCTGCGTTAGGCGTGGCCTGCTTCTGGCTGCCGCTGGAGTTCTGGGTCATTCCACTGATTGCCCATGTGTTCATTCAGATTGTCCAGGGCGGTAACGGCGCGTTGCAGTGGTCAATGATCACTGATGCAAATAATTACGGTGAATGGAAAACCCAACGTCGTATTACAGGTATGAATGTTGCGGCCAATATTTTCGTGATTAAGTTGGGGGTCGCCGTCGGTGGTGCCATTCTGGGTTGGGTGCTGGCCTGGTTTAATTACCAGTCGAACAGTACCGTACAGTCAGAATCCGCCATTCAGGGCGTTATTTTATTGTTCACGTTAATCCCTTCACTCTTTTATTTACTCACCGCATTCTCGATCAAATTTTATAAATTAACTGAAAACGTCATGAATGGCGTGGTGAGTGATTTAAACAAAGGCGAATTCGCTAACTCTTAATAGTTGAAGCAGTAAGCCGATAATTCATTTGAATTATCGGTGAGGTTCTCTGTGTCCGTCAGGAAATAATGATTAACTCACGAGGATGGAGTCGATGAAAGTGAAATACTTTGCACTGCTCGTCAGTGCGTTTTGTTCTACCGCAGCAATGGCAGCAAATGATACCCAACGTCTGGAAGATAAACTGGCGCAACTGGAGGCGCGCCTCGAAAAGGCCGAAACAAGGGCAGCAAAGGCAGAAGCACAAATTCAGGTTCTGGAGCAACAGCAGCATACCGTGGTAGCTGCAAATCCTGTGGTGGTTGAATCCACAGAGCCTGCGACAGCGCAAACGGCACCTAAGCTTACGTTATCCGGCTACGGTGATATTAAATTTTATGGTGACGTTGAATTTAATATGGATGCGGCCAGCAAGACCGGCAGTTTAACGTCCATGAAAACGACAGCCAATAAAGACTGGGCACCCGGTAACCATGAACGCTGGGATATTAACGGGCGTTTGCTGCTGGGGTTTGACGGCTATAAGCGAATGGAAAACGGCAATTTTGCCGGTTTCTCCGTACAGCCGCTGGCGGACTTAACGGGCAAAATGAACCTGGATGACGCGGTCTTCTTCTTTGGCACGGAAAACGACTGGAAGGTAAAAGTTGGCCGCTTTGAAGCCTATGACATGTTCCCGCTTAACCAGGATACCTTCGTTGAATATTCCGGCAACACCGCTAACGATCTCTACGGCGATGGTTATGGCTATATCTATATGATGAAAGAGGGGCGGGGGCGTAGCGACAGCGGCGGTAACTTCCTGCTGAGTAAAACCCTGGGCAACTGGTATCTCGAGGTTAACACGCTGCTGGAAGACGGCAGCTCGCTGTTTGTTGACCAGCAGTATCATGGCATGGACCTGGATAACGATAAAAACGTCGCCTACGTCCGTCCGGTGATTGCCTGGCAGGAAGGAAACTTCTCGACCGCCATCGCGATGGAGAGCAACCTCGTCAACAATGCCTACGGCTACCACGATGCGTCCGGAAGATGGGTCGACCAGTCTGACCGCACCGGCTATGGCTTTACCATGACCTGGAACGGGCAAAAAACCGATCCGGATGACGGTATCGTGGCGAACCTGAATACCGCCTACATGGATGCTACCGACGAGACGGATTTCACCGCGGGCGTGAATGCCTTATGGCGCAATGTTGAGCTGGGCTATATCTACGCGCATAACCAGATCGATAATTTCAACACCGCCAACTTTAATGCGGATTGTGATGGCGACTGCTGGGTGACCGATCCCGGTGATTATGATATTCACACCATTCATGCGTCGTACCTGATCCCGAACGTCATGAAGATGAAGAATTTCAATATCTATCTTGGCGCGTATGCTTCGTGGGTTGAAGCACATCCGAATGACGGCGATGACCGTAACGACGATCGCTATGGCGGGCGCGTGCGCTTCAAATACTACTTCTGATGTCCAGCGCCAGTCAGGCCTCTTCCGGGGTCTGGCTGGTCTCCCGCAGCGTGCCCGGCGCATGGCCGATTATTCGCTTGAACGCCCGGCTAAACGCCGCAAGGGATCCGTACCCCAGTCGCAGCGCGACCGTTTCAATAGGCTGATTTTCATGGCGAATGTACTGAATTGCCAGGCGCATCCTCAATTCGCTGAGGTATTTCGCCGGGGTAGTGCCCGTCGCGGCGAGAAAACGTTCCGCAAACACCGAGCGGGAGGTGCCAGCCTCTTTTGCCAGATCCGCCACGCTCCAGTTCAGACCTGGCTGCTGGTGCATGGCGTAAATGGCCCGGCTCAGACGCGGGTCACGCAGTACCTGCACCCAGCCGGTGGCTTTTCCGCAGCCTCCTTCAACCCAGCCCCGCACGATTAGCGCCGCCACCACGTCCGCCAGCCGCGCGAGGATCCCGGCGAATCCGGCCTGACGCGTCATGGATTCGCGTTCCATCGCCGCCAGCAGCGGGTGGATCTCCGGCCAGGTGGACATCAACCGGCTCACCATCATCACCTCCGGCATCGCTTTAATTAGCGGCTGCATTCCGCCCAGTTCAAAGTCCATGCATCCGCTGAAAATCACGGTGTTCTCGCTGTCCGGGCAGGGTTCGCAGGTGATGGCGCAGACCGAGCCGCAGATAGGCTCGCTGGGAAACGCGCTAACCGGCGTGATGGTTGCCTTCTCGTCAGACAGCAGGGCGTGCGCATTACCGTTCGGAATAAAAAGGGCATCGCCACCGCTTAAGGTAAACGTTGCGCCATTCTCCATACGCAGCAGGGCGCTGCCGCGGCTGACAAAATGAAATTGTGCTTTGCCCGGCGCCTGGTGGAACGCCACGCCGAAAGGCGCGCTGGCTTCAATGCGGCGGTATTTCACGCCCGACAGGCGCATTCCGCGCAACAGCTCGCTAATCAGATCGGGGGACTGAGCGGTCATGGCAAAACTCCGGACGAATAATCAATAAGTGGAGATTATATGTCATAGATCGTCCAGGGTGAACACTCTATCCTTTTGCGACAGTTGTCACATTTTCATAACGGGAGATCAACAGATGAGTTCATGTGTCGCGGCGAGAGAGGCTGTTGTGCCTGCAAAACCCGCCTGGCGGGCCGTCTATTCACTGGGGCTGGGGGTGTTTGGTTTGATCACGGCGGAGTTCCTGCCCGCCAGTTTGTTAACGCCCATGGCCGCAAGCCTGGGCGTAACGGAGGGGATGGCTGGGCAGGCGGTGACCGCCACCGCGCTGGTCGCGCTGGTCACCGGATTGCTGATCACCCCGGCGACCAAAAGTATCGACCGTCGCTGGGTACTGATGTTTTTCTCGGTGCTGCAAATCGTCTCCAGCCTGCTGGTGGCTTTTGCACCCACGCTGCACGTACTGCTGATGGGACGCCTGCTGTTAGGGATTGCCATCGGGGGATTCTGGGCGATGTCGACCGCCACGGCGATGCGTCTGGTGCCTGCCGATAAAGTGCCGAAAGCGCTGGCGGTGATCTTCTCCAGTGTGTCGATCGCCACGGTGGTCGCGGCCCCGCTGGGCAGCTATCTTGGCAGCCTGATTGGCTGGCGTAACGTCTTTATCCTCTGCATTCTGCCGAGCATGCTGGCGCTGCTGTGGCAGCTCTGGGTACTGCCGTCAATGAAGCCGGAGAGCAGCGGCAGCCTGGGCACACTGTTCCGCGTGCTGCGTCGTCCGGGAATGATCGGTGGAATGCTGGCGACCATTCTGATCTTCAGCGGTCATTTTGCCTTCTTTACCTATCTGCGTCCGTTCCTTGAAACGGTGGGGCAGGCAAGCGTGGAGAGCATCTCGCTGATCCTGCTGGGCTTTGGGATTGCCAACTTTATCGGTACCTCCGTAGCCGGACATCTGCTGGCGCGTAATCTGCGCCTGACGCTGGCGCTGGTACCGTTCGCCATGGGCGTGCTGGCACTCACCATGGTGGCGTTTGGTCATCTGGCGATACTGGATGGATTGCTGGTGGCGATGTGGGGCTTTGCGTTTGGTCTGGTTCCGGTGGGCTGGTCAACCTGGCTTGCCACGACGGTGCCAGATGAAGCCGAAAGCGCAGGTGGTTTGCTGGTAGCCTCTATCCAGCTGGCAATCAGCGCCGGTGCGGCCGTGGGCGGGGCGGTATTTGACCTCAACGGCGCCAGCGGCGTCTTTGCCGGAAGCGGTTTCCTGCTGGTAACGGCGATGGTGATTGTGTTGATGGGCGTGAAGGTTAAGGCGGAGTGAATTATTAGCCGGGTAAGCGCAAGCGCCACCCGGCTTAAACCTTACAACCCTTTCTTATCCATCAGCACCGCCAGATCCACCAGGCGGTTAGAGAAGCCCCACTCGTTGTCATACCACGCCAGAATTTTCACCATCCGATCACCAATCACCAGGGTGGAGAGACCGTCAATAATCGAAGAGCGCGGGTCGCCCTGATAATCGCTGGAGACCAGCGGTTCATCGCTGTATCCCAGAATGCCTTTCAGTGGCCCGCTGGCCGCGGCTTTGCGGAACGCATCGTTCACCTCTTCGGCCGTAACGTCACGGCTCAGCGTCACCGTTAAGTCCACAATCGAGACCACCGGAACCGGTACGCGCAGGGAATAGCCGGTCAGCTTGCCGTCCAGAGACGGAATGACTTTCCCCAGTGCCTTCGCGGCACCGCTGGAGTACGGCACAATCGACAGGGCTGCTGCACGTGCGCCGCGCAGATCTTTTTCCGGCTGGTCGTGCAGCGCCTGGCTGTTGGTATAAGCGTGCGTGGTGTTCATCAAGCCATGCTCAATACCAAACTGCTGATGCAGGACCTGAGCAGCCGGGGCCAGGCCGTTCGTGGTGCAACTCCCGTTGCTTACTACTACGTGCTTAGCCGGATCGTACTGCTCGTGGTTAACGCCCATCACCACCGTCAGATCGTCATTTTTACCCGGCGCGGAGATGATGACGCGCTTCGCCCCACCGTGGGTGATATGCACCAGCGCTTTTTCGCGCTCGGTGAAGAAACCGGTCGCTTCAATCACCACGTCAACGCCCGCATCGCGCCAGGGAATATTCGCCGGATCGCGTTCGCTAAAGACGGTAATGCGCTGGCCGTCAACCTGCAGCGCGCCGTCCGCCGCTTCAACGGGTGCCGGTAGCGTGCCGAGCAGGGAATCATGCTTAAGCAAATGGGCGAGGGTTTTGCTGTCCGTCAGATCGTTAATCGCCACAATCTGCAGGTCCGGATTGCCCAGTGCCGCGCGCAGGAAATTACGTCCGATACGGCCGAAACCGTTAATGCCGACCTTAACCATAAAGCACTCCTTATCTCTGTTGTCTGGAGTCACTGTAGGCTTCAGGCCGGATGGCGTAAACGACAAAAAAAGATCACATTACGCCATTTTGCGGCAGTGAAAACGCTGACGGTATTCACCGGGTGTGAGGTGGAGCTGTTTTTCAAATACGCGACGCAGGTTGATGCTGGTGCCAAATCCGCTTTTCTCGGCGATAACGGACAGCGGATCGTCGGTCTGTTCAAGCAACTGTCGGGCTGCGGCAAGGCGCGCTTCGGTCACATAGCGTGCCGGAGACGCCCCCGTGTCGCGGGTGAATACCCGGGTGAAGTTGCGCGGGCTCATGGCTACTTTTTCCGCCAGCTTTTCGACGCACAGATCGGCCGTCAGGTTTTGCAGGATCCAGGTTTGCAGCTCGCTGATGGGGCCGGAGGAGCCGGACTGCGACAGGTTATAGCGGCTGAACTGTAGCTGTCCTCCCGGGCGGCGCAGATACATCACCATATCCTGCGCCACGTCGCGCGCGAGGCTGAAGCCATAATCGTCTTCCACCAGCGCCAGGGTCAGATCAAAGCCGGAACTCACGCCACCGGAGGTCCAGACAGGGCCATCCTGAATATAGAGCGGCCCTCCCTCAACACGGATGGTGGGGTACTGCGCTTGCATGGTTTCCAGCAGCCGCCAGTGGGTGGTTGCCCGACGGCCGTCAAGCAAACCGGTCTGGGCCAGCAGCATTGCGCCACCGCAAATGGAGGCGATCCGCCGCGCATGGGGGGCTGCAAGATGCAGCCAGTCCACCACGGCGGTGCTCTCCTGCTCGTTCATGCCGCGCCCGGTAATGATGATGGTATCAAGCGGCTCACGGGGATCCAGCTCCGGCAGGCGATAATCTGCCAGCAGATTGAGACCAGACTGGCCGTGGATCACCTGGTGCGGCTGGGTCGTGGCGATGATGATGCGATAGCAGGGCTGCGCAAGGCCTCCCGGGTGCAGGCGGTTAGCTTGCATCAGAATGTCGGCGATGCCGGCGGCTTCAAACAGCATGCCGCCGTCAGGAACAATAATCAGGATCTTCTTCATGTCCTGAAAAGTACCTTTATTGCAAAATAAGTCAAGCGGAGGGCAAGGGCGTTGGCTGGCACAACACACCTTTCTGGCAAAGCAAAGTGATTTAAGTTCTTTGTTATTTCAGGCGTTATCCCGGATCGTCAGCATATTATCTCTGGCGAAACGGCTCTGAAGGAATGGGTAAACGAAGCTCCCTCTATTTACATCCGCAGCAACGCGACCAAATTCACCATCTCGCCTCGGGGTTTCTCTGGCGAACCGAACTGCCCACGTGGATATTAATCGCCACCATTTATGGCGGCTGGTTCTCGACGCTGGCGTTCTGGCACACCCTCGGTCTGCTGCCTGCCACGCTGTTGCTGATTGGGTTTACCGCCTGGTATATGTCCCTTCAGCATGAATTGATCCACGGCCATCCCACGCGTTTCGTGTGGCTGAACCAGCTCTTTGGCACGCTGCCGCTGGCGGTCTGGTATCCGTATGGCCTGTACCGGGATTCTCATCTGGCCCACCATCGTCACGACCATCTCACCATTCCGGTGGATGACCCGGAGTCATACTACTTTTCGCAGGCGAGCTGGGCGCGATTGTCGTCCTGGCAGAAGCGGGTGATCCACGCCCGAAACACCTTTACCGGGCGACTGTTGCTGGCGCCGCTGCTGGATATTCTCCAGACGCTGGGCAGCGCGGTGGCGGCGTTTCGCCATCTTCAACTGCGGGCGATGGTGATGTGGCTTGTGCATATAGCGTTATTGGCGCTGCTTTTTACCTGGATGATGCACAACGGTTTCTCTCCGCTCTGGTTTGTACTGGCGGTAAGCTACCCGGCGCTGGCGCTGACAAAAGTACGCTCTTTTCTCGAACATCGCGCGGCGGACGACCCGCTGGCGCGTTCGGTGATTAACGAAGCAGGCTTGTTCTGGCGCGTGCTGTTTTTAAATCTTAACTACCATTCAGTACATCACGATTTACCCGGCGTGCCCTGGTATGGGCTTAAGACGATCTACCTGCAAAACAAGAAGGCGTACCGGGAGCGTAACCACGGGTTTCTGGTCAGAGGGTATGGCGAATGGATGCGACGGTTCTGGAAAACGTCGGTGGACGTCACCGTACATCCCTGGCGTCAACAGGAGGAAGGAGATGAGTAACCGGCTGGCGTTTCCGATGTATGCGGTGGATAGTACAGATACTCTTGCCCTGTGGCGGGCCGTCCAGCGTCTACTGGTGGCGCGTGGTCTGCCGGTGGAGGAGCTTATTCCCGGCAGGCCTGAGCCTGACCTGTTGGCACACTGGCAGCAGCCTAATCTTATCCTGAGCCAGACCTGCGGCTACCCGCTGATGACACAACTGCCGGAGGTACAGGTCGTCGGCTGTTTTCACTACCGGGTACCGGGCTGCGAAGGGATAAATTACCGCAGTTTTCTGGTGGTACGTGATGAGGATAAACACCGCACGCTGGCTGATTTTCGCGGACGGCGGGTGGTATGTAACGCGCCCGATTCCCAGTCTGGCTACAATGCGCTGCGCAACCGCGTGCCGTCACGTGCGTTAAACACCTGGTTCTCAGAGGTTATCTTTAGCGGCAGCCATCGCCAGTCGCTGATCGAAGTAAAACGTGGGGGAGGGGATATCGCGGCGATCGACTGCGTGACGTATGCGCTGTTGCAGCGGCATGAACCGACCCTGCTGGCGGGGCTAACTGTGATTGACCAGACGCCCCTTACGCCAGGACTGCCGCTGATCACCGCGTCCGGCACCGCACCCGAAACGCTTCATGCCATCCGTGATGCGCTAACCACGCTGGTGAGCGCCCCGGAATACCGGGGCGTGTGTGATGCGCTGTTTATCGGCGGGTTTAGCGTCGTGGCGCGTGAGGCCTGGTCTGTGTTAACCGGGATTACAGCGGACGGATCTCTTTCGAGCGCAGGGTGAGGCGGACAGGCACCGATTTATACGACGGCGTGCCGCTCTCTTTATCCAGATAGTCGAGCGGAACCAGCACGTTGGCCTCAGGATAGTAGGCCCCGACCGAGCCCGGGGCGATGGCATACGCCACCACAGTGATATCCTCCAGACGCTGAGTGCTGCCCGGGAGGGCGGTTTCGATATCCACCCGGTCGCCGTGCTCCAGTCCTGACTGCGCCATATCCGCTTCATTCATAAACAGCACGTCGCGACGGCCAAAGACGCCCCGGTAGCGGTCGTCGAGAGCGTAAATCGTGGTGTTGTACTGGTCGTGACTGCGCAGCGTGATCAGACGCAGGACGTTATCGCCTTCACCGCTGGCATCTTCATTGACCCCTTCAAATACCGAGAACATCGCTTTGCCCGTCGCCGTCGGCCAGATACGTTTCGTGGGTGGCAGCGGCATACGGAATCCACCGGGTACCCGGATCCGCGCGTTATAGTCCTCAAAGCCCGGAATGGTCTGCTCAATCAGATCGCGAATGCGATCGTAATCCGCAACCAGGTGCATCCAGTCCACGCGGGTTGTCTTCAGGGTTGCCTTCGCCATGCCGGCCACAATAGCCGGTTCAGCGCGAAGCAGGGGAGAGGCGGGTTTCAGCTTGCCTAAGGAGGCATGAACCATCGACATGGAATCTTCAACGGTAATGGACTGACGTCCGCTGGCCTGCATATCCAGTTCCGTGCGGCCAAGGCAGGGTAAAATGAAGGTCTCTTTACCCACCAGCAGGTGCGTACGGTTCAGCTTGGTGCCAACGTGCACGCTCAGATCCAGCTTACTCATCGCCGGGAAGCCGTTTTCGTGATCGGGCATCGCCACCGCAAAGTTGCCGCCGAGGCAGATAAGCGCTCTGGCACGACCGTCAATCATGGCCTGGGTTGCCTGCACTGCGTCATGGCCATGGTGAGAGGGCGGCTCAAAGCCAAACACCTCCTTAAGACGGTTCAGAAATGCCGGGGTTGGTTTCTCGCTTATCCCGACGGTACGGTTTCCCTGAACGTTAGAGTGGCCGCGCAGCGGACAGATCCCCGCACCGGGCTTGCCTATATTGCCGCGCAGCAGCAGCACATCGGCGATCAGGCGGACGTTGGAAGTTCCTTTATTATGCTGCGTAATGCCCATGCCGTAGGTAATGATGGTGGCATTCGATTTCGCGTAGGCATCGGCAACCTGTTTCAGCGCCGCCTGGCTCAGCCCGGACTCGCGCTCAATGGCGTCCCAGTTCGTTTGCGCAATGTCTGCCGCAAAGTCTTCAAAGCCCTGTGTGTGTTCGGTGATAAACGCGTGGTCGAGCACGTTGCCACGCCCGGCTTCCATCTGCAGCAGGTGTTTGGCGATGCCTTTTAGCGCGGCGGCATCGCCACCGGCTTTAACCTGGAAGTAGGTTGAGGCGATGTCGGTGGATCCGTAGGTCGCCATCTCAATGACGCTCTGCGGATCGGCAAACCGTTCCAGCGCGCGCTCGCGCAGCGGGTTCAGGACGATGATCGGCACGCCGCGGCGAGCCAGTTCATGCAGGGTGCCCATCATACGCGGATGGTTGGTGCCGGGATTATGCCCGATGGAGATCACCAGCTCCGTCTTGTCAAAATCGTCCAGCGAGACGGTGCCTTTCCCGATACCAATAGAGCGCGGTAAACCGACGCTGGTGGCTTCGTGACACATGTTGGAGCAGTCGGGAAAATTATTGGTTCCGTACTCACGGGCAAAAAGCTGGAACAGCCAGGCCGCTTCGTTGGAGGCGCGACCGGAGGTATAAAACTCCACCTGGTCTGGTTCAAGCCCGCGCAGAACCTCGCCGATGCGTTCGAAGGCATCCTCCCACTCAACGGGGCGGAAGGTGTCACTTGCCCGGTCATAGCGCAGGGGATGGGTCAGGCGCCCGTATCCTTCCAGCTCAAAGTCAGATTTTGCCAGTAACGACGTAACGGTGTTATGAGCGAGGAACTCAGGAGTCACCCGTTTGCTGGTGGCTTCCCAGGTGACCGCTTTTGCCCCGTTCTCGCAGAACTGAAATGTGGATTTATGCTCTTTGTCTGGCCACGCGCAGCCCGGGCAGTCGAAGCCGTCAGGCTGGTTGGTGCGCAACAGCGTGGCGGGAGCATCCAGGGCATCCATCTGTGTTCGCACGGCAATTGCCGTCGCTTTTAATGCTCCCCAGCCGCCTGCAGGGCCGTCGTAAGGTCTGATGCCGGGAACGGCACGTCGTTTGTTATTCATTCCAGATTACCCTGTTAGACCGCCGGTCGTGCATGATGCGGCTGAGAAAAATTAAAGAAATCATAACAAATTTTTATCATGTCGATAATGTGTCCTGACAAGGGTGGCGTGAATGCGACAATGTTAGTGACAGTAAAATTTCAAACGAAAGGCGGGCAGGGGAACCTGCAATATATTTACCCGACGATGCTGAAGGCGATAAAGTGAACAATGCGCCGGGGAATAAAGATGTAGTACTGCTTAACTGTTAATTCACTGCGGGTGGTGTAAATCGTGCCTCTAAGGGATTAAAGGCACCAGGTTATTTTGCGCCGTAAAATTAATTTTTTTCATCGTCTATGAATTGTCTTAATTCAGGGCGGAAAAGTCATCGCTATTAAAGATACGCTATCAATGCAACAAATAATTCATGGAAGATATATTCATACTCCCCCCGAAAAAATCCCCATTCTACTAATTATGGTAGTGGCGATAATAGCAGTATTGCGTTAATGACAATGGTTCTCTTTTGATTTTTTCATTTTTGAATCAATGGTTTGTGTTAGAGGGGCGCGTAATAATAAGACAAATTCAGCAAAGTAAGCTTTTTTTCTCAGATTAATCCTATAATGAGTCGGGTGCTTCATTAAGCAGCAGTTGTGAGGAAGGAAATATTGAATTGGTGACAAGCTCATGTAAACTTGTTTACCGTTTGTCAAAATATGTCAGGAAGACGCTGGGCCTTATTCTGAAGGGCTCGTGCGGTAGCTATGCCCGAATAATAGTAACGCCCCGAAAATATCCTGGCTATTTTAACGATAGCACTTAAGTCAAACTTCATCCCCTTTATCTCATCATCGAAATATCGCTACGGAAAAGCATATGAAAATGCGCGTATTGTTTTCACTTCTGTTTGTAATGGCGGTGGCGGGCTGTAAAGCGCCGCAGAAACCTGTGATCACCGACGATACGATCGTGACCAGCCAGGTCAACGGCGTCACCTTAACCCACCGGCATGCCATCACGCCTCCTGCTGAGTTCACACAGGTTAACGAGCCATACCGTGCCATGTATCCGGCCTCCCTGATGAGCCGCCCTGATTTCGGTGGGAAAGTGGTCAGTACGCTTGTCACCGGTAAAACCTACGTGGTGCTGGGGCAGGTTGAACACTACTGGATGGCGCTTGCCGATGAAGGACAAGACCAGCTGATTGGTTACGTTCCAATGCGTGCGGTAATCAAAGCCGATCAGTACGAAGCCACCGTGCGTAAACAGGCTATTCGTCCTAAGGCGCGTAAAAAAGCGACCTGTGTCGATGTCGATGGTAACAGCAAAGCCTGCAAAGACAGCGCTAACGGTACCTGGATCCTGAACTAAACGGCTTTTCTGAGCGTATTTTTATGAATAATAAAAATTTTCATAAGCTGTGGTTCGTCTTTTACGCGGTGATATTCGCCCTGGTCAGTGGTTGTTCGTCGTCTTCACACAGCGACCCCTCCCGCTACAATCTGCAGTTTCAGGCTCATCCACAAATCAATGATTCTGCGCCGCTTAAAGTCAGAGTGCTGCTGTTGAAGTCCGATGCGGATTTCATGTCCAGTGACTTCTATTCCCTGCAGAACAACGCGTCAGCCACGCTTGGCGCGAATCTGCTGAACAGCGATGTTTTCTTCCTGATGCCGGGCCAGCTTTCGAAAACCCTTAGCGGACAAAGCTCACCCGAGGCGCGCTATATCGGTGTTATGGCCGAATATCAGATGCTGGATGGAAAGAAATGGCGTGTCTCACTCCCACTGCCTGTTCCGGGCGAAAACCATCTCTACCAGTTCTGGAAATGGTCATCCGATGAACTCCAGGCCAATGTCTTTCTCGACATAAATGGCATCCGGGTCATCAGCCAGTAACGCGCTTAAAAACAGGAAACCTATCATGACCAAAGCAGAGAAGGTCGTCTGGACCGAAGGCATGTTCCTGCGTCCACACCATTTTCAACGGACAGAAAGTTATCTGCTCAACCACGTTCGGGAATGGGGTGCGCTACAGCGATCGTATCTTTGGGGCTTCCTCGATGTTGAACTGGACGAAGCGATGCTTCGCCAGGGCTGCATTGCCCTGAGCTATGCCAGCGGTGTGCTACCCGACGGTACGTTTTTCCAGGTTCGCAATGGGCGCAATGGCCCGGCCCCGCTGAAAATTCCTGACAATCTCACCAACGAAAAGGTGGTGCTCGCGCTGCCGGTACGTAGGGGAGAGCGTGAAGAGGTTATTTTCAGCGAAGAGCCCGCATCACTGGCGCGTTTCATCGCCTTCGAGCAGGAGGTGGAAGATGATAACGCCATGTCGGTGGGGGATGCCACGGTGCAGTTTGGCCGTTTACGTCTGACCCTGATGCTGGAAAAAGATCTGACGGCCGAATGGACGGCGATTGGCATCGCGTTTGTCGCGGAAAAGCGCAACGACAACCATGTGCGTCTGGATAGCAGCTACATTCCGCCGATGCTGAACGCCTGCAACAGCCCGCAACTTTACAGCATGGTCAACGATCTCCACGGCTTGCTGGTGCAGCGCAGCCAGCAGATTGGGGGGCGTTTGCGCCAGCCTGGCCGCTTTAACACCTCAGAGCTGATCGAATTTACGCTGCTGTCGCTGGTTAACCGTCATCTGGGCGAAGTCTCCCATTTAAAAACGCTCCCGCTGCTGCACCCGGAAACGCTCTGGCGCAGCTGGCTGCCGTTTGCCACGGAGCTTGCCACCTGGACCTCGCAACGCACCGCCGAAAGCGTGCTGCCGATTTACGATCACGACGACCTTGCGGGATGCTTCAGCAAGTTGATGCTGATGCTGCGTCAGGGGCTGTCGCTGGTGATGGAAGAGCAGGCCATTCAGCTGCCGCTGAACGAGCGCTCTCATGGCCTGAACATCGCCACGGTGCCGGAGACCAGCATGGTGCGCGAGTTCGGCTTCGTCCTGGCGGTCAAAGCCAACGTGCCGGGCGAACACCTGCAAACCCATTTCCCTGCCCAGATGAAAGTCGCGCCGGTGTCGAAAATCCGCGATCTGGTTCAGTTACAGCTGCCGGGCATCATGCTGCGCGCCATGCCGGTTGCGCCGCCGCAAATCCCATGGCATGCGGGCTACAGCTACTTTGAGCTGGAGAAGGGCAGCGAGCTGTGGCACGAGATGGATAAGTCCGGTGCATTCGCCCTGCATCTCGCAGGGGAGTTCCCGGGTCTTGATATGGAGTTTTGGGCCATCCGTAGCCCGACTGAATAATAAAGCGAGCGCTTAATATGCAGGAACGACAGGATACCGGCAGTGATGCCGCGTTTACCGGAGCCAGTAGCAACAATCAGCTGGTGGCGGCCGCCAATCCGCTGCTCAACGCGATTCCGCAAATCCGTCATTCGGTGTCTCATGACGATCAGGTGGCACTGCGCCAGCGTCTGATCGACGAGATTCGCCGTTTTGAAGTCCGCTGCCAGCAGGCAGGGCTGGCGTATGAGGTGATCGTCGGGGCGCGCTATTGCCTCTGCACGGCGCTGGATGAAGCCGCGGCGCTGACCCCCTGGGGCAGCAGCGGTGTCTGGTCAAGCAATGGTCTGCTGGTCACGTTTCATAACGAAACCTGGGGCGGCGAAAAGTTCTTCCAGCTGCTGGCGCGTCTGTCGCAGAACCCCCGTGAACATATCCTCCTGCTGGAGATGATCAACTACTGCCTGCTGCTCGGTTTCGAAGGGCGCTATCGGGTTCTGGATAATGGCCGCACCCAGCTGGAAACCATCAAGCAGCGGCTGTGGCAGATGATCCGTGGCGTGCGCGGCAGCTATCCGGCACCGCTCTCTCCACACCCGGAAGATCGTCCCGTGCTGCGCAAGCTGTGGCGGCCGATGGTCCCGCTGTGGGCTTGTGTCGCGCTGGCCGGGTTTATCGCCTGCCTGTTCTACATCATTCTCAACTGGCGTCTTGGCGACAACACCAACCCGGTACTGGCGAAGATTTACCAGTCTCAGTTGCCTGAAACCACCATTCAGCAACCTGCGCGTCAACTGCCTGCTGTGCTCAACCTGCGTGGCTTCCTGAAGCCGGAAATCGACGCCGGTCTGGTGGCGGTGAAGGATGAAGCGGATCGCAGCGTGGTGATCCTGAAAGGAGACGGGCTGTTCGCTTCAGCCTCTACCGTGGTGCGTGACCGCTATGAGCCGGTTATCAACCGGATTGCCCAGGCGATGAACAACGTCAGCGGCAAAATTCTGGTGGTGGGCTACAGCGATAACGTGCCAATTCGCAGCGCGCGCTTCGCCTCCAACTATGAACTCTCTTTGGATCGCGCCCGGTCCGTGCAAAAAATGTTGCAGGGAAGCCTCTCGCAGCCTGACCGCGTGAAAGCGGAAGGGCGGGGAGAGATCAATCCTGTGGCGCCAAACAATACGCCTGAAAACCGCGCCCGTAACCGCCGTGTGGAAATAACTCTGCTGGTGTCGCCTGAAAATACGCAGGCTGAGCTGAACGGATTGCCGCAAGGAAACTAAGGATGCTGACGACTCTTCTTTCCATACTGACCAATCGCATTCTGTGGAGCTTCCTGGGCGTTACCGCGCTGTCGGCGGTGATCTGGATGATTGGTCCGCTGTTATCCATCGTGGATACCCGCCCGCTCGAATCTGAACAAAACCGCATCATCAGTATTGCGGTGGTTTATCTGCTCTGGGCGCAGGGGCATATTCTGCCGCGGCTCTACAACGCCTGGCTGAATCGCAAGCTGATGGACAAGCTCAATGAAAACACCGCCAAACCGGACGCGGCCGATCCCCAGAAGCGGCTGAACAGCGAGGAGCAGATCCTCGCCGGACGTTTTGATGAAGCGGCGCAAATGCTGAAAAAAGCCCACTTCAGCAAAGCGGGACACGGTGCCCAGTGGACGCAGCGCTTCAGTACGCAATATCTTTACCAGCTGCCGTGGTACGTCATTATCGGCGCACCGGGCGCCGGTAAAACCACGGCGCTGGTCAATTCCGGCCTGCAATTCCCGCTGGCGGATCGCTTCGGTAAAACCGCTCTGCGCGGCATTGGCGGCACCCGCAACTGCGACTGGTGGTTCACTAATGAAGCCGTCCTGCTGGACACCGCTGGGCGCTACACCACTCAGGAGAGCGAGCAGGTTCAGGATGCCGGGGAGTGGCTGGAATTTATCGGCCTGCTGCGTAAGTATCGCCGTCGCCAGCCAATTAACGGCGTCATTATCACCATCAGCATTTCCGATCTGCTGACGCTCTCCCCGGAAGCCGCGCGCCAGCAGGCGGTCAACCTGCGCCAGCGGCTGTCTGAGCTGCATGAACAGCTGGGTATCCGCTTCCCGGTTTACGTGATGGTGACCAAGGCGGACCTGCTTAAAGGCTTCCGCGCCTGGTTTGCTGACTACGACAAAGCGCAGCGCGACCAGATTTGGGGCTTCACGCTGCCGTGGGAACAGACCAAACACGCCGATTTCGACTTGATGGGGAACTTCCACCAGGAGTTCTCGCTGTTGCAGCAGCGTCTGGACGCCGGGCTGCCGGAGACCATGCTGAAAGAGCATGACGCCAAAACCCGTGCCGAAGCGTATCTCTTCCCGCAGGAGTTCGCGGCGCTGCGCCCGCTGCTGGCAGACTACCTGAGCACGGTCTTTGCCCGCTCTAACTTTGAGACCGAGTTCTCCCCACGCGGAATATACTTCGCCAGCGGCACCCAGGAAGGCATGCCGTTCGACCGCGTCATGGGTGAACTGAACCGCGCCCTGTCACTGCCGGAAGGGGCAGAGGCAGAGAAGTGGGATTCGGTCAGTAAAGAGGCGCCTATCCCTGGTGCAAAAGGGCAGAGCTTCTTCATTAAAAACCTGCTGCAAAACGTCATTTTCCAGGAAGCCGGTATTGCCGGTGAAAACCGCTGGTGGGAACTGCGCAACCGCGCGGTGATCTGGTCCGGATACGCGGCGCTGCTGGCGCTGCTGGTGATCCTCGGCGGATTGTGGCTGACCAGCTATGCCAAAAATAAGGCCTATCTGGAAGAGGTGGACGCTAAAGTCCCGCAGCTGGAGCAGCAGAGTAAAGCGTTACAGAATCAGCCTCAGCGCGATCTGTTCGCGCTCCTGCCGCTGCTGAACAGCCTGGTCGATCTGCCGAAAAGCGAGGCCTTCGATGTCAACGACCCGCCAGTCTCCCGCCGTATGGGACTCTATCGCGGGGATGACGTCAGCGATGCTTCTCAGTCGCTGTATCAGAAAGCGCTGGATCAGATGCTGCTGCCCGCCGTGGCGATGCATATCACCACCTGGCTGCGCAACGACAACGGCAGCGACGTGGAATACAGCTACGAGGCGCTGAAAGCCTACCAGATGCTGTATCAGCCGAAACACTACGACGGCAAATTCCTGCATTCCTGGGTGATGCTCAATTTGCAGCGTAATCTGCCGCAGAACGTGACGCAGGCGCAGCTGCAACAGCTGGAGTGGCACCTGACGCAGCTGCTGGAGCCAAAAATTCAGGCTTCGCCGTATGCCCAGGACGAAGCGCTGGTGGCTCGCGAGAGGGCGCTCATCAACCAGCAGCCGCTCTCCACCCGCGTGTATGGGCGTCTGAAGCGTCTGCTGGAGCATGACGACAACCTGAAGCCGGTCTCCCTGTCCGACCTGGGGGGCCCGCAGAGCGAACTGGTGTTCTCACGCAAAAGCGGCAAACCGGTGAGCGAAGGCGTGCCGGGGCTCTACACCCCGGACGGCTACTGGAAGAGCTTTAACAGCCAGATTGACAGCGTGACCACGGCGCTGCACGAAGATGATGCCTGGGTGCTGGGCGCGACCACCTCCGGGGAAGACAAGCAGCAGATCGATAACGCCGTGCGTCAGCTCTACATGCGCGACTTTATCGCAAACTGGGATCGTTTCCTCGCCGACATTCAGCTTAACAACAGCGCCGATCTCTCGCAGCGCATCAACACGGCGCGCCTGCTCTCCGGCGCAAACTCGCCACTGCGCCGTCTGGTGCAGAACCTGAGCCAGGTGCTGACGCTGTCGCGCAACGCGCCAGCGCCGGAGGACGCGGGGAAAGCGCAAGACCAGAGTAACCGCGCCACCCGTACCCTCGAAGCGCTGTTCAGCAATAACGACAATGCCCCGACGCAGGGGGCTGTAGTGACGCAGGCACCTGAACAGCTGGTGACCGAACACTACGCGCCGATGATCGAGCTGGCTCAGCCGCTGGAGAAGGGCGGCAAGACCATCGTCTTTGATGATTTCCTCAAACAGGTGGATGAGCTGTATCGTTACCTGACCGCGGTGCAGGACGCTGCCAACAGCGGCATGCCAGCCCCGGGTGGTGAAGCAATCAGCCGTCTGCAGGCCAGCGCCGGGCGTCTGCCGGGCGGGCTGCAAACCATGTTCAGCAACATGGCGGTGGGGGCCAGCAGTGATACCCAGCGTCGCGATCTGGAAAACGTCCGTAAGCGCATTAACGTCGAAGTGGGTGGTTTCTGCCGTCAGGCAATTGCCGGTCGCTACCCGCTGGTGCGCAGCGCCAGCACCGAGGTGACGCCGGACGATCTGGCACGCATGTTTGCGCCGGGTACCGGGCTGATGGACACCTTCTTTCGCGACAACCTGACCAACAAAGTGGATACCACTCAGGCGAACTGGCGCTTTATGCCGGGGATCGACGGGAAAACGCTGCCGGGAAGTGAAGGACTGCTGCGACCGTTCCAGCAGGCCCAGTCCATTCGCGATGCCTTCTTTGCTAACGGTGCGACGACCCCCTCTTTCAAGGTGACGGTGCGTACCGTGAGGATGGATAACACCATTCTTAACCTGACGCTGGACGTTGACGGCCAACTGCTGCGTTACAGCCACGGTCCACAGGCGGTGCAGATCATGAACTGGCCAGGGCCGGGCGGCACCAACCAGGTGCGTATGCAGCTGGGGCTGGCCAACGGCAGCACCGCGACGCTGGTAACCAACGGCGCCTGGGCCCTGAACCGCTTCTTCGATAAAGCGCGCACCAGCCCTGGGGCAGGTAGTCTGAGCCGTCAGGCCACGTTCAACGTCGATGGCCATCAGGTCACGCTGGAGTTTGCGCCGAACAGCATTCGCAATCCGTTCCAGCTTCCTCGTTTCACATGCCCATAACCGCAAGGACAGCCGTATGACGAATACCCCTGCGATGAACCGCTACAGCTGGTATGGCAAATTACCCAGCGCCGGAGATTTTTTGCAGCGTCGCTTTCCTGACACCCTTCAGCGTCAGTGGTCGCACTGGTTTCAGGTCGGCCTGCTGGCCTGGCAACAGGAAGAGCAGCGCAGCGGCGAACGCCAGTTTAACAAGGCGCCGGTGTGGAACTTTGTTGTCCCGCCGATGCTGGGGAGCCAGATGATTCAGATGGGTTGCCTGCTGCCGGGCCGCGACAGCGTGGGCCGACAGTACCCGATCTGCATTCAGCTCAGTTTCGCCCCGTCAGAGTGGTCGACCAACCTGCTCAGCCAGGCTGAAAGCTGGTATCAGCAGATTGGCCGTCTCGGGCTGCATGCGGTGCGCAATAGTTTTTCCGCCTCGCAGCTGGATGAGATGCTGATGTCCATTCCGGCGCCGCAGCCCGTCGAGCCGCAAAAGCGTTCCGACATCCTCGATGTGATTGGTTATGACGAAGACGGCCAGAGCACGCTGGGCTGGCCTCAGGCGGCGGAGTGTTTTGACCCGCTTCGTCAGACCAGCTACTGGTGGACCAACCGCTGCGACGGCTACCCGCTCTACACCCACGTCCACAGCGGAAACTTCACCGGGCAGCTCTTTACGCTGCTGTTCGATCCGGCTGGCGGCGCCCGACCAGGCCGTCACGGTCTTTATCCGCCTATGTTTGAATAAGCAGGGATCACATGAATATCGAAGAATTTCTCGCGCCGATAAGCCCCGAAAAACCCTGCGGCGACAACCTTGAGTACGACGCCGATTTTCAGGCTATGGGACAGGCAAGCCAGGGTAAAGCGGAACAGCAGTTCGGCGACACGATCATTCCCGCCGAACCCGCTGACTGGAATACGGTAGAAAAGCTCGCCACCAGCCTGCTGGGGCGCACCAAAGATCTTCGCGTCATGCTGGCGTTAACCCATGCCTGGACCCGACGTCGTGGGCTGCCGGGCTACGCGGACGGCCTGCTGCTGGTGCAGGAGGCGATCACCCGCTACTGGGAGCCGCTTTATCCACTGCTGGAGGAGTATGGCGAAACGGACCCGTTCTATCGCATTAACGCCCTTGCCGCGCTGAGCGATAAATCTGACCTGACCGTCGCGCTGCGAAACGCCTCGCTGCTGCGCTCAAACGGCGATGAAATTTCGCTGCGTGACGCGCAGGCATTGCTGGATGGCAGCAAAACCGAATGCCCGGATTATCCCGGCGGCCGCCCAAGGCTGATTGACGAACTGGCGCGCGGCGACCAGCCAGGTACAGAGGCCGTCATCCTGATTAACGAAAGGCTGCTGGCCATTCGCGATCTGCTTAGCGGTTACCTTGGTGAAAGCGGCGTACCAGAAATGGAGCAGTTGCTGAAAACCGTGGGGCTGGTCGCCAGCGCCTGTCAGGTGACTGACATCAGCAAGCTGCTGCCCAATCGGGATGCACAGGCCGAACACCACGCTGAGCCGCAGACGGTGGCAACACAACCCGTGCAGCAGGTCACCGACTGGCGCAGCGTGCAGGTTACCAGTCGCGCCGACGCCCAGCTGATGCTGGAGAAAGCGAAACAGTATTTTGCGCAGTACGAACCGAGCCACCCTGCACCGCTGATGATTGAACGGGTGCAGCGGCTGTCAGAACTTAACTTTATGGACATTATTCGCGACCTGGCGCCAGACGGCGTTAACCAACTGGAAAACATCTTTGGACGCCGCGAATAACGCGTCCAGGCATTATGACGACAGGCACGGAGCTTGTCGTTTCACCTTCACCGCGCATCTTTGATGGAGAACATCATGGCAATGAGTAACAGTGGGCAGAAATTTATCGCACGTAACCGTGCCCCCCGCGTGCAGATCGAGTATGACGTAGAGATCTACGGTGCAGAACGTAAAATTCAGCTGCCGTTCGTGATGGGCGTTATGGCCGATCTGGTCGGCAAACCGGTGGAAAATCTGCCGGCCGTCGATGAGCGTAAATTCCTCGAAATCGACATCGATAACTTTGACGAACGCATGAAGGCGCTTAAGCCACGCGTGGCGTTCCAGGTGGATAACACCCTGACCGGCGAAGGCAAGCTCAACGTCGATCTGACCTTCGACAGCATGGACGACTTCCTGCCGGATGCGGTGGCCCGCAAGGTTGAACCGCTGAACAAGCTGCTGGAAGCGCGTACTCAGCTTTCCAATCTGCTGACCTACATGGACGGTAAAAACGGCGCGGAAGAGCTGATCGCTAAAATTCTGCAGGATCCGACGCTGCTCAAATCCCTGAGCCAGTTGCCGAAAAATGACGAAAGTGCGAAAGGTAGCGAGGAGTAATCGATGAGCAACCAGACTCAACAACACGAGCAGCAGGCAGGTCAGGCGTTCAGTCAGGACGAGTTCAGCGCACTGCTGAACAAAGAGTTCCGTCCTAAAACTGACCAGGCGCGTTCCGCCGTCGAGAGCGCGGTAAAAACTCTGGCGCAGCAGGCGCTGGAAAACACCGTTACCTTCTCCAACGACACCTATCGCACCATCCAGAACCTGATTGCGGGTATCGACGAACAGCTCTCTCAGCAGGTGAATCAGATCATTCACCACGAAGAGTTTCAGAAGCTGGAGAGCGCCTGGCGCGGTCTGAGCTATCTGGTGAACAACACTGAAACCGACGAGATGCTGAAGATCCGCTTTATGAGCATCTCCAAGCAGGAGCTGGGTCGTACCCTGAAACGCTACAAGGGTGTGGGCTGGGATCAGAGCCCGATCTTCAAGAAAATCTATGAGCAGGAGTACGGTCAGTTTGGTGGTGAGCCGTTTGGCTGCATCGTCGGCGACTACTACTTTGACCACAGCCCGCAGGACGTTGAACTGCTGGGTGAAATGGCGCGTATCGGCTCTGCGGCTCACTGTCCGTTCATCACCGGTACTGCACCGGGCGTGATGCAGATGGAGTCCTGGCAGGAGCTGGCTAACCCACGCGATCTGACCAAAATCTTCCAGAACACCGAATACGCCGCCTGGCGTTCACTGCGTGAATCGGAAGATGCCCGCTATCTGGGCCTGGTGATGCCGCGCTTCCTGTCGCGCCTGCCTTATGGCATTCGTACTAACCCGGTCGACAGCTTTGACTTTGAAGAGCAGACCGACGGCGCGAACCACAACAGCTACGCCTGGGCGAATGCCGCTTACGCGATGGCGGCCAACATCAACCGCTCTTTCAAAGAGTACGGCTGGTGCACCTCAATTCGCGGCGTGGAGTCCGGCGGGGCGGTTGAAAACCTGCCGTGCCATACCTTCCCGAGCGACGACGGCGGCGTGGACATGAAATGTCCGACCGAGATCGCTATCAGCGACCGTCGCGAAGCCGAGCTGGCGAAAAACGGCTTTATGCCGCTGGTTCACCGCAAAAACTCCGACTTTGCTGCCTTCATTGGCGCGCAGTCGCTGCAAAAACCGGCCGAGTACCACGACCCGGATGCCACCGCCAACGCGCGTCTGGCCTCCCGTCTGCCGTACCTGTTCGCCTGCTGCCGCTTTGCGCATTACCTGAAGTGCATCGTGCGTGACAAAATCGGCTCCTTCCGCGAGCGCGAAGAGATGGAACGCTGGCTGAACGACTGGGTCATGAACTACGTGGACGGTGACCCGGCCAACTCCTCTCAGGAAACCAAGTCCCGCAAGCCACTGGCCGCTGCAGAAGTCCAGGTGCAGGAGATTGAAGACAACCCGGGCTACTACGCCGCGAAGTTCTTCCTGCGTCCGCACTACCAGCTGGAAGGTCTGACCGTTTCTCTGCGTCTGGTATCTAAACTGCCGTCGCTGAAGACGAAAGACGCGTAATTTTTGTGAGTTTCGCCCGGCGGCGCTACGCTTGCACGGGCCTACAATGCAACGTGAAATATATTGATATCGCTGCACCATGTAGGCCGGGTAAGCAAAGCGCCACCCGGCAAGAAAGATTGGTCCTGAGAGGGTCCGGAATAACGTTCGGTAGTAAAAGACTTCTCATTCTTTCCTTTTATTCGGGAGGGAATGTAAGACTGTCAAATGACACGGGTCATTTGATGTGAGGCAGAGGTAAAATATGGACGGTTTTATTCAGCCCCATGCTTTCCTGTTTGCCATATAAGTGCTTTTTCGAAAGCAATATTGTTCATCCACGAAGAGTAGATATTATGGCTATTGATATGTTTCTGAAGGTCGAGGGTGTTACGGGCGAATCTAAAGATTCTAACCACACCGGCTGGACTGATATTACCTCCTTCTCCTGGGGCGCTTCCCAGCCAGGTAATATGAGCGTTGGCGGTGGCGGCGGTGCCGGTAAAGTTAACTTTAACGATCTGCACGTTAACGCTCTGATCGACAAATCCACCACAGCAATCCTGAAACACTGCGCCAGCGGTAAACACCTGACCAAAGTTGAGCTGTCCGTCTGTAAAGCCGGTGGCCAGCAGGTGGAATACTCTCGCATTACCCTGGAAGACGTTCTGGTAACGTCTGTTCAGTACACCGGTGCAGACAACGGCGATACCGTTGGTGTGACCTATGCATTCCAGGCTGCGAAAGTGAAACAGCAGTACTGGGAGCAGACCACCTCTGGTGGTAAAGGTGCTGAAAGCAGCGCTGGCTGGAACATCAAAGAAAACAAAGAAGCATAATAGTAGTGGGTCCGAAAGGGCCCACTTTTCCCTGAGCTTCTTTTCAAGGAGAAACAAGATGTCTCATATGCGTCCTGCTTTTGGTGCCGCCTGGAACCGATTTAAAGAAGTGAACGTCAACGTAGAACAGGTTGGCAAATTATTAGGGGGGAAAGTTCAGCATAATATAGATGCTGGTATTTTTAAAAATGCCTGCCCCATTCGTATGAGCTATGTTTTAAATTATTGTGGCATTCCAGTTCCTTCTAATAGTAAATATGCAACTGTGACCGGGAGCGACAAGAAGCGATATATGTTCCGTGTTAAAGATATGATTGCTTTTTTACCCACGGTATTGGGAAAAGCTGACATATCTGTTTCTTCTCCAACCCCAGCACAATTTGCGGGCAAGCAAGGTATTATTATTTTTACCGGGCATGGCTGGCTTGATGCAACCGGGCATGTAACACTCTGGAACGGAAATATTTGTTCGGATGATTGTCATTTCCTTGGCTCACCGGGTAATGGTTCATTTATCCCTACTAACGCAACCTTCTGGAGCCTGAAATGAAAAAGCCATTGCTCTTTGTCTTAGCCTTCGTTGCCTCCGCCGCAAATGCCCAGACGTTGCCTGATATCAGTACTTTTTCTCAACAACAAATCTTCGAAAACTGGGTGCAGAATCGATGCATCGGTAAGATTGCGGACAGTAAAAGCCTGAAAGAAGATGCTGATGCCAGCGCCGCGGCATGGCTGGAAGCAAGCAATCTGCCTGCTGAGAATTTTGAAAAAGCTGATGAGGTGATTGTTTCTTTACTGAAACAGAAGGTAGGTGGTACCGAGCCAGGTCATTATCAGATATTGAAGTGCACCTTGATCGCTAATAGTGACGCTATTCGGCCACTCAAATCCTCAAAGTAGTAAAGATGAAATCGGCCCCAAACGCCGCCGTTCTCATCCCTGAGAGCGGCAGCGTTTGAGCGCTAATCATACCAGCAGGAATACGCCATGCGATTCACGATTATTTCTACGAAACCCGGTCATCAGCCGCCGCAGAGCAGTTGTGATTTTTATGCCCCCGGGGGCACTATTGGGCGCGGTACGGATAACAATCTGGTACTGCCGGACAATGACCGCACCATCTCGCGCCTGCAGGCTATTGTTCACGTTGACGCCCAGGGCGAATGCCGCGTGACCAACCGTGGCAGCGTCACCCGCGTGGTTTTGAACGACATCCCGCTGGAGCGGGGGCGTCAGGTAGAGCTGCAGGACGGGGATATTCTCGGTATTGATGACTACCGCATCGAAGTGACGGAACTTATCCACGACACGCAGCCGGTGAGCCGCATGGCCGCCAGTATGCAGCAGCAGGCTCGCCCGACAGTGGCGTCGACACCTGTTCCGCAGCCGAAGCCAGCCAGTGCCGCACCGCGCGGCAAGGCGGAACCAACGGCCGTGCCGTCGGAAATCTGGGATAGCCTGATGCAGGAGTTCTCTATCTCTGACAGCATCTCCAGCAACCGCGCGAAACCGCAGCCTGCGGCGTCCCACGATCCCTTCTCGCAACCCGCGGCACCCGAGCGTAACGCTGAAGACCCGCTGGCAATGTTCAACGACAGCGAGCCGAAGCTTGAGCGTAAGAATGTCGATCCCGACACGCTGTTCAGCGATGAAGCATTGTTCAAAAAAGAGAGCATTTTTGACGATGTCACCCCTTCAACGCTGGTGCCGCCGGTAGAGAGCAAACCTGCGCCTGCAGAAGAGGCGACGGATGAACTCGACCCGCTGGCCCTGTTTGGTGGTTCGGCCAGCGCGCCAGCCGCGCGTAACGATGATCCGCTCGGGCTGATGGGCGGGGCGCCGTTAACCCATCCGGATGAGATCGTGCCTGAGCCATCTGCACCCGCGCCAGAGCCAGAGGCCGTACCGCAGGACGATCCGCTGGCGGATTCTCCGCTGTTTGCCCCTGATCCACAGGATCCACCGCGTGCGGAAGAGGAAGAGCCGGTACGTACCGATTACGCAGGCTTTACCATGCCTACGCCGCAGGCCGTCGCACGCAGCAGCGCACAGACGCCGAAGGGACGTCTGCGTATCGACCCGGTCAAAAACGCGGCAGCGCCAAGCGCTACGGCGCAAAACGGTGAGAAAGGCGAGGTGCTGCAGGGCGAGCTGCTGGAGGCGCTGCTGGAGGGGATGGGCCTGAGCGAAATGCAGCCGGTGCCGCAGTTTGACCGTGAAAATATGCGTCAGCTGGGCCAGATCCTCGGCATGTTCTCGCAGGGCACCGTGGCGTTGCTCTCTTCGCGCTCTATCCTCAAGCGCGGCGTAAAAGCCGATATGACCATGGTGCTGGACGATGCCAACAACCCGT
Organism: Enterobacter cloacae complex sp. 394F7; assembly: GCF_057320385.1. Lineage (NCBI taxonomy): Bacteria > Pseudomonadati > Pseudomonadota > Gammaproteobacteria > Enterobacterales > Enterobacteriaceae > Enterobacter > Enterobacter cloacae complex sp. 394F7. The sequence goes on along the minus strand of NZ_JBXWCS010000002.1, from coordinate 218,503 downwards.
TCAAGCTGCTGCCGACCGGGAAAACGGTCCTGATTCAGATGTTCGGTACGCCGATGCCGGGCTTTATGCCACCCACCAAATCAGTGCGTGACGCGCTAATCGATCTGCAGGCGCATCAGCTGGGGATGATCTCCGGTATCCGCGCCATCATCGCCGCGATGCTGCAGTCCTTTAACCCGGAGCAACTGGAAGAGCAGGCGAAGCAGAACGGCATGACCTCTCGTCTGGCGCTGCCGGGCAGCCGCAAAGCCGCGCTGTGGGACTACTTTGTTCGCAGCTATGGCGAGACGGCCGGTGAGATTGAGGATGACTTCCACACCCTGTTTGGCGAAGCGTTCCTTCATGCTTATGACATGGAGGTCAATCAGTACAAAGACTCACAGAGCGGATCGGAAGAAAAATGAATATCGCAACGGCTTCTCTCTCCCGCCAGGGAACGCGCGCCAGCAATCAGGACCAGACGGGAGAAACCATAGGGGAACGTTCAGCCTGCTTTGTCGTCTGTGACGGCATCGCTGGTCTGCCGGGCGGTGAGGTGGCCGCTGAACTGGCCCGCAACAGCATCATCTCCCGTTTTGATGGCGACAAACACCTTAACGCGCAGCATATTCGTGACTATGTGCAAACCGCGAATCGCACCATTCTCAGCGAACAGCAGGCGGTGCAGGACTATCGCCGGATGGGTACCACGCTGGTCAGCCTGTTTATCGACCGGGATTACCGTCTGGCCTACTGGGCACACGCCGGGGACAGCCGTCTGTACCTGTTTCGTCGCGGCTGGCTGTGGCATGTCACCACCGACCACAGCCTGGTTCAGCAGATGAAAGATGCCGGTCACCAGACCGATAACCTCAACAGCAACCTGTTGTATCTGGCGCTGGGTATTGAAAACGGTGGCCCGGAAGCGAGTTACAGCGACGTGGTGCAGGTTGAAGACGGCGATGCCTTTTTACTCTGCACCGACGGTTTCTGGCACGGCGTCAGCGAAGAGCAGATGAAACAGTCGCTGCATATGGTCAACACCCCACAGGAGTGGCTGACCTTAATGAACCAAATCATTCAAAAGAATGCTGAACAGGAGGGGAATGCTCAGGATAACTATACGGCGCTGGCGGTATGGATGGGCAACCCTCAGGACACCACTTTGCTGCATACGCTCTCTGACGCAGCACAATTTCTTCCCTGCGGAACTGACTAGACACACAAGGAACGATATGAAACTTTGGCTATCGGGTTTGGCACTTCTGGCGGTGGCCTCCACCGCCCAGGCTGAAAATTTCCGCATCGTGCAGTCTCCTGCGCAGAAGCTGGATATCTGGATCGACAACATCAAAGACAACACCCCGCAGAGCTGGTGTAAATCAGAGATTGCGCTGCGCATTGTGGCGAACGGCAATAAAGACGTTTCAGTGCTGGAAAACTTTGTTCCGCGTCTCGGCTCGCTGCTGGAACACCAGTGCAGCAAAGTGAATAAGCTGAGCTGGGCCCTTAACGATCCGGCAGGGACTACGCTTGCGCAGGGAACGGCAGACAAAGCTCAGGAGTGGAAGCTGGTGGTGAAACAGCAGCAAACGGCACCCGTTGCGACCCAGACCAGCGGCGCGTTACTGCCCCCTGACCAGAACGCTGAAACCAACACGGTGGCCGCTGACCGCACACCGTGGCAGGAGTTTACTCTCCAGGACGGCTGCCATCTGCGCACCTTCTGGGAAGGGGGATCTTCCGCGCCGGCGCTGTTTATCCCGGATTCCGACACGACCCGCTGCGGCAACGGCAGCTGGCTGAGCGGCCACACGGTTATCTCGCAGACCCGCAGCGGCGGTCAAAAAGAGATAGCGGTGACCTACATTCACGGCTTCCCGGTGATGGGGCTGAATCAAAGCGTCGACCCGGAACATGCCCTGATCACCTCCGTCAACAAAGAGCGTATGGTCTTCAGCACCCCGAACAGCGACCAGAGCTGGATGATCCTGCCTTACGACAGCGCCCTGAACGGCTGGAAAAGCAACGGCACGGTGGCCGTGGAGATCTCGCGTGAAACCGCCAGCGACGATGCAAAACTGCAGGCGCGTATTGCTGCAGTGAAGAAGGTCTGGAGCGCCTGGGTTACCCCTGGCACCACGCTGAATATTGTCCTGATTGATACCCTGCGTCCTCAGCTGCGTGACCCGGCAGTGGGCGCCTGGCGCGCGGCAAACTAAGGAATGGCTATGAATACGCTCTATCAACATCTGGCGGGCGAGTCGCTCAGCGACGCGCTGGTGCGTCTTGAAAACGAGATTAAAGCCCGTCCGGCGGATGCCGATCTCCGTGCCGCGTTTGTGCAGTTTCTCACCCTCAGCGGTAACTGGACACGCGCGCTGACCCAGCTGAAAAGCTGGCTGGCGCTTAAGCCGCAGGCGAAACCCACCGTCACCCTGCTGGAGCAGTGCATTCAGGGAGAACTGCAGCGCGCGCAGGTGATGGCGGGAGAACGTCGTCCGGCCATGCCGGAAGCCCAGTGGCCATGGCTGACCACCCTTGCCGCCGCGCTGAGCGAGAGCGATGAACGCGCTCACGCGCTGCGTCTGGAAGCCCTTGAACAGGCGCAGGCGAGCGCGGGGCAATGGACGCTTGAGAATGATGAGACGCAGACCTTTGAATGGCTGATGGACGGCGATGCCCGTCTGGGGCCGGTGTGCGAAACCCTTGTTAACGGCCGTTACTTCTGGCTGCCGTTTAGCGCTATCGCGGAGATCCGTTTCCAGGCACCCGCAAGCGTCACCGATCTGGTCTGGCGTCATGCGCTGGTGCGTTTGACCGATGGGACGGAACAGGTGTGTCAGATCCCGGCGCGTTATCCTTTTGCCGCCGATGCCTCTGACGCCGTTAAACTCGCACGCACCACCGAGTGGCTGCCGCTCGATGATGACGGCACTCTGTATGAAGGGTTGGGGCAGAAAGCCTGGCTCAGCGAGCAAAGCGAAAGCCCGCTGCTGCCGCTGAGTCTCGTTACTTTTGCAACGGATGGAGCCCATGAGTAATCCTGCTGGCGAAGGCGATCTGCTGCGCAGCGGCTGGCAAGCCCGCAGTAAGCAGGAGAAGGTGGGGGCGCGCGATAAAATGCAGCCCTCGCTGCTCGATCGCCTCACCGATAACGACCCGGAGAAAAAGCGCGAGTCGGCCAACAGCAACCTGATCACCCATGCCGCGCTGCGTCGCAACGTGCTGCGGGATCTGCAGTGGCTGTTTAATACCATCAATCACGACGCCTCCGGCGATTTGAGCATGCTGCCACACGTAAGCCGTTCGGTAGTGAATTTTGGCGTTGCGCCGCTGGCCGGAAAGCGCATGTCGGATATCGAATGGCACGACATTCAGCGCAAACTCACCGAGGCCATTGTCAACTTTGAACCACGCATTTTGCCCCAGGGGCTGCAGGTCCGCTGTGTGTCGGACACCTCCTCGCTGGATCTGCACAACGTGCTCTCCATCGAGATAAAAGGGCGTTTGTGGTGTGTGCCGTACCCGCTGGAGTTTCTGTTTCGTACCGATGTCGATCTGGAAAACGGCCACTTTGAACTGAAAGATGCGGGGTGATCGTGGAAAGTAAACTGCTCGAATATTACAACCGTGAGCTGGCCTATCTGCGTGAGATGGGCGCCGAATTTGCCGAGCGCTATCCCAAAGTGGCCGGACGGCTGGGCATGCGCGGCATCGAAGTGGCGGATCCGTACACCGAACGACTGATGGAGGGCTTTGCCTTTCTGACCTCGCGCGTGCAGATGAAAATGGACGCGGAGTTTCCGCGCTTCTCCCAGCGTTTGCTGGAGATGATTGCGCCGAACTATCTCGCGCCCACCCCCTCCATGGCGATTGCTGAAATTCAGCCTGACAGCAGCCGTGGCGATTTGAGCAACGGTTTTATCGTGCCACGCGGCACAATGATGGACAGCCTGGCGCTGAAGAAAACCGGCGTGACCTGCAGCTACACCACGGCGCATGAGGTGAACCTGCTGCCGCTGAAAATCGACAAGGTTGAGCTGGGCGGTGTGCCTGCCGACCTGCCCCTGACACAGCTTGGTCTGGGCCAGCAGGGGATCAGCAGCGCCTTACGGATCCGCATTGCCTGCGACGGTCCGCAAAACCTCGGCCACCTTGATTTTGACCGGCTGGAGTTTTTCCTTAGCGGCCCGGATATCGAGGCGTTAAAGCTGCTGGAGCTGGTAATGGAGCACCATGTCGGGGTGGTCTGCCAGACCGTCAGCAAACATCCGCAGCGTGATGTGCTGGCGTCTGATGCCCTGCGTCAGGAAGGGTTTGACGCGGATCAGTCGCTACTCCCGGACGATCTGCGCAACTTTGACGGCTACCGTCTGCTGCAGGAGTACTTTGCTTTTCCGGCCCGTTTCCGCTTCATCAGCCTGAGCGGGCTGAGCAAACTGATCCAGCGCTGCGAAAACGAAAAAGCCTTCGATATCTTCATTCTGCTGGATAAAACCGATGAACAGCTGGAGCGCGTTGTCGATGCCAGCCATCTGGCCCTGCACTGCACGCCAGTGATCAACCTGTTCCCGAAGGTAGCGGCGCGTCAGAAGCTGAGCGAAGGCCAGCATGAATACCATCTGGTGGTGGATAACATCCGCCCGCTGGATTACGAAATTTACGCGGTGAACAAGATATACGGCAGCGCGGATGGTCAGCGCGACGACCAGACGTTTCGTCCGTTCTGGAGCACCTGGAGCGGGGATGCGGGCAACTACGGGGCCTACTTTTCCCTGCGCCGGGAACAACGCGTGCTCTCTGAGCACGCCCTGCGTTACGGCACCCGCACCGGCTACATTGGCTCGGAGGTCTTTGTCTCGCTGGTGGATGAGCAGCATGCACCCTGGCAGGAGAACCTGCGCTATATCTCCGCCGAGGTGCTGTGCACCAGCCGGGATCTGCCGCTGATGCTGCAGCAGGAGCTGGGACAGTTCATTATGGCTGACTCCATGCCGGTGAAGTCGCTGACCTTGCGTAAGGGGCCGACGCCGCCGCGTCCGGCGCTGGCAGAAGGGTTCAGCACCTGGCGGTTGATCAGCCAGCTACAGATGAACTACCTCAGCCTGATGGACAGTGAAAACGAAGAGGGCGCCGCCGCGCTGCGTCAGCTGTTAGGGCTGTACGCTAATCTCGCGGAGACGCCGGTTGCGCGTCAGGTAGAAGGGGTTCGTCACTGCGTGCTGGAGCCGGTTCACCGCCGCGTGCCCGAGCCGGGACCGGTCGTCTTCGCCCGTGGCATCGGCATTACCCTGACGGTGGATGAACGTGCGTTTTCCGGTGCCAGTCCCTGGCTTTTCGGTAGCGTGCTGGAGCGGCTGTTTGCCCGTCTGGTGTCGATCAACAGCTTCACGGAATTCACCCTGAAAAGTCAGCAGCGCGGCGAGATCGGCTACTGGGCGCCGCGTATGGGCAAAAGGGCACTGGTATGAGCGACGTTGTCACTGCGCCACTGAAGGTCCATCGTCTGACGCCGCTGCCGGACAGTTTCTGGCGCGGGGTTCGCGAGACGCCATGGCGCTACGATCTGTTCCAGCTGTTAAGGCGCATTGATGCTCAGGGCGGGGAACGCTACCCGCTGGGGCGTGCGCCGCTGCCAAAATTTGAGCCGCTACGCCTGGGCCAGCAGCCGTCGATGAGTTTTGCACCGTCGACGGTGGCGCAGGTACGCCAGCGCGAAGGCAACGGGCTGCACGAGGTCTCCATTCTGAGCTTCGGCCTGTTTGGTCCTAACGGGCCGCTGCCGGTTCACATGACCGAGTACGCCCGCGAGCGGATCCATCATCATCAGGACACCAGCCTGAGCGCGTTTGCCGATCTGTTCCATCATCGTCTGACGCTGCTGTTTTATCGCGCCTGGGCCGATGCGCAGCCTGCCGTCTCCCTCGACCGCGCCGACAATAAACGTTTTGAGGGATATCTGGCGTCGTTGATTGGTATGGGGCAGCCCGGCCAGATGGACAAAGGCAGCCTGAGCGCCCATGCCCGCTTTACCCACGCCGGACACCTGACCCGCCACGGACGGGATCCTGAGGGTCTGGAAAAAATCCTGCGTAACTATTTTAAAGCCCCGGTCAAACTGATCGCCAACGTACCGCAGTGGATGCCGCTTTCACCGCGCGAGCAGGCGCAGCTGGGAGCAGGACGCCGCGTGCCGCGGATGGGCGAATCTGCGTTTCTGGGCGTGGCGGTCCGCGACGTGCAGCATAAATTTCGCATCGAGATTGGCCCACTCAGCGCGGAAGCGTACAACCGGTTTTTGCCCGGAGAAGCATGGGTAACCGAACTGCGGGACTGGGTACGCCAGTACGCAGGGGTGGAATTTGAATGGGAAACACGGGTGATCCTGCGCGCTGACGCCGTGCAGGGCGCCACGCTCGGCAGCACCGGGCGATTGGGGTACAACACCTGGCTGGGCCTTCAGCCACAGCCTGTCCCGCGTGGCGATCTGGTGTATCGCGCAGAGCGGTAATCCTTCCGTATACCGAATCATTGTTAATGGAAACTAACATGTCAGAAATTAGCCGTGCCGTGCTTTTCGGCAAACTGGATACGCTGTTATTTACCTCTCTGGAAAGCGCCACCGCGTTCTGCAAGCTGCGCGGCAACCCCTACGTCGAGCTGGTGCACTGGCTGCATCAGTTGATGCAGCAGCAGGATGGCGATCTGCAACAGGTGATCCGTCATTTTGCCCTTGACGAACAGCAGCTGACGCGCGATATCGTGGCGGCGCTCGATGCCCTGCCGCGCGGAGCCAGTTCCGTTTCCGATCTCTCCGAACATATCGACAGCGCCGTCGAGCGCGCCTGGGTCTATGGATCGCTGAAGTTTGGCGTCAGCCGTATCCGCGGCGGCCATCTGCTGATCGGCATTCTGAAAACCTGGAATCTGGCGAACGTGCTGAAGAGCATCTCGGCGCAGTTTACCCGTCTTAACGTCGAGGTGCTGATTGAGCAGTTCGATACCCTCTGCGCCAACAGCAAAGAGACGCAGCAGGCCGCTGCCGCAGTGGATGCGCCAGCCGGTTCGGTGCCTGCTGCGCAGGGAACGCTGGCCCAGTATGGTCAGGACCTGACCGCCCGTGCCCGTGAAGGCAAAATTGACCCGGTGGTTGGGCGCGATGAAGAGATCCGCCAGATGGTCGATATCCTGATGCGTCGCCGCCAGAACAACCCGCTGCTGACCGGGGAAGCCGGCGTCGGAAAAACGGCGGTGGTGGAAGGGCTGGCATTGCGCATCGCCGACGGCGATGTGCCGGAGCCGCTGCAAAACATTCAGCTGTGGCTGCTGGATATCGGCATGCTGCAGGCCGGTGCCGGGATGAAAGGCGAGTTCGAAGCCCGTCTGCAGGCATTAATCAATGAAGTACAGTCCAGCGCCACGCCAGTCATTCTGTTTATCGATGAAATCCATACCCTGATCGGTGCGGGCGGTCAGCAGGGCACCGGTGATGCCGCCAACCTGCTGAAGCCAGCGCTGGCGCGTGGACAACTGCGTACCATTGGCGCCACTACCTGGGCGGAATACAAAAAATACATCGAGAAAGATCCGGCGCTGACCCGTCGCTTCCAGACGGTGCAGGTGCATGAACCCGATGAGGCCAAAGCGGTTCTGATGCTGCGCAGCACCGTGTCGCCGCTGGAGACCCACCACAAGGTCTTACTGCTCGACGAAGCGGTTAGCGCAGCCGTGAAGCTTTCGCATCGCTACATTCCGGCCCGTCAGCTGCCGGATAAAGCCGTTGCGCTGCTGGATACGGCCTGCGCCCGCGTGGCGGTGAGCCAGAGTGCACCTCCGGCGCAGCTGGAAGATTGCCTGCGCCATCTTGCGGCGCTGGACGTAGAAATTGAGATAGCGGAGCGCGAAGCGCGCGTCGGTGCAGGGGAATCTGAGCGCGTCACGGCATTAACCGCAGAGCGTGACGCGTATGAAGCCAAACGTGAGGCCCTGGCCCGGCGCTGGGAAGAGGAGCGTAGCCTGGTGCAGGAGATCATTCGCCTGCGTGCCGCACTGTTTGCGGCGGGTGATGAGGATACCGCTGAGCTGCGCAGCCAACTGGCAGAGCAGCAGCAGGCGCTGAACGCCTTACAGGGTGATGAACCGTTGCTGTTTGCCGCTGTGGATGAAAACGTGGTGGCGGCCGTAGTCTCTGACTGGACCGGCATCCCGCTGGGCCGGATGGTGAAAAACGAGATTGATGCGGTACTGAACCTCGCCGACACGCTGAACCAGCGGGTGATTGGCCAGCGTCACGGTCTGGATCTGATTGCCCGCCGGGTGAAAACCTCCCGGGCAAAACTCGACGATCCGAACAAGCCGGTTGGCGTGTTTATGCTCTGTGGCCCGTCCGGCGTGGGGAAAACCGAAACCGCGCTGGCGCTGGCGGAGTCGCTGTACGGTGGGGAGCAGAACGTCATCACCATCAACATGAGTGAATTCCAGGAAGCGCACACCGTTTCCACCTTAAAAGGTGCACCCCCGGGATACGTCGGGTATGGTGAAGGCGGGGTGTTAACCGAGGCCGTCCGTCGCCGTCCTTACAGCGTGGTGCTGCTGGACGAAATCGAAAAAGCGCACCCGGACGTACATGAGATCTTCTTCCAGGTCTTCGACAAAGGCTGGATGGAGGATGGCGAAGGTCGTCACATTGATTTCCGTAATACGATTATTATTCTGACGTCTAACGTCGGGACCGAGCTTATCAGCGCCATGTGTGCCGATCCGGAACTGATGCCGGAGCCGGAGGCGTTAAGCGGGGCGCTGCGCCAGCCGCTGCTGGAGGTGTTCCCACCGGCGCTGCTGGGCCGTCTGCTGGTGGTGCCGTACTATCCGCTGAGCGACGCGATGCTGGGGCAGATTGTTCGCCTGCAGCTCAAACGCATTCAGCGTCGGCTGGAAGAGAATCACAATATTATTTCCGAGTTTGATGACAGCGTTGTAGAACAGATTGTTCAGCGCTGTACCGAGGTGGAATCAGGTGGACGTATGGTGGATGCGATCCTGACCAACACCTTGCTGCCTCAGATGAGTCAGATATTACTTACCGCCAGCCGCAGCGACGAGCAGTACCGACGTCTGCATGTCACCTGCGAGCAGGGCGAGTTTCACTGTCAGTTTGCCGCGTAATAATCATCAAGAGAACTGTAAAAGATGACGGATAATGATAACAATCGGACTGTCCCAAACGCGCTCCCGGTCGGGTATCGCTTCAACGAGTTTGAAATTAAAGAGGTGATTGGCGGCGGCGGATTCGGCATCGTCTATCGCGCCTGGGATCACCAGCTCGAACGCACTATCGCTATCAAAGAATTTATGCCTTCCTCGCTCGCCGTGCGCGGCGACGACATGACGCTGGTACTGCGCAGCGAACGCTTTGGCAAAGCGTTTTCGGCGGGGCTGAACAGCTTCATTCAGGAAGCCCGCCTGCTGGCGCGCTTCAACCACCCGAACCTGCTGCACGTGTTGCGCTTCTGGGTGCAAAACGATACGGCCTACATGGGGACGCTGTTTTACAGCGGCACCACGCTTTCTCGCCTGCGCGAAGAGAAGCCGGAGCTGATTAACGAGGCATGGATCCGTCGTACGCTGCCGATGCTGTTTGGCGCAATCAAGACCATCCATGATGAGGGCTATCTGCACCGCGATATTTCGCTGGATAACATTCAGATCCAGGATAACGGCCTGCCGGTGCTGCTGGACTTCGGCTCCGCGCGTCGCACCATCGGTAACCTCTCTGACGAAACCGAGACCATGCTGCGTCCGGGCTTTGCGCCTATCGAGCAGTACACCGACGACAACGAAAGCGAGCAGGGACCGTGGACGGATATCTACGCGCTCGGCGCGGTGCTGCGCACCCTGATCGTGGGCTCACCGCCGCCGGTCAGCGTGGTGCGTTCCATTCAGGATACCTGCAAACCGCTGGCGGAAATCCAGCCGCAGGGGTACTCCCTGTCGCTGTTGCAGGCTATCGACCGTGCCCTGGCGTTGCACATGGAAGACCGTCCGCAGTCTATTGATGAGTTCGCGGCGTTAATCGAGATGCCGGTCGCCGGTATCGATGACGTGTTGACTGCTAAAAAACCGGGCACCATGCTGGTGCCGGTGGAAGAAGAGGCACCGGCTTCGGCGTTTGACTGGCGTCGTTACAAGATCCCCGGGATGGTTGCCGCGGGTGTGCTGGTCGGGGTGGTCGCTGGCGCGATGCTGTTCAGCGGCGGCCACGATGCGCCAGAGCAGGCTACGCAAGCGCCGGAAGCATCCCGCACGACGGAAACCGCATCGAACGCGCCAGATGTCAAACCGGAGACCGCGAAGGTGAGCGAACAAGCGGCAACGCCTGCGACAGCGCAACCGACGCCGCCACCGGTTGAAGCCAGCCCGATTGCTCTGGTCTACATTCGCATCCTTGACGGCGAGACGTTGAAAGTGAACGGCGAGCCGAAAGCGCTGCGTCCGGCGAACAACGGCTATGCATCGCTCAAGCTGCCAGCGGGTGAGGTGAGCATTGAACTGCAGGGCAACGGCAGAACCCGTAGCCAGACGCTGGATATCGTGAAGCCTGGCACCTGGCTGGTGAATCCGTAGGAATATAAACAGGAGATCTTATGGAAGTGTACGATCTTAGAAGCCAAAGACTTCATCCAAAGGAATTCGAAAAGATTGTCTCTCCTGTGTATGCACGGAGCGATGTAGGTCGTGAATTTGTCGTGGTTCGTGGAGTATCTAATCCATTTCACAGCATAGACGGCCTGAGTATACGACATCGCTTCGAATTTAACCCTAATGCGGTATTCGATCCGCTATATGCTCAGAACCTGAATAAGATTGAGCGATTAATTGACTCAGGGGAAGTGGTTTTAATTGCTCAACGCCAACGTACAAAATCCACTTACCCTTTTTTCATCGCTGAATCGGGTGATTTATTTTGTGTTGATCCGACGATGTACAACTCGGCTTTTGTAAATTACATCATCGAGCGCTATCGCCATAATGTGGCTCTGTTCGGAAAACCTTCTCCAACGAGAGATACGTTTGTTCCCGCCACGGCTCAATATGGGCCTGGATATTGGAAGACGGTAGACAATGATTATCATGGCACAAAAAATGTTCTGATTATGGCGATAAACCGACTGACAAGTATGGGGGATGAGGGGCGAGTTTTTGGATCTGACGGCAAAGATTATATGAATACGTCACGTGATAAAATTCAACATTGGACGCCTTTACCTGATGATTTAGATAGTGTTTCTCGTGCCTTAATATCGGAAAAGTCTGTAATCAGGCGATATGGTGAAGCACGATCGATTTATCAAAAGTATCAGGAAGGGGATGATGCCTGGGCTGTAAGTGGTAAATCATGGCAATGGATACCGGGAGTCAGAGAAGAAGATTATGAATTTAAAAAATAAATTATGGTATTTCTGGGGATGTATGGATGTCCTGGCAGTCATGCTTTATTTTGTGAATACAATTCGGCAGGGTAGAATTCCATTTATTTCTGATATCGTGGCGTTTAGTGGCCTTTCCAGCGATGTTGCAAGCGGTGGTTATAGCGTTCTGGTATTTCTTTTTTTTATTTTGGATTTAGCTCTCTTACTTTCGCTATTTGCTTCTGCCTGGTTCTTCTTTAAAAGAAAAACATATGCGATTAAGTTTGCGATTATCCAAGAGGTTTTGCGGTTTATTTCTTTCAGATGTTCAGTAACGCTATTTCCTCTGTTAGTAACCGTGTCTGGAATATCAAGCACTTGGCTGAATTTAGGGTTGTTTGTTTTATCTGAGTGTCTGAAATTATATTCTATGCTCTATTTGATGAGCAACAGGAAAACAGAACGTAGTTTAAATGACTCGCGTTGATTGCTGAAAATAAATTTTCTTTGCGAAATTTAAATTACGTTGGTGCCCAGTATGACTGCGAGAGAAAAAATATTCTACTTTTGGGGTGTCATGGATGTCATTGGGGCTGTGTATTACGCCATTGATTCCTGGGGTTTTCTGGGTGGAGATTGGGTTTCAGCATTAGTGAATCTGGCTTTGCTAGTGTACATGACATGGTTCGGAGGGGTAGATGATACGTTGCAGGGGACGTATTACCTTGTTTATGTGTTGATACCGCTGGTGTTGCTTTTTTCTGCGTGGTTTTTTTTCAAGAAAAAGCATTATGCTGTTAAGTTTTCATTGTCGCTTGAGGTTTTGCGCATTATCACTTTACGAAGCTCAGTACCTTTTTTCCCTATGATTGCAGGTGGATTAGGATGGGGCGGATTAAAAGTAAATATCTCTCTTCTTGTCCTGTCTGAAATAGTAAAGATAGGTTCACTTATTTATCTCATAAAAAGTCAACCCGCCATAAATAAGTCGGCTGAATCAGAATAGTATTCAGCATGTCAGATCTACTGACGTAATCATTTGTGTCGCATAAGCCATATGGAATAACGATTATGCTCAACCGAATTACCGCCCAGCTCCCCGTCGAGGGGCTGCTTTTCTGGAAACTCTCCGGCCGCGAGGCGATGTCCGAGTCGTTCGCCCTGACGCTGACCCTGCTCGGCACGGATGCGCGTATCGACCGCAGCAAACTGCTGGGCCAGCCGGTCACGGTGACCATCCCGACCCAGAACCTGCTTACCCCGCGCTACATCAACGGCAAAGTCACGCGCGTGGCGGTGAGCGCCGTTGAGCTGACGGGTACACGCTATGCGGTGTATCAGCTGACGGTGGAGCCGGACCTGTGGCCGATGAAGCGCGACCGTAACCTGCGTATCTTCCAGGGGCAGACGGTGCCGCAGATTGTGAAAACCCTGCTGGGCGAGCATCAGGTCAACGTGGAAGATAAGCTCACCGGCAGCTACCGGGTGTGGGACTACTGTGTCCAGTATCAGGAGTCGAGCCTGGACTTCATCAGCCGCCTGATGGAGCTGGAGGGGATAGCGTATTACTTCAGCCACGAGGCCGACAAACACACCCTGGTGCTCACCGATGCCGCGACGCAGCATCAGCCATTCAGCGGCTACGAGGTCATCCCCTATCACCAGACGCCGTCCGGCGGCAGCACGGACGAAGAGGGCATCAGCCAGTGGGCGCTGGAGGACAGCGTCACGCCGGGCATTTACAGCCTCGACGACTACGACTTCCGAAAGCCGAACGCGTGGTTGTTCCAGGCGCAGCAGAACCCGGCGTCGCCGAAACCGGGCAGCATCGACGTGTACGACTGGCCTGGGCGCTTTGTGGAGACCGGGCATGCAGAGTTCTACGCCCGCATTCGCCAGGAGCGCTGGCAGGTGGAGCATCAGCAGATTCAGGCCACGGCCACGGCAGCGGGTATTGCGCCGGGCCACACCTTCACCCTGACCAACGCACCGTTCTTCAGCGATAACGGTGACTATCTGGTGACGGCGGCCGGGTATCATCTGGAAGAGAACCGCTATGCCAGCGGCGAAGGGGAGACCATCCACCGTATCGATTTCACGGTTATCCCGGCGTCGGTGTCGTTCCGTCCGGCGCAGTCCACGGCGTGGCCGCGTACCTACGGCCCGCAGACGGCGAAGGTTGTCGGGCCCCAGGGAGAGAGCATCTGGACGGACAAATACGGCCGCGTGAAGGTGAAATTCCACTGGGACCGTCTGGCAAAAGGGGACGACACCAGCTCCTGCTGGGTGCGTGTGTCGAGCGCCTGGGCGGGCCAGGGTTACGGCGGGGTGCAGATCCCGCGCGTGGGCGATGAGGTGGTGGTGGACTTTATCAACGGTGATCCGGACCGTCCGATTATCACCGGGCGCGTGTACAACGATGCCAGCATGCCACCGTGGGCGCTGCCGGCAGCGGCGACGCAGATGGGCTTTATGAGCCGCACGAAAGATGGCTCCGTGGATAATGCCAACGCCCTGCGGTTTGAGGACAAGGCGGGTGCGGAACAGGTGTGGATCCAGGCCGAGCGCAATCTCGATATCAACGTCAAAAATGATGAATCGCATGCCACGGAAAAAAATCGAACCCAATATGTGGGAGAGGATGAAACCTTACGGGTGGCAAAAAATCAGAAGGCAGGGGTTAAAGGGGATGTGGTCTGCCTGACGGGCAACAGCCGCAGCGATAAAGTTGTTAATAACTTTATTATTTCAGCGGGCAATACGTTGAGGCTGGAGTGTGGTGAAAGCGCTATCGAATTATCAAAAGACGGGAGCGTGAATATCATTGGCAATAACTTTAACTTTACCGCAAAACAGAGTGCGCAAATAAACACGCTTTCCGGGGAACTGCATCTTAACCCTGCTGATGGCAGCAATGCCATCGATGCGCCAGGGGCATCCCACCAGACGGCAATCCAGCAGGAAGTGGATGGTTTTTTTGTTATTAATGCCAATAAATAAGAGTAACTCAAATGGCTGAATATATTCTCCAGGAAGCTACCCTGGCGTTACCAGATGTATATAAAGACAGAACCATGAATTTATTTACCCTGAGCGAAAATGGTGCCAGTGAGTTTACCTTCGTTGTTTCTCGTGCCAGTGTAAAAAAAGATGAGAGTGTGCATGATGTGGCAACTCGTCTGGTGCGTGAGTTAGAAATTACCGTACCAGATTTTAACCTGACGTCCTCGCATATGACCACTGTTGATAATCACGCGGCTGCGGAGCTTTTTTATCATTTTAAAAATGATGGTACGACCGTTTTTCAGAAGCAGACCATTATTTTAATGGACGAGCATCCCGCTGGGCGAAAAATGGTGTGTTACATCGGTACCTGTCCTGGTGAGTTTAGCGATTATTATCACAATCAATATCAAGCAATTATCCGCAGTATCAAGTTCCATAAGCCAGCTCCGACCGAAACCAGAGACATGCTTGAGGCCAACACAGAGGGGCCATTTTTTGCACTTGATAGCGAGAGTAAGATACTCAGCGTGTTTAAAAACATTCAGGAGCTTTACGGGCATCTTTCGCTTCAGCGGGCGAAAGAGGGACACTATTTACTTTTTGACAAGCAGGGGGCTCCTTTAAGTATTGCGCCTGTCCCGGGCAGTCAGCCTCTTCGTTACGCGCTGTGGACTCTTTCTGCAGAAAAATCCCACCACTTAATTTCACAGCTTTCTGTTTGCCGCCAGGTCTCAGGTTCTGACGACCTCAACTCAACAGATCAGATCCGCAAGTATCTGATGGCGCAGAGAGCCGAATAGTCATGTCCGAATGTCTGGCCGCACGTGTAGATGACGAGATTGCTCATACAGCCTCAAAAGGATGGATGATCGCTGGGCTTGTAGGTGGGGCAATTCTGGGAGCAGCTGCCGTTGTTGTTACCGGTGGGACCGCTCTGGTAGCCGTTTCTGCTGTCGCCGCAGGGGCGTGTGCTGCCGGTGGTTTGGGTGAGGTCCTGGGAAGTATGTCATGGGCACCGCGTCACACTACGGGTACGTTGAAAGAAGGTTCGCCCAATGTTTTTATCAACAGCCGAAAGGCTATCCGCGCTCATCTATCGGCCGGAGAGTGTGACGAACACAGCGGCAGCCTGCAACGGGTTGCAGAAGGTTCGATAAAGGTTTACATCAACAACTTTCCTGCTTCTCGCACTGGCGATAAGCTGACATGCAGCGCTGAGATTAGCCAGGGTTCGCGTAATGTTATCATTGGTGGAGGCAAGGTCCAGACCGATGAAATAAGTCCTGAAATTCCTGAATGGGTAAACTGGACGATGCTCGCCGTTGGTGCCGGAGCGGTGGCGGTGCTGGCCAGTCCGGCAATCGCACTTCTGAGCACTCTCGGTGCAATGGGCGGTGGAACTATTGGTAGCTACGCGGGTGGGATGCTTTTTGGCGAAGGTAGCGACGGTCAGAAATGGGGGATGCTAATCGGCTCCGTTATCGGCGGCGGGGCTGGCATGAAGGGCGGGGCACGATTTGATGCGTGGCGTGCTGGTAAGCCTGTTCTCAAACCTGTTAAGCCAATTGTTTCGGCCCGAAGAGCTGAACTTAATAAAAAATTTGGACGCACGGGCGATCTCAATAGAGATATTAATATCCGTGCAAATCAAAAAATTGTTGGTGATTTTATGCGTTCTCAGGGTGTTGAAGAAGGAAAAATATCATCTTATCTCACCGGTATAGATCTTGAGCAGAGAGTGACAATTGAAACAATTAATAAAGGGAAAATAGCTTATCAGAATCAATCCCCTGGGAATTGGCAAGGAAACTGGTATTCACTTGACGAATCGACCCCTCCCACAAAACTTGGAATTAATCCAAATGGAGAGGTTAGGGATACGGGATTAATTGTTCCTAAAGAAGTAAAAGCTTATCAGGCGCAACAAAAAGTAGAAATGCTACGAAGTAGTGCCGCACCAGCCTTGGACACGTGGTCTGTACCAGACAAACCTTTCCAGACAGAAGGCGGTGGGATACAATGGTTTACCACTAAGCGTGATATTTGGACTCCCTATAATGAATGACATGACAGCTCTAAATTATGTTGAAAAAGCATTAACTTTAGCAAAAAAGAGATATGCTGAGGTTAAGAGTCTCAATCCCCATGCACCTCTTTTGCAAATGTACGACTCTATAGTACAACAATTATTATTTCTACGAGATTTAATCGAAGGCAAGGAAAAGGATAAAGCGAAATTATGGGAAATGACGTTCGGTATGTATGCAGTGAAGGAGTTTGACAATTCTGATGAGTTGTTTTTTGAAAGATTGTCGGATGCTTGGTTTATTGTGGATCAAATCCGCCGAGGGTTAAAAGTTAGGCTGCCGCATGAGGTTAATGCCAGTTACAGAACAAAGCAAGAATATCTCAAGATGAAGTATCCTGATGAGTTTTAGGAGTGGATATTAAATATATTTTTATTATGGGTGAATGGTGATTGATTTACATGCTAATTTGAATGTGTTGTTAAAATATGTTGATAAATATCGTAAGTACTTACCTATTAACAGCCCTTCAGTCCAGCGGAAGATGCAGTATGTATATAATAATGATAAACCATTAGAATCATCTTTTGAATGCGATGCACAACAACAATGGGACTTAACCCCATCATGTAACATCTCACTAGCGGCATCACGGGATCGTGCTGTCGGTGCGCTTATTGGTCTTGCGGTTGGAGATGCTGTAGGTACCACACTTGAATTTCTACCACGTGACAGAGCACACGTTAAGGATATGATAGGTGGTGGGCCATTTCGACTCCGCGCAGGCGAATGGACGGATGATACATCCATGGCATTATGTCTTGCGGAAACTCTACTTGAGAAAGGTGATGCTGATACTATATGCTTCAGGAATAAGCTTCTGGGATGGTATCAGCATGGTTATAACAGTTCAAATGGCATCTGTTTTGATATAGGTAATACAACTCGATTTGCTTTAGAGCAATATTTAACTGTTGGTCCGGGGTGGAGCGGTAATACTGCGCCAGAAACTGCAGGTAATGCTTCCATTATCAGACAAGCACCTGTCTCTATTTTTTTTAGAAAATCATTAAGCAAAGCGTTTTATGAAGCTAAAAAACAAAGTATCGCAACACACGGTGCCGCGGAAGCAATAAATAGCACACAGTATTTAAGTTATTTACTTGTGCATATGATTAACGGTAGCAACAAAAATTTTGTTTTTTCTCCGCACGTTATGCCGCTTCAACCACGTGTAATGATTATCAACGCAGGTGAGTATAAGCAAAAAAAACGCGATCAGATTCGTTCAAGTGGTTATGTAATCGATACGCTTGAGGCCGCGATGTGGTCCGTATGGAATACTGATAATTTCCGGGATGCGATTCTGCTGGCTGCCAATCTTGCCGATGACGCTGACAGCGTTGCGGCGACGGCGGGACAAATAGCAGGTGCGTTGTATGGTTATTCCGGTATTCCGCTGGAGTGGAAAAACAAGCTGGTCCAGCACGATAGAATTTTCCAAATGGCAGGTGAATTGTTCGATAGGGCACCCGAGGATACTTTTTTATAAATACAACATAGTACGGTTATTCTCCCGTGCCGTGTATTTAGGCGCTAAAGCCATAATATAAAGATAATTCCGCCGATTACTTCTAATAATAAAAAAATCCACGCCAAAGCGTGGATTTTTTTCATTCATACCGACTCAGACGTTAAACAGGAAGTTCATCACATCGCCATCTTTAACGATGTAGTCTTTCCCTTCAGCACGCATCTTGCCGGCTTCTTTCGCGCCTTGCTCACCCTTGTAGGTGATGAAGTCTTCAAACGCGATAGTCTGCGCACGGATGAAGCCTTTCTCGAAATCGGTGTGGATCTTGCCCGCAGCCTGTGGAGCCGTTGCGCCAACAGGGATAGTCCACGCACGCACTTCTTTCACCCCAGCGGTGAAGTAGGTCTGCAGGTTGAGCAGGGCATAACCTGCACGGATAACGCGGTTCAGACCTGGCTCTTCCAGACCCAGCTCGGCCATGAACTCGTCTCGCTCTTCGTCATCCAGCTCGGCGATATCGGCTTCTACAGCGGCGCAAACCGGAACAACGACAGAACCTTCTTTCTCGGCGATAGCACGAACCTGATCGAGGTACGGGTTATTTTCAAAACCGTCTTCGTTCACGTTGGCAATGTACATGGTTGGTTTCAGCGTCAGGAAGCTCAGGTAGCGGATAAGCTCTTTCTCGTCTTTGCTCAGGTCCAGAGAGCGCAGCATGCCTGCGTTTTCCAGCTGCGGCAGACATTTTTCCAGCACCGCTAATTCGGCTTTGGCGTCTTTATCGCCACCTTTGGCTTTCTTGGAGATACGGTGGATCGCACGTTCGCAGGTATCCAGATCCGACAGCGCCAGCTCGGTGTTGATGACATCAATATCTTCCGCCGGGTTTACTTTGCCCGCTACGTGGATAATGTTGTCGTTCTCGAAGCAACGCACCACGTGGCCGATCGCTTCGGTTTCACGGATGTTGGTCAGGAACTGGTTACCCAGACCTTCACCTTTGGATGCACCTTTCACCAGGCCCGCGATGTCCACGAACTCCATGGTGGTTGGCAGAATGCGCTGCGGCTTCACGATTTCCGCGAGCTGGTCCAGACGCGGGTCGGGCATTGGCACAACGCCGGTGTTAGGTTCGATGGTACAGAACGGGAAGTTCGCCGCTTCGATACCCGCTTTGGTAAGCGCGTTAAACAGGGTGGATTTGCCCACGTTTGGCAGACCGACGATACCGCATTTGAATCCCATTTCTAAATCACCTTAATATCTTGATAATCAATCCGTTAACGATAAGCGACTGATGAAAAGTAAATAACTACGCCTATTATACACGTAACCCGCCTACCGCGCGGTAAAAATGCCGTATCGGGCAGATTATTGCGCTTTGAAAGCATGTAAGCGGTTTGTCGCTTTGGTTAACCCATCTTTGAGCCAGATTTCAGTGCAGCGCGCCGCTTCGTCTACCGCCTCATCAATCAGTTTCTGCTCAGAAACCGGGGGCTTACCCAGCACAAAACCAACAACTTTGTTTTTATCGCCCGGATGGCCGATTCCTACGCGCAAACGGTGAAAATTCGGGTTATTACCCAGCTTACTGATGATATCTTTCAGACCGTTGTGTCCGCCATGGCCGCCGCCCAGTTTAAACTTTGCCACGCCTGGCGGCAGGTCCAGCTCATCGTGAGCAACCAGAATCTCATCCGGATTGATGCGATAAAACGTTGCCATTGCCGCCACGGCCTTGCCGCTCAGGTTCATAAAGGTGGTAGGCACCAGCAGGCGCACATCCGCACCGGCGAGATTGATACGTGAGGTATACCCGTAGAATTTTGGTTCTTCACGCAGGGGAGCACGTAACCGTTCGGCCAGCAGATCAACGTACCAGGCCCCGGCATTGTGGCGGGTTGCAGCGTACTCTGCGCCTGGGTTGGCGAGGCCGACAATCAGTTTAATCGTCACGATTCAATTCCTAATGGGTTCCAGATCTGGCGCGTAGTTTACTGTCTGGCGCGCCGCTTGACAAAATTCTGCGACCTTAACAGCGAAATACGAATAATTACTTATTTGAACAATTAGAATTTCAAGCTGTTCAATGCGTTATTTGTAAATTTTTGTTTGGGAGTAATCTGTAATTGTGATCATTGACGCAACTCATAAAAGGGGCGTTGTCTATACTTTACACACAAGGAATAGGGACTTATTCCCTACAACCCAAAGTTCCGGAGGTGACATATGAAACGCAAAAACGCTTCGTTACTCGGTAACGTGCTGATGGGGTTGGGGCTGTTCGTGATGGTAGCCGGTGTGGGTTATTCAATTTTAAACCAATTGCCGCAGCTTGATCTCCCACAATACTTCGCGCATGGTGCGGTATTGAGCATCTTCCTGGGGGCGGTACTGTGGCTCGCCGGGGCGCGTGTGAGCGGTCATGAGGAAGTGTGTGATAAATACTGGTGGGTGCGCCATTACGACAAACGCTGCCGCCGCGACCAGCATAAGCACAGCTAGTGCGCATAGAATAAAGAACACTGAAACGACTCCAGATGGAGTCGTTTTTTTTTGCCTGAGGGGTTGACCCTCACGTAACGTAAGGCACCAGAGTGGCGTCACTGGCAAAATAAAAGGAGCAGTTATGTTGATTCAGGTGGGTGAACTGGCAAAACGCGCTGGGATCACCGTGCGCACATTGCATCACTATGAGCAAACAGGGTTATTGCTACCTTCTGCCAGAAGCGCGGCAGGCTACCGGCTTTATAATCTGGCGGATGTACAGCGCTTGCATATGATTCAGGCACTGGCAAAAGCGGGGCTGGAGCTTGCTGAAATCAGGGATTTTCTGGAGCAGGAGTCGCTTTCGTTAACGGAACTCCTCGATGCGCAAATCTGTTTGCTGGATAAACAGCTGCGCAGCATTAACACGCTGCGTGACAGGCTGGTGGACTTGCGCACCGGGCTTACCGGCGATGAAACGCCCGATCTGGAATCCTGGCTACAGACTCTGGAGTTAATGAATATGTACGATCGTTGGTTTAGCAAAGAAGAGTTACAGCAACTGCCGTTTGCGGTGCAGAAAGATGCGCTGGCGGCTGTCTGGTCAGGGCTGGTTACCGAGGCCAACACGCTGCTGGAACAGCACATACCCGTTTCTGACCCGCGGGCGATGGATCTCGCGACGCGCTGGATGGAGCGCCTGGAGCAGGACACTGCCGGCAAGCCGGAGTTTCTCACCCGGCTGAACGAGATGCACAGCGTCGAACCGCAAATGCGTGAGCAAACGGGCATCCCCGCAGAGATGACCGACTACATCACGCGGGCGTTTGCCGAATCGAAGCTGACCATCTGGGAAAAGTATCTCTCTGCCGATGAGATGGCTTTTACCCGGAAACACTACTTTGACCGCATGATGGAGTGGCCGCCGCTAGTGGCGAAGCTGCACCAGGCGCAGCGGGAAAATCTCGACCCCGCCTCTGACGAGGCGCAAAAGCTGGCTGAAACCTGGCTGGCGTTGTTCCAGTCATACGCAGGAACAAACCCTGAGACGCAGCAAAAGTTTCGCGCTGCTATGCAGCAGGAGCCGCATCTGATGAAAGGGACGTGGATGACGCCTGCTGTGCTTGAATGGCTCCAGCAGGCGATAGGGATAATGATGCAGAGACGTTTCTCCGCATCAGATGAATCACAGATCCGCTAACGCGGCGTCGCGGTTGGGATAGAAGGCAAGGCGGCCAGGGATCGGCTGCACGCCAGCGCGCGCCATAGTGCGCAGCGGCTGAAATTCCAGATTACTCACCCGCAGCTCACAGCCTTCCGGAAGACGTTTTACAAAGCGCTGGAAGGCGTCCAGCCCACCGGCGTCCAGCACCGGTACGGCATCCCATTTCAGCACCACAATCCGTTTGCCCGCAATGCGGGATTCCAGATCGCTGAACAGGCCTTCCGCCGCAGCGAAGAACAGCGGACCGATTACCCGCAACACCAGCACATCATCAGGCACCTCCACGTTTACCGGGGAAAGGCGCGTCATCTGCGCGATCCGGCGCATAAACAGCAGGGAGGCCAGCACGATGCCGACGCTGATGGCGATCACCATATCGAACAGCACGGTCAGCGACATACAGATCAGCATGACGATGATGTCGTCTTTCGGTGCGCGACGCAGCAGGTTCACCACCTTATGCGCTTCGCTCATGTTCCAGGCCACCATCAGCAGCAGGGCAGCCATGGCGGAGAGCGGCAGCCAGGAGAGCAGCGGCGCGAGGATCAGCAACGCGAGGATCACCAGCAGAGAGTGGATAACCGCTGAAACCGGTGAGGTTGCACCCGCGCGCACGTTGGCCGCAGAACGGGCGATAGCCGCGGTGGCTGTAATACCGCCGAAGAACGGAGCGATGAGGTTACCTAAGCCCTGGCCGACCAGTTCGCTGTTGGCTTTGTGCTTGGTACCGGTCATGCCATCGAGCACTACGGCGCAGAGCAGAGATTCAATCGCCCCCAGCATCGCCATTGAAAAGGCGGCGGGCAGCAGTGCACGCAGCGAATCCCAGCTTAAGGTAAAGCTGGAGCCGGGCATATCCCAGGGAAGAACCAGCTGTGGTAACAGTTGAGGAATACCGCTGCCCTGAGAACCGTCCGCCAGAACATAGTGGAACTGCGAGCCGATGGTGGCGACATGACCACCTAACATGTTGACGATGGCCATTACCGCACAGCCCAGCAGCAACGCAGGCAGGTGGCCAGGCAGACGAATGCCTAAGCGCGGCCAGACGATGAGCGTACCCAGCGTAACGATCCCGATGGCGGCATCGCCCATGTTGGCCGTGGGCAGTGCCATAAACAATGCCCCCACTTTCTGCAGATAGTGCTCAGGAACGTGAGGCATCTGCAGCCCCAGGAAATCTTTAATTTGCATCGTTCCGATGGTGATGCCGATCCCGGAGGTGAATCCCAGCGTTACGGAAAGGGGAATATATTCAATCAGCCGGCCAAAGCGGGCCAGGCCAAAGAGAATCAAAAAGAGGCCAGACATGAGCGTGGCAACCAGTAGGCCTGCCAGACCAAACTGCTGTGATACCGGATAGAGGATCACCACAAAAGCAGCGGTAGGACCGGACACGCTGAAACGCGAACCGCCCGTGAGGGCAATCACGATCCCGGCGACGGCCGAGGTATACAGGCCATACTGTGGAGCCACGCCGCTGCCAATCGCCAGCGCCATGGCCAGCGGAATGGCGATAATACCAACGGTGATCCCGGCAATCAGGTCACGGATAAAGCGTGACGAGGTGTATTTCTCTTTCCAGCATGCGTCGATGAGGGCGCGAAAGGGCAGAACATGTGAGGAAGTGATGTTTTTCACAATTATCTATCATCCGTATGCGCATCATCTGTCATATCAATGGCAGGTGAAGGAGGCATTAATCATACAAATAAAACCCAGAGACAAAAAAACCCGCCGCAGCGGGTTTTTCGGCCGTGTTCGATTAGTGTTCGAACATTGCAGAGATGGATTCTTCGTTGCTGATACGACGAATCGCTTCGGCCAGCATCCCGGACAGGGTCAGGGTACGTACGTTTGGCAGTGCCTTGATCTCGTCACTCAGTGGGATGGTATCGCATACCACAACTTCGTCAATGACGGAGTTACGGAGGTTGTTTACCGCATTACCGGAGAAGATCGGGTGAGTCGCGTACGCGAACACGCGCTTGGCACCACGCTCTTTCAACGCTTCAGCGGCTTTACACAGCGTACCGCCGGTATCGATCATGTCGTCAACCAGCACGCAGTCACGGCCAGCAACGTCACCGATGATGTGCATCACCTGAGAAACGTTAGCGCGCGGACGGCGTTTGTCGATGATTGCCATGTCGGTATCGTTCAGCAGCTTAGCGATAGCTCGGGCACGTACCACGCCGCCGATGTCCGGAGACACCACAATTGGGTTGTCCAGGTTCAGCTGCAGCATATCTTCCAGCAGGATTGGGCTGCCGAATACGTTATCAACCGGGACGTCGAAGAAGCCCTGAATCTGCTCTGCGTGCAGGTCAACGGTCAGTACGCGGTCAACGCCAACGCTGGAGAGGAAGTCCGCGACAACTTTAGCGGTGATTGGCACACGCGCGGAACGGACGCGACGGTCCTGGCGGGCATAGCCAAAGTAAGGGATTACAGCAGTGATACGGCCTGCAGAAGCGCGACGCAGGGCATCGACCATAACAACCAATTCCATCAGGTTGTCATTCGTTGGAGCACAGGTGGACTGGATGATGAAAATATCACCACCGCGTACATTTTCGTTAATTTGTACGCTGACTTCGCCGTCGCTAAAGCGACCTACAGCGGCGTCGCCGAGGGAAGTGTACAGGCGGTTGGCAATACGTTGTGCTAGTTCCGGGGTGGCGTTACCAGCAAAAAGCTTCATATCAGGCACGAGAAGAACCTCAGGCATGCGTCCAGTGGTGGATAGCGTTCGCCGCAAACTGTGCGGGGCCAGGCGAAATGCTATCCAGGCGGTGTATTAAAGAGCGCGATGCAACGTCTGGAACAGGGTGACGTTGTCACCGAAACTCAGTCTGCGCCAGAATGGCCTGCTGTAGGGGGGAGGTGTTCATCCCGCGCGCTACAAAACCATGCAGCCAATCCGGCGCTTGCTCAAGCACCTGACGAGCGGCGGATTCGGTGTCAAATTCAGCAAAGACACAGGCCCCTGTACCAGTCAGGCGCGACGGCGCGTATTCTAACAGCCAGGAAAGCGCCGCATCAACCTCGCGAAAACGTTTTCTTGCGATAACCTCGCAATCGTTGCTGAATTCACAATTTAATAACGTTTCTATTGACCGCGCCGGGGTATTGCGTGGCAGCTCAGGATCTTTGAAGATGACCGGAGTCGGAATGCTGACGCCTGGATGGGCTACGAGGTACCATTTTTCCGGCGGTTCAACCGGGGAGAGGATTTCACCCACCCCTTCAGCAAATGCTGCATGACCGCGCACAAACACCGGGACATCCGCCCCCAGCGTTAACCCTAACGCGGCCAGTTCATCCGTTGACAATCCGCAGCCCCAGAGATGATTCAGGGCGACCAGGACGGTCGCGGCATTGGATGAACCGCCACCCAGCCCACCGCCCATCGGCAGACGCTTCTCAATGCGAATATCCGCACCGCTCCCGGCGGGCAAGCGCCCGGTGTCAGCCGCTGCGTTCATCAGCAGACGCGCGGCGCGCACGATCAGGTTATCCTCATGCGCTACGCCTTCCACCGGCGTCAGCAGACAGATCTGCCCGTCCTGACGCAGCTCAATCGAGAGCGTGTCGCCATAATCGATAAACTGAAACAGCGTCTGCAGGGTGTGATACCCGTCAGCACGTTGGCCGGTGATATATAAAAACAGGTTAAGTTTTGCCGGAGAGGGCCAGTGGGTCATCATTTAACGATCCAGTTGTCCATTTTCAGCTTGATGCGCTGGCTACCCTGCGTCAGCTCCATATTCGACGGCAGCGACGGTTTACTGTTGCTGTCATAGGCGCTGTACACCACCTTCCAGGTTTTACCGTTCTGCGTGTAGTTCACCTGGCTCAGACGGTACTGATCGTCCAGGGTGTAGTCGGTGGCGTCACCCGGCAGGCCCAGGATCCACTGGCGCAGGCTGTTCAGCGGGATAGGCATTCCGGTCAGTTTGCCAATCATCTCTTCCGCGTCGGTGGCGGTGTAGTGCTGGCCTTTGTTATCCGTGATCTGCGCTTCACCCGGCTTAGCGTTAAGCTCCAGCTCGGTACTGCCCAACGGGTTCAGCAGCAGCAGGCGGTAGTTATCCTGCCCCGTTTGTTGCCAGAAGAAGCGGGCATAAACCTTTTGTTCGTCAGAGAGATAAGCAAACGCGCCGCGGGTCTGGTACTGACTTAAATTACGTACGTCCTGCTGGTGCTGACGCCACTGTGGTGAGTCAGGGCTTTTGCCCGGGCCTTTTGGTTGAGTGACAGAACATGCGGTCAGAACCAGTGCTGCCAGCGGCAGCAGGCGAATCAGTCGGGTCATGATGAGGACAAATCCTTGAGATACGTTGCAGTTATAACTGTTAATGCTAGCGTTGAAGGGTGTCACCGTCTACGTTCAAATTATCTCAAAGCGTTGAGTAACCTATTACTCCGAAAGGGGGCAGTCTCTTTTATTGATCTCGCGCATCCTGTATGATGCGTCTTGCTAACCTTATTAACGCTGGTACTACTCCCGCTCAACATGACCCTATTAGCACTCGGCATCAATCACAAAACCGCCCCGGTTTCGCTGCGAGAACGCGTCACGTTTTCGCCGGATACGCTTGACCTGGCGCTGGATAGCCTGCTTGCACAACCGATGGTGCAGGGCGGGGTGGTGCTCTCGACGTGCAACCGTACCGAGCTTTACTTAAGCGTGGAAGAGCAGGATAACCTGCATGAAGCGCTGATCCGCTGGTTATGCGACTACCACAATCTCAACGAAGACGAGCTGCGTAAGAGCCTGTACTGGCATCAGGATAACGATGCGGTGAGCCATCTTATGCGTGTCGCGAGCGGTCTGGATTCGCTGGTGCTGGGCGAGCCGCAAATTCTCGGTCAGGTAAAAAAAGCGTTTGCGGATTCGCAAAAAGGGCATCTCAAAGCCAGCGAGCTGGAGCGTATGTTCCAGAAGTCATTCTCCGTGGCGAAGCGTGTGCGAACCGAAACCGACATTGGTGCCAGTGCGGTTTCTGTTGCGTTCGCGGCCTGTACCCTTGCACGTCAAATCTTCGAATCCCTGTCGACCGTCACCGTCATGCTGGTCGGCGCGGGCGAAACCATTGAGCTTGTGGCGCGCCATCTGCGCGAACATAAAGTGAAAAAGATGGTTATCGCCAACCGTACCCGCGAGCGTGCGCAGGTGCTGGCAGACGAAGTCGGGGCCGAGGTGATTGCGCTGAGCGAGATCGACGAACGTCTGAAAGAGGCGGACATCATCATTAGCTCGACGGCCAGCCCGCTGCCGATTATCGGTAAAGGGATGGTAGAGCGCGCGCTGAAATCCCGTCGTAATCAGCCAATGCTGCTGGTGGATATCGCCGTTCCGCGTGATGTCGAACCGGAGGTCGGCAAACTGGCCAACGCCTATCTCTACAGCGTGGATGATCTGCAAAGCATCATTTCGCACAACCTTGCCCAGCGTAAAGCGGCAGCGGTGCAGGCGGAAACCATTGTCGAGCAGGAAACCAGTGAATTTATGGCCTGGCTGCGCGCGCAAAGCGTCAGCGAGACCATCCGCGAATACCGCGGTCAGGCGGAGCAGGTGCGTGATGACCTGACTGCCAAAGCGTTAGCAGCTCTGGAACAGGGCGGCGACGCAAACGCTATTATGCAGGATCTGGCCTGGAAACTGACCAATCGCTTGATCCATGCACCAACCAAATCACTCCAGCAGGCTGCCCGTGACGGGGACGATGAACGCCTGACTATTCTGCGCAACAGCCTCGGGCTGGAATAGCGCCCTATACCCATTTTCTATTACAAGGTGCACTTACGCCTATGAAGCCTTCTATCGTCGCTAAACTGGAAGCTCTGCACGAGCGCCATGAAGAAGTCCAGGCGCTGCTCGGCGATGCCGGGACCATTGCGGACCAGGAACGTTTTCGCGCACTGTCGCGTGAATATGCGCAGTTAAGTGATGTTTCAAAATGCTTTACCGACTGGCAACAGGTTCAGGAAGATATCGAAACCGCGCAAATGATGCTCGACGATCCTGAAATGCGCGAAATGGCGCAGGAAGAGCTGCAGGATGCCAAAGCGCGCTCAGAAGAGATGGAGCAACAGCTGCAGGTGCTTCTGCTACCGAAAGATCCAGACGACGAGCGTAATGCGTTTGTGGAAGTCCGCGCCGGAACGGGCGGTGATGAGGCGGCACTGTTCGCCGGAGACCTGTTCCGCATGTACAGCCGTTACGCCGAATCGCGTCGCTGGCGCGTGGAGATCATGAGCGCCAACGAAGGCGAGCACGGCGGTTTTAAAGAGGTGATCGCCAAAATCAGCGGTGACGGCGTGTACGGCCGTCTCAAGTTTGAGTCCGGCGGCCATCGCGTGCAGCGTGTACCGGCGACCGAGTCGCAGGGCCGTATTCACACTTCAGCCTGCACGGTTGCGGTGATGCCAGAGCTGCCGGAAGCGGAACTGCCGGACATTAACCCGGCCGATCTGCGTATTGATACCTTCCGTTCTTCCGGGGCGGGGGGTCAGCACGTTAACACCACCGACTCCGCCATCCGTATTACCCACCTGCCAACCGGCATTGTGGTGGAGTGTCAGGACGAACGTTCTCAGCACAAAAACAAAGCCAAAGCGCTGTCCGTGCTGGGTGCGCGTATTCACGCGGCGGAAATGGCCAAACGTCAGCAGGCGGAAGCGTCAACCCGTCGTAACCTGCTGGGCAGCGGCGATCGTAGCGACCGTAACCGTACCTACAACTTCCCGCAGGGCCGCGTGACCGACCACCGCATCAACCTGACGTTATACCGTCTGGATGAGGTGATGGAAGGCAAGCTCGATATGCTGATTGAGCCTATCGTGCAGGAATACCAGGCCGACCAGCTGGCGGCATTGTCCGAGCAGGAATAATGGATTTTCAGAGCTGGTTACGCCAGGCCACCGGCGCGCTCTCTGACAGTGAAAGCCCGAAGCGCGACGCCGAAATTTTGCTGGGATATGTGACGGGAAAAGCCCGCACGTATCTGCTGGCCTTCGGTGAAACCGAACTGACCGTAGAGCAGGAGGCGCAACTGGCCGCGCTGCTCGCCCGCCGTAAAACCGGCGAGCCGGTGGCGCATCTGGTCGGGGAGCGCGAGTTCTGGTCGTTACCCTTGTTAGTCTCAGCAGCGACGCTGATCCCGCGTCCTGACACCGAATGTCTGGTGGAGCAGGCGCTGGCGCGGTTACCCGCAGCGGCCAGCCGCATTCTCGATCTTGGAACGGGCACTGGCGCAATCGCGCTGGCGCTCGCCACCGAGCGGCCCGATTGCGCGGTAACGGCGGTCGATGTGATGCCCGACGCGGTGGCACTTGCGCAGCGTAACGTTGAGCGACTGGGCGTGACTAATGTGACCGTGCAGCAAAGCAGCTGGTTCAGTGCGCTGGAGAAGCAGACGTTCGCGATGATTGTCAGTAATCCGCCCTATATTGACGAACATGACCCGCATCTTGCGCAGGGGGATGTTCGCTTTGAACCGCTGACGGCGCTGGTCGCAGGTAATGCAGGGCTGGCCGATCTGGAACACATTGTGACAACGTCACGACAACATCTCCTGCCCGGCGGCTGGCTGCTGGTGGAGCATGGCTGGACGCAGGGGGAGGCGGTGCGTGGGCTCTTCAGGCAGACGGGTTATGCTGCTGTCGAGACCTGCCGCGACTACGGCGGTAACGAGCGTCTGACGCTGGGGCAGTGGCAGTGAAAACAGGTTATCTGCCATTTACTGATAAAGGCGCATGGCTGACTGAAAAGCTGTTTGGCGTTATCATCTATACCCAAAATAATTCGAGTTGCATGAAGGCGGCAAGAGAGCGAGTCCTCAGGAGCATAGTTAACTATGTGACTGAGGTGAGCGAGCGCAGCCAACGCGCATGCAGCTTGAAGTATGATGGGTATATATCGTTTTGGGTTTTATCGCGCCTGGACGTCGTCGTCCGCGCAGCCAGCAGGTCGGGTTTATCGCCTTTCTGCTGGGTCTGGTGGTGCTGTACATCATCATTAAACTCGCCACCACTAGAATACCGTTACTGGGGTAAGTCATGAGGTCCTTAGCCGATTTCGAATTTAATAAAGTGCCGCTCTGCGATGGCATGATCCTGATTTCGGAGATGATTCGCGACGATTTCACGTCGCAGTATGTCTACGATGAGCTGGAAAGTCTGGTCAGCCTGGCGCGCGAAGAGATCAATCAGGCGCGTCCGCAGGACTGGCAACTGGAAAAGCTGCTGGAGCTTTTCTACGGCGAGTGGGGTTTCTGCGACACGCGTGGCGTGTATCGCCTGTCTGACGCATTATGGCTGGACCAGGTCTTAAAAAATCGTCAGGGCAGCGCCGTTGCGCTGGGCTCTATTTTGCTGTGGATCGCGCACCGTCTGGATATTCCACTGGTGCCGGTCATTTTCCCGACGCAGATGATCCTGCGTGCCGAGTGGCTGGACGGGGAGATGTGGTTAATCAATCCGTTTAACGGCGATACGCTGGATGAACATACGCTGGATGTCTGGCTGAAAGGTAATATCAGCCCGGTGGCCGAGCTCTTTAACGAAGATCTCGACGAAGCCGATAACGCCGAAGTGATCCGCAAGCTGCTGGATACGCTGAAATCTGCACTGATGGAAGAGCGGCAGATGGAGCTGGCCTTGCGCGCCAGCGAAGTGCTGCTGCAGTTTAATCCGGAAGACCCGTACGAAATTCGCGACCGCGGGCTGATTTATGCCCAGCTCGACTGCGAGCATGTGGCGCTGAACGATTTAAGCTATTTCGTCGAGCAATGCCCGGAAGACCCGATCAGCGAAATGATTCGCGCGCAGATCAACGCGATCTCGCACAAACAAATTACACTGCATTAATCTTAAATCCGATTCACACCTGAATAAGGCGATCCTATGAAACAAAAAGTGGTTAGCATTGGTGATATCAACGTGGCAAACGACCTGCCGTTCGTGCTGTTTGGCGGTATGAACGTGCTGGAATCCCGCGATCTCGCCATGCGTATTTGCGAGCACTACGTGACCGTGACCCAGAAGCTGGGCATCCCGTACGTGTTTAAAGCCTCTTTTGACAAAGCCAACCGCTCTTCCATTCACTCCTACCGTGGCCCGGGCCTGGAAGAGGGGATGAAAATTTTCCAGGAGCTGAAGCAGACCTTTGGCGTGAAAGTGATCACCGACGTTCACGAGGCATCTCAGGCGCAGCCTGTGGCTGACGTGGTTGACGTTATTCAGTTGCCAGCGTTCCTGGCTCGTCAGACTGACCTGGTGGAAGCGATGGCCAAAACCGGTGCGGTCATCAACGTGAAGAAGCCGCAGTTCGTGAGCCCAGGCCAGATGGGGAACATCGTCGATAAGTTTATCGAAGGCGGTAACGACAAGGTGATCCTGTGCGACCGTGGTTCCAACTTCGGTTACGACAACCTGGTTGTGGATATGCTGGGCTTCACCGTGATGAAAAACGTCTCTAACCAGTCTCCGGTGATCTTTGACGTGACCCACTCTCTGCAGTGCCGCGACCCGTTTGGTGCCGCGTCTGGTGGCCGTCGTGCGCAGGTGACCGAACTGGCGCGCGCCGGTATGGCGACCGGCCTGGCGGGTCTGTTCATTGAAGCGCACCCGGATCCGGCGAATGCGAAATGCGACGGTCCATCCGCGCTGCCGCTGGACAAACTGGAGCCGTTCCTGAAACAGATCAAAGCGATTGACGATCTGGTGAAGAGCTTCGACGAGCTGGATACCAGCAACTAATAAAAAACCCGCTTCGGCGGGTTTTTTATGGGACATATTGCCGGGTGGCGCTGCGCTTACCCGGCCTACAAAACCCGTAGGCCCTGCAAGCGAAGCGCCGCTGGGCAAAAAGGCTACGCAAAAATTGTCATTAAGTACGCCACAAAAAGCGCCATATGCGCCGCGCCGTTGAGTACATTGGTGCGCCCGGTTGAGAACGAAATCTGACACAGCAGCAGTGACGCTACCATTACAATCATCTCCGGCGCGCCCAGCGCAAACTGCAGCTCGTTACCGGTCATAAAGGCAATCAGCGTCACCACCGGAACGGTAAGCGAAATGGTCGCCAGTACCGAGCCGAAGAACAGGTTCATGGCGCGCTGTACCTGATTGTTCAGCACCGCTTTCAGCGCGCCCAGCCCTTCCGGCGAGAGGATCAGCAGCGCCACCAGGAAGCCGGTAAACGCCACCGGGGCATTCATCTCGGTTAACAGTGTCTCCAGCGGGTTGGCGTTCATCTTGGTGACGGCGATAACCGCAATCAGATGTACGATCAGCCAAACCGTGTGCCACGCGCTGCTGTGGGCGGACGGTTTGCCATGGTGCGGGTCATCGTCGTCGCTGTCATCTTCATGCTCATACACAAACAGACTCTGGTGCGTTTTGGTCTGAATCAACAGGAACACGCCATACATGGCGGCGGAAATCAATGCGACCAGCAGCGCCTGACCGGTAGAGAAGTTTGCTCCCGGCAGCGCCATCGGGAAGACCAGCACGATAATCGCCAGCGGGAACAGGGCGATCAAATACTGTTTAATGCCAAACAGGTTCATGTACTGAGTGGCGAACTTACGGCCGCCCAGCAACAGTGAAAAGCCCACCAGACCACCGGTCACAATCATAATGATGGAATAGAGCGTATCGCGCATCAGGGTTGGCGCGGCGTCGCCGGTCGCCATCAGCGCGGAAATGAGGCTGACCTCAAGAATCACAACGGAAAGGCTGAGAATTAACGATCCATACGGCTCGCCCAGACGGTGGGCCAGGACATCGGCATGGCGAACCACGCTAAAGGCACTGGTTAAAATCCCTACCAGCGCAAGAATATTGATACCAACCACCACTGGCAGTGACTGACTGCTTCCCCAGAAGAGCAGCACAGCCAGTGCCAGAACCGGGAAAATGAGCGACGTCTCCTTGTGGCGGGTTTTTACCGCCTCGTGTGCTGCTGTCATGTGTTTCTCCATCAATGCAGGTGCTTGTAATTATAGATAGAATTTTGAGGTCATTACATTAACAGATCTCTGTTAAATACCCTTTATTTTTTACTTAATTTTACCCTAATCCTGTTTTAAGTCTCCTGACATTCATAATGCCATCTTTTTGATTAATACATATTAAATAACATGTAATTAACTTCATTAATTCTTCAAAATTGATCCGCGACTGGCAGCTTGCAGCATCGTCGTCCACACTTATCTTTTTAAGCAAAATAGAGGTTAGTGATGCCATATAAAACGAAACGCGATTTACCCGATAACGTGCAAAACGTACTGCCCGCACATGCGCAGGATATCTATAAAGAGGCGTTTAACAGCGCCTGGGATCAATACAAAGATAAAGACGATCGTCGGGACGATGCCAGCCGGGAAGAGACGGCGCATAAAGTGGCCTGGGCGGCAGTAAAACATGACTACGAGAAAGGAGACGATGATAAATGGCATAAAAAGAAATAGCCGTAAAATAATAAGCTGCCTTCATTTTGACTTTTCAGGCGGTTGAACTGCCGTTGTATTGCAACTGGCCCGCGAATTGCTTATCGTTATTCAACTGCTGGCAAAATGACCAGTAGATAATGCCGGGAAGGTGAATTACAGATGTCGCAAGGAAGCATGCAGTGGCGGAGGTGTAAACTGTTAACGCGTGATTTCTTAATGAAGGCAGATTGTAAGACGGCATTTGGTGCTATTGAGGAATCGCTTCTCTGGTCAGCTGAACAACGTGCGGCGTCGCTCGCTGCCACGCTTGCCTGCCGCCCGGATGATGGCCCGGTATGGATTTTTGGCTACGGTTCGCTGATGTGGAACCCGGCTCTGGAATTTGTCGAATCGGCGACAGGTACGCTCCCGGGGTGGCATCGCGCATTTTGTCTGCGATTAACCGCCGGACGCGGAAGTGCCTGTCAGCCGGGACGTATGCTTGCACTGAAAGAGGGCGGACGCACCACGGGGGTGGCGTATCGCCTGCCGGATGCCACCCTCGAAGAGGAGCTGACGCTGCTCTGGAAGCGCGAGATGATCACCGGCTGCTATATGCCAAGCTGGTGCAAGCTGGAACTTGATGACGGACGCACCGTCAACGCGCTGGTGTTTATTATGGATCCGCGCCATCCCCTGTATGAAGCGGATACCCGCACGCAGGTGATCGCGCCGTTGATTGCGGCGGCCAGCGGACCGCTCGGTACAAACGCGCAGTATCTGTTTTCACTCGATCAGGAACTGACGCGCCTCGGCATGCAGGACGAGTGTCTGAATGAGCTGGTAGCGAAGGTGAAAGCGCTGCTGGAAGGAAATCCGCTGAATAACCCGCTGCGTCCGGGTTTTGCCTGATAATACGCCCGGCTGCGAGAGTGCAGACCGGGCGTCTGTTTTTAAGCGGCCACGTAGCTGACTGAGTGTTCGAGTGACTGACTATGGCTGTCAATCAGGACATCCCATGTGCCGGTATAAGGGACGGTTAGCCACGCCTTATCATCCTGCACGGTCAGGATATCTGCCTGCGATTGTTTTTGTGCCTTCGCACTCATCAAATGAATACGGCAGCGCTCTGAACAACGCACCACTACCGTATCCCCGCCAAACAGTTTCAAACTTGTTTTTACCAGTGCCATTTATTTACCCCGTAGTCTTAAACAACGCTCTCCCTGCTGCCATTTCCGAGCGTGATGTTGTTCACAATTCACTCATGGCATAACACCAAAGGGGGAGCGTCGGGATGCTGATTTTGATCAAAAAATGGCATAACGTTTAAACAAAAATGACAAAATACCTGAAAGCATTCAGCTGGCGCGCATTTACACGGTGAAGGCGCGCCAGAAGAAAATTAAATGCGGAAATGTCCGGCAGTTTCAGCAAGGTCGCCCGCCTGGCTCTGCAGGGCGCTGGCGGCTGCGGCGGATTGCACCACCAGTTCAGCGTTCTGCTGCACCATTCTGTCGAGGTGCGTGACAGCATGGTTGATCTCATGGATGCCTTTCATCTGCTCGCTGGTGGCGATGGAAATTTCACGCATGATACCCGAGACGCTGCCGATGCTGGCGCGGATCTCATCCATGCTTTCCCCGGCCAGGTGTACATAGCGGGAGCCGGTTGCCACGCTGTCGGTGGTGGAGTCGATAAGCGATTTGATCTCCTTCGCCGCCTGGGCGCTGCGGCTTGCCAGGTTACGCACTTCGCCTGCCACCACGGCAAACCCGCGGCCCTGCTCACCGGCGCGCGCCGCTTCCACCGAGGCGTTCAGCGCCAGGATATTGGTCTGGAAGGCGATGCCATCAATCACGCTGGTGATATCGCCAATTTTTGCCGAAGCCACTTCAATGGATTGCATGGTGCTGATGGCCTGAGAGACGACCTCACCGCCGCGTGAGGCCGCAGCGGAGGCTTTACTGGCCTGTTCATTCGCTTCTGCCGCGGACTCATTTGACTGAGTCACCGACGCGGTGATCTGCTCTACGGCGCTGGCGGTTTCACGCAGGCTGGAGGCTGCCTGCTCGGTGCGCCCGGAGAGATCCTGGTTGCCAGCCGCAATCTCCTGGGCGGCATTTTTCACCGAGGCGCTGGCATCACGCAGTTGGATCATCACCACCGAGAGCTTATCGCTAAAGGCGTTAAACGCCTGGGCGATTTGCGCCACTTCGTCGTTACCGCTCTCCGGCAGGCGCTGGGAGAGGTCGTTGGTACCGTTGGCGATGTTATGCATCGCGTCGCGGATATCGGACAACCGCTTGAGCAGGCGGGCTATCAGGATGTGGACAAGCGCGCCGCTCAGCAGGGCGAGGATCACCAGCGAGAGTGCCGAGGCTTTCAGCAGCGAGCGCATGCCGGAGGTGGCGTCGTTATTGTCGAGCGCGACCACCAGCATCCAGTTTGTTCCCGGAACGGCCGTGGCGACGAGGGTTTTATCACCGCCGTCAAATGTGCCATCAACCGGTTCACCGCTTTTCAGGGTCGCTAAATCGGTGCCGGTAATGGTCTCAGCAAACGGTTTTAACGTCAGGGCCGGATCGTTGGCGGCGATAACGCTGCCGTCGCTGTTCAGAAGTAACCCGCTGCTGGCCGGGGTCGGGTGAATGCCGCGCACGTTAGCCACCACGCTATCCATGGCCACATCGCCCGCCACCACTGCTTTCAGGGTCCCGTTTTCTTTTACCGGCACCGCAAAAGTTACCACCAGTTTTCCGGTTCCGGCGTCCACGTAAGGCGCGGTCACCACCGGTCCGTCCTGGCTGACCACCTGCTGATACCAGGGGCGAATGGTCGGGTCATAATCCGCAGGCACGCCCGCAGGCTCAGAGAATTTCGCCGTTTTAGTGGCATAGCCCACATAGACGTTGGTGAAGCCTCCCGCCTGGGCGAGTTGTTTAAAGACCGGTACCGGGTCGTCACTCAGCGCCACGCTCTGGGCGGAGGTAATGACCGTCATTTTGCTTTTCACCCAGTCGGCAATCGCCATGTTATGGCTGGCGCTGGTGCTGGTCAGAATGTCACGCTGCGACTGCTGATTATCCTGGCGCGTGACCTGGAAATTAATGACGGTATTGAGAAGAAGGGCGACGACCAGACAGCCTGTCGTCGCGGCAATGATGCGAGCACGAATCGATCTGAACATAAGTGAAATACCTGCTGTGTTGTTTCCATGCCTATCGGCAACCCCGCAGGTAAACTTGATGCTGAAACCGCGTCCATAAGAAAATAATATTTTTACGGCTTTATTATTAAAAAGTTAATACTTTATCGGCGTCTAACGTCCACTCGGCCAGCTCGACAAGTGTGCCAATTTCCACGCCCTCAATCAGCGGCAGCCCGGTGATACCGCGCCCGTCAGTGCAGGTTTTGCAGGGCTTAACCGGCACGTTTTGCGCCGTCAGGATCTCCAGCATCTGCTGAATGTTGTAGCCCTCTGCCGGTTTTTGGCCTTTCAGACCGGCGGTGACCGCGTCGGACATCAAAAAGATCCGCAGATCCAGCTCGCTCGCGTTATCGCGCAATGCTATGGCCAGACGCAGGCTGTTAAAAAGGGATTCGCTGCCGTAGGCCGCCCCGTTGGCGACGATCACAATCTTCTGCATGTTAACTCCTGTTTATATTAAGGCACGAATATTGCTTCATTCTCCCAGGTAGGGTTATCCGGGAGAGTAAGCATGACATTAATGGCTGGCAATTCGTCGGGTGCAACCGAATGGCTCCAGCGCGCAAAAGCGTTGCGTCAGGAGCAGCTCAGCAAGCTGGCACAGCTGGGCGTACTGGTGAATGGCATTAGTCAACTGGTGCATATGCTACAGTGCGAGCGCGGTGCATCAAACGTCTGGCTCTGCTCACAGGGTAAGCTCTATGCCCCCGAATGCAAAGCCAGCCGGGCGCTGGTGGATGAAAATCTCACCATACTGTATGGCATTCTGGATAAACACTCCCCAGTGCCGGGCAGCGCCGTATGTGAGCGCATCGCCGCTGCGTTGCAGAGCCTTGAATCACTCCGCGCCCTGCGAGAAGGGGTGAATCAACAAACCGTTACCGCCCCGCAGGCGATGGAGCATTATTGTCGCATGCTTCGCCATCTGCTCAGTATCGTGCCGCAGCTCAACGACAGCATTGACGATCCGCAACTGGCGGGGCGTTTTGTTGCCCTGTACAGCCTGATGCAGGGCAAAGAGCTGGCGGGACAAGAGCGGGCGCTGGGGGCCATTGGCTTCACGCAGGGTTTTTTTGATGATGTCACCCGCCAGAGGCTGGTGGATCGCATTGACGGGCAGCAGGCCTGTTTTGAGATCTTTTTAAGCCACAGCCCGGCGGATGTGCAGAGCACCTTTTCCCGGAACTGCCAGCCCGACCGCGAGACGGAGCAACTCCGGCGTGTGGCCTGTACCCGCCAGCCTGCTGCGGATAATGGCGACACGGCGCTGAACTGGTTCGCCCTGCAAACGTCGCGTCTTGAGCACCTGCGTACCCTGGAGGAGATGGTTATCGCCGACCTGATGCTGGCGGTTGATGAGCGTATCCATCATGACCCTCAACATCCGGTAAGTGCCGATGAGAATGACGATCCGCTCGCGCTTTATCCGGACAAACCTTTGCTGCCGCTGGTTCGCCAGCAGGCTCGTGAAATAGAACAGCTTTCCCGCCAGCTCGCGACGCTGCGCGATACGCTGGAAGAGCGCAAGACCATTGATAAAGCCAAAAGCGTGCTGATGACCCACCACAACATGAGTGAGGAACAGGCGTGGACGGCGCTGCGCAAAATGGCGATGGACAAGAACCAGCGCATGGTGGATATCGCCCGCGCGCTGCTTACCGTGAAGCGATTGTGGCAGCTAACCCCTAAGGAGTAGCTGCACAATCAGTGGGCACGTTGTGCCTGATTGAGGTGCGTTTTTGCAGAGCCAGTGGGGCAAAAGCCA
The DNA here is from genome assembly GCF_057320385.1 of Enterobacter cloacae complex sp. 394F7. Classification (NCBI taxonomy): domain Bacteria; kingdom Pseudomonadati; phylum Pseudomonadota; class Gammaproteobacteria; order Enterobacterales; family Enterobacteriaceae; genus Enterobacter; species Enterobacter cloacae complex sp. 394F7. Next base: position 180,414 of record NZ_JBXWCS010000002.1, on the reverse strand, counting down.
TAAAAACAAGGCATTAAAACCTGGCATTCGCTTTGCATTATTTCAGTAACCAATTTTGACGGTGCGCCAACGGCGGTGCATCAGTCTTCGGGATAAAGGCGTCCAGCGGTGCTTCGGCACTGTCGGGCGCTTTTTTTTGTCTTTTTTTCAGGAGTGGTCATGGCGGATTTGTCGAGACGGCGTTTTTTGCAGGCCAGCGTGTTGGCGAGCAGTGCAATGTTGTTACCGGGTGTCATGCAGGCCGCGTGGGCGGCAGGCTCGGATAAACCCGAGCAGGAGACGGTGCGCATCGGGTTTATCCCGCTGACCGACTGCGCTCCGGTGGTCATCGCGGCGCTGAAAGGGTTCGATAAAAAGCATGGCATTACCATCGTGCCCACCAAAGAGGCGAGTTGGGCGGCCGTGCGCGACAAGTTAGTCGCGGGGGAGCTGGACGCGGCGCACATTCTTTACGGTCTGCTGTACGGACTGGAACTGGGGATCGCCGGTAAGCCACAGCAGATGGCGAATCTGATGACCCTCAACCAGAACGGCCAGGCGATTACGCTCTCTGCCGATCTGGCAGAGAAGGGCGTTCGCGATCTCGACGGGCTGAAGAAACTGATTGGTCAGCAGGCACCGGGCACGTACACCTTCGCGCATACCTTCCCGACGGGCACGCACGCCATGTGGCTCTACTACTGGCTGGCCAGTGCGGGCATTAACCCGTTTGACGATGTTCGCACCGTGGTGGTACCGCCGCCGCAGATGGTGATGAACATGCGCATTGGCAATATGGTCGGCTTTTGCGTCGGCGAGCCGTGGAATGCCCGGGCCATTAACGATCGCATCGGTTTTACCGCTGCAACGTCGCAGTCTATCTGGGCTGACCACCCGGAAAAAATCCTCGGTACCCGTCGCGACTGGGTGGAGAAAAATCCGCACACCGCGCGGGCGCTGGTGAGCGCAGTACTGGAAGCCGCGCGCTGGATCGACGCTTCACCGGAAAACAAACGTGAAACGGCGCAGATCCTCTCGCGTCGCGCATGGCTGAACACCAAAGAGCAGTACCTCACCGGACGGATGCTGGGTGAGTACGACAACGGGGTGGGCACGCGCTGGCAGGACGCGCATCCGATTCGTTTCTTCAACGACGGCGCCGTCAGCTACCCGTATCTCTCCGACGGCATGTGGTTCTTAACCCAGTTCCGCCGCTGGGGTTTGCTCAAAGCCGCGCCGGACTACGCGGGCATCGCGCAGCGCATTAACCAGACCGCGGTCTGGCAGGATGCCGCCACCGCGGTGGGGGGCATTACCACACCGACTTCACCACTACGCAGTAGCACCCTGATGGACGGCACCGTCTGGAACGGTACCGATCCTGAAGGCTATGCCAACCGCTTCGCTATTCACCGTAAAGGGGCCTGATTATGCAGCATCTGCACAGCACGAAAGCAAAACACGAGACGCCGGTGAGTGGCGAGGTGATTACCCTGCCACCGGTTCAGGTTCGCCGTCGTCCTCCGGCGATTGCCCGCCGGATTAACGACGTGCTCCAGCGTATCATTCCGGCGCTGCTGGGGCTGGGGCTGCTGGTGGTGCTCTGGCAACTGGCGGCAATCAACAGCAAAGGCTTCCCGACGCCGCTGAGCACGCTGGATTCTGCCATCACCCTGTTTGCCGATCCGTTTTATCGCGACGGGCCAAACGACATGGGGATCGGCTGGAACGTGCTTGCCTCCCTGCAGCGCGTGGCGGTGGGCTTTGGCCTGGCCGCGTTAGTCGGTATCCCGCTCGGTTTTCTGATTGGCCGTTTCACCTTTTTCTCACGCATGTTCAGCCCGCTGATTGCGCTGCTGCGCCCGGTCAGCCCATTGGCCTGGCTGCCTATCGGCCTGCTGCTGTTCCAGAAAGCAGAGCCGGCTTCCAGCTGGACCATTTTTATCTGTTCGATCTGGCCAATGGTGATTAACACCGCCGAAGGGGTACGCCGTATTCCGCAGGATTACCTCAACGTCGCCCGCGTGTTGCAGCTTTCTGAGTGGACCATTCTGCGTCGGATCCTCTTCCCGGCGGTGCTGCCGGCGGTGTTGACCGGGGTACGTCTTTCCATCGGTATCGCCTGGCTGGTGATTGTCGCCGCCGAAATGCTGACAGGCGGCTTAGGGATCGGTTTCTGGATCTGGAATGAGTGGAACAACCTCAACGTCGAAAACATTCTCATCGCCATCGTCATCATTGGCGTGGTCGGGTTACTGCTGGAGCAGGGGCTGATGCTGATCGCCCGTCGCTTTAGCTGGCAGGAAAAATAAGGAGCGAACATGAAACCAATCATTCAGGTCCAGGCCGTAAGCCAGCGTTTTTCTACCGCCAGCGGTGAATTTCTGGCGCTGCAGAACGTCTCGTTTGATATCCACGAAAAGGAAACCGTGAGCCTGATTGGCCACTCCGGCTGCGGCAAATCAACGCTGCTGAACTTGATCGCCGGGATCACCCTGCCGACGGAAGGGGGACTGATTTGTGACAACCGTGAAATTGCGGGTCCGGGACCGGAGCGTGCGGTGGTCTTTCAGAACCACTCCCTGCTGCCGTGGCTGACCTGTTTCGACAACGTTGCGCTGGCGGTCGATCAGGTGTTCCGCCACACCATGAGCAAGGCGGAGCGTCGTGAGTGGATTGAACACAACCTCGATCGCGTGCAGATGGGGCACGCCCTGCATAAACGCCCGGGGGAGATCTCAGGCGGTATGAAGCAGCGCGTGGGCATTGCCCGTGCGCTGGCGATGAAGCCGAAAGTGTTGCTGATGGATGAACCGTTTGGCGCGCTGGATGCCCTGACGCGTGCCCATCTGCAGGACTCCGTGATGCAAATCCAGCAGGTGCTCAACACCACCATTGTGCTCATCACCCACGACGTGGACGAAGCGGTGCTGCTCTCTGACCGCGTGCTGATGATGACCAACGGCCCGGCGGCGACCGTCGGCGAAATCCTGGAGGTTGACCTGCCGCGTCCGCGTAACCGGGTGCAGCTGGCGGACGACAGCCGCTACCACCACATGCGCCAGCAGATCCTCCATTTCCTCTATGAAAAACAGCCCAAAGCGGCGTAGTGGGGGCACCACGATGCGACTGGTCATTATCGGCAATGGAATGGCAGCAACACGGCTGATTGCCTCGCTGACCGGGCGTGCGCCTGGCCGCTTCGCGATCACCGTGTTGGGTGAGGAGCCTGAGCATGCGTACAACCGCATCCAGCTTTCGCCGGTGTTGGGTGGGGAAAAACGTCCGGAACAGATCCGCCTGCAGGACGATGACTGGTACCGCGAGCGCGGCGTCACGGTGCTCAGGGGGCAAAAGGTGCTAGCCGTGGACGTGGCGAAACGGGAAATCCGTACCGCGCAGACCACGCTGGCGTGGGATGAACTGGTCTTCGCCACCGGGTCGATACCGTTCGTGCCGCCGATCCCCGGGGGCGATGCGCCACACGTCTTTACCTTCCGCCGCCTTGAGGATACGCGAGCCATTGCGCAGATCCCGGGGCCAGCGGTGGTGTTGGGCGGTGGCGTGCTGGGCGTTGAGACGGCAGCGGCGCTGGCACAAACTTGTGACAATGTCACGCTGGTGCATCGCGGACCGTGGTTGATGGAACAACAGCTGGATCGGCAGGCGGGGCTGCTGCTGGAGGCTGCGCTGGCGGAGCGCGGCGTGCGCTGCGAGCTGTCGTCCGGGATCGCGGCAATCGCGCCGGATTCAGTGACGCTACACAACGGACGCCAGGTTAGCGCCGCGCGCGTGGTGCTGGCCACTGGCGTACAGCCCAACATCGCCCTTGCAAGCGCCAGCGGTATTCGCTGCGCCCGTGGCATTGTGGTCGACCAGCAGATGAAGACCTCCGTCCCGGCTATTAGCGCCATTGGGGAGTGCTGCGAAATCGACGGTCAGACGTTTGGCCTGGTTGCCCCCTGCCTGGCACAGGCGGACATTCTCGCCGCCCGGCTGGCAGGGGACGCCCCTGTGCCTTTTGCCCATACCGACAGCGGGATGCGCCTGAAGGTCACCGGTGTGGAGCTCTTCAGCGCTGGGCGCGTAACGGCGCAACCGGAGGATACGGTCTGGGACGCGTGGGATCCGCTGACCCGTCACTACCGTCGCTTACTGATTCATCGCGGTGCGCTGGCTGGCGTACTGCTGATGGGAGATTGCCGCAGCGCGGCAACATTTACCGATTTACTGGCAACGGCTGCGCCCGCACACGTGGACTGGCTGTTCGATCGATTCACTACGACGCAACCGCAGGTTGCAGGACAGAACGCTATGACAAAACCTACTCTGGTGGTGGTTGGGCACGGTATGGTCGGCCACCATTTTCTTGAAGACTGCGTAAACCGCAATCTGCATCAGCAATACCAGATTGTCGTCTTTGGCGAAGAGCGTTATGCCGCTTACGACCGCGTACATCTCTCAGAGTATTTTGGCGGCCGCAGCGCGGAGTCCCTCTCGCTGGTGGAGGGCGATTTCTTTGCCAGACACGGCATAGAGTTGCGTTTGTCGCAGCAAATTATCGCCATCGATCGCGACGCGCACGTGGTACGTACCGCCAGCGGTCACGAAATCCACTGGGACAAACTGGTGCTGGCGACCGGCTCGTATCCGTTTGTGCCGCCGGTGCCGGGCAACACGCTGCCGGGTTGCTTTGTCTACCGTACGCTGGACGATCTCGATAACATTGCCGCGCATGCGAAGGGATCCCGACGCGGCGTGGTCATAGGCGGTGGCCTGCTCGGGCTGGAGGCGGCCAACGCCCTCAAACAGCTGGGGCTAGAAACCCACGTGGTGGAATTCGCCCCCAACCTGATGGCGGTACAGCTCGACAACGACGGTGCGGCGATGCTGCGTAAAAAAATTGAAGCGCTCGGCGTCGGGGTTCACACCAGCAAAGCCACCACTGAAATTGCGGCCGCTGACGACGGACTGGTCCTGCGTTTTGCCGACGGTGAACAGCTGGACACCGATATGGTGGTCTTCTCTGCCGGGATCCGCCCGCAGGATGCGCTGGCGCGCAGCAGCGGCCTGGCGATCGGCGAGCGTGGCGGGATCTGCATTGATACCGCCTGCCAGACCTCAGATAAGGACATCTTCGCCATCGGGGAGTGCGCGCTGTGGGAAGGTAAAATCTTCGGTCTGGTGGCGCCGGGTTACCAGATGGCACGCGTGGCGGCGGCCACGCTGGCGGGTGAGGAGAAATCCTTCACCGGCGCGGATATGAGCACCAAACTTAAGCTGCTGGGCGTGGACGTGGCCTCGTTTGGGGATGCCCATGGCCGTACGCCGGGAGCATTGAGCTACCAGTGGACCCACGGCCCGCAGCAAATCTATAAAAAAATTGTCGTCAGCCATGACAACAAAACCCTGCTCGGCGGCGTGCTGGTGGGGGATGCCAGCGAATACGCCACGCTGGTGCAGATGATGCTTAACGGAATCAGTCTGCCAAAAGAGCCTGAAACGCTCATCTTGCCAGCCTTCTCCGGTAGCGCGCCAAAAGCGCTGGGGGTGGCGGCGCTGCCGGACAGCGCGCAGATCTGCTCCTGTCATAACGTCAGCAAAGGCGATATCTGCCAGGCAGTGAGCGCCGGTGCGACGGAGATCGGCGCCATCAAGCAGTGCACCAAAGCGGCGACCGGCTGCGGTGGGTGCAGCGCGCTGGTGAAACAGGTGATGGAGTTCCAGCTGGCTGAGCAGGGCGTGGAGGTGAAAAAAGATATCTGTGAGCACTTCCCGTACTCGCGTCAGGAGATATACCACCTGGTGCGCGTCAACCATATTCGTACCTTCGACCAGCTGATTAGCCGCTACGGGCAAGGGCACGGCTGTGAGATCTGTAAACCGCTGGTGGGGTCAGTGCTGGCCTCCTGCTGGAACGAATACCTGCTGAAACCGGCGCATTTGCCGTTGCAGGACACCAACGACCGCTACTTTGCCAATATTCAGAAGGACGGAACGTACTCCATCGTTCCGCGCATGCCCGCCGGGGAAGTAACGGCCGACGGGCTGATTGCTATCGGGCAGATCGCAAAGCGCTACGGGCTGTACAGCAAGATCACCGGCGGCCAGCGTATTGACCTGTTTGGTGCCACGCTGGAGCAACTGCCGGAGATCTGGCAGGCGCTGGTGGAGGCCGGATTTGAAACCGGGCATGCGTACGGTAAATCCCTGCGGACCGTGAAATCCTGCGTCGGGTCAACCTGGTGCCGCTATGGCGTGCAGGACTCCACCGGCCTTGCGGTCAAACTGGAGCACCGTTACAAGGGGCTGCGCGCGCCGCACAAAATCAAAATGGCGGTGTCCGGCTGTACCCGCGAGTGTGCCGAGGCGCAAAGCAAAGATGTCGGCGTGATCGCCACGGACAAGGGCTGGAATCTCTATCTATGCGGCAACGGCGGCATGAAGCCGCGACACGCGGATCTCTTCGCCAGCGATCTGGATGAAGAGACGCTGATCCGTACCGTCGACCGTTTTCTGATGTTCTACATTCGCACGGCGGATCGCCTGCAGCGGACCAGCACCTGGATGGACAACCTTGAAGGCGGTCTCGACTATCTGCGGGAGGTGATCCTCGACGATAGCCTCGGTATTGCGCAGGAGCTTGAGCAGGAGATGGCCCGTGTGGTGGAAACGTATCAGTGTGAATGGCAGACCACACTTAACGATCCGAACCGTCTGGCGCTGTTCCGCACGGCGGTGAACGGTCCGGCGACGGAAGAGAACAAACGCTGGCAGGAAATTTGCGGTCTGGATGAGATCCCGGAGCAGGCGGGGATCGGCGCCCGGCTGGGGCGTAAGCCGATCGCGCTGTTCCGTTTTGGCAAATCGGTCTATGCCCTTGACGATCAGGAGCCAGGCAGCGATGCGAACGTACTGTCACGCGGTATTCTTGGCGATGCGGCGGGTGAGCCGGTGGTCATCTCGCCGCTCTATAAACAGCGTATTCGCCTGCGCGACGGCTGCCAGGTGGATAACGGTGAGCCTGCGGTGCGCGCCTGGCCGGTGAAAATCGAAAACGGCAAGGTGTGGGTGGGGAACGACGCGTTGCTGGTCCGTGCGGAGGCATCATGAATGAAACCCGAACAACCTGCCCGTACTGCGGCGTCGGTTGCGGCGTGGTGGCCCGGGTTGAGGGCGACAAGGTCACGGTGCGCGGCGATGAACGCCATCCCGCCAGTTTTGGACGGCTGTGCGTCAAAGGCGCGGCGTTAGGTGAAACCACGGGCCTGCAGGGGCGGCTGTTGCACCCGGTGGTGGACGGGCTGGAGGTGGACTGGCCGCAGGCGTTAAGCGCGGCCGGCGAGCGGCTGCGGGCGATTATCGACACCTGGGGGCCGCAGGCGGTGGCGTTTTACGCCTCCGGCCAGCTACTCACCGAGGATTACTACGCTGCCAATAAGCTGATGAAAGGGTTTATCGGCGCGGCGAACATCGATACCAACTCGCGGCTCTGCATGTCGTCGGCGGTAGCAGGCTATAAGCGCGCATTTGGCGAAGATGTGGTGCCGTGCAGCTATGAGGACGTGGAGAACAGCGATCTGGTGGTGCTGGTGGGTTCAAACGCGGCATGGACGCATCCGGTGCTTTATCAGCGGCTGGTTCAGGCGCGGCAAAACAATCCGCAAATGAAAGTGGTGGTGATCGATCCGCGTAAAACCGCCACCTGTGATATCGCCGACCTGCATCTGGCACTCGCGCCCGGCAGTGACGCCGGGCTGTTTGTCGGTTTGCTCAACCTGATCCAGGGTACCGACGACTGGCCGATTGCCCGCGTGGCCGGGTTTTGTGGTCTTGATGCACAGGAGATTGCCACGTTTTACGACTGGTTCCTCACGGCGCCGCGTGCCATTACGCTCTACACCATGGGGATCAACCAGTCTTCCAGCGGCAGCGACAAGTGCAACGCCATCATTAACGTTCATCTTGCGAGCGGGAAATTTGCCCGTCAGGGCTGCGGGCCGTTTTCGCTGACCGGCCAGCCAAACGCGATGGGGGGACGGGAAGTGGGTGGCCTCGCGAATCAACTGGCGGCGCATATGAACTTCGAGCCGGACGATCTCTCGCGGGTGGCGCGCTTCTGGGGAACAGAACGGCTGGCGCAAACGCCGGGCCTGATGGCCGTTGAGCTGTTTGACGCCATTGCCCGCGGTGAGGTAAAGGCGGTATGGGTCATGGGCACCAATCCGGCTGTCTCGCTGCCGGATAGTCACGCGGTATGCCAGGCGCTGGCGAACTGTCCGCTGGTCATTGTTTCTGAGGTGATGCAGGAGACCGACACCAGCCGCTACGCCCATATTCGTTTCCCGGCGCTGGGCTGGGGAGAGAAAAACGGTACGGTCACCAACTCCGAACGGCGGATCTCGCGTCAGCGCGCCTTTCTGGCAGCCCCGGGCCAGGCAAAACCGGACTGGTGGATAGTTGCCCAGGTGGCGAAACAGCTGGGCTATGGTGAGGCCTTTGCCTGGGAACATCCGCAGGAGATTTTTTGTGAACATGCGGCGCTGTCGGCGTTTGAGAATGACGGGGCACGGGCGTTTCATCTGCATGCGCTGGCGGGGCTTACCCGTGAGGCGTGGGATCAGCTTGAGCCTTATCAGTGGGCGGCGGGCGATTTTCCCCACCGGAATGTGGTGCCCGTTGACCCGCGTCCGCACGGCGCGGCGCCAGATGCGTTATATCCGTTGCTGCTGAATACCGGACGCATCCGCGATCAATGGCATACCATGACCCGTACGGGATATGTTCCCGGGCTGATGCAGCATATCTCTGAGCCCTGCGTTGAGATCTGCGCTGCAGATGCCGCGCGTTTCGCCCTTTGCGACGGGCAACTGGCACGGATCAGTTCTCCGCGTGGAGTGATGGTGGCAAAAGTACGTATCAACGATGGACAAAGGGAGGGTGAAGTATTCGCGCCCATGCACTGGAATGCGCAGTTTGCCCGTCAGGGAAAGGTTAATACGCTGGTGGCAGGGCGCTGCGATCCGCAGTCCGGCCAGCCGGAGAGTAAACAGACCGCCGTCAGGATCATGCCATGGCAACCTGAATGGCAGGGAGAGCTGTATGCCCGTGTGCTGCCGGAACTGCCGTCTTCGGTACACTGGTGGCGCAAAGCATCACGCCTGACGGTGGCGGCTGACGAACCGTTGATGCCGTGGGTGAAAGAGTATGCTGAACAGCAGGGCTGGCAGCTGCAACTTGCCCGGACGGATGCGCGCAGCAGCGTACTGGCATGGCATAACGGCGAGCTGATGCTCGGATTCTGGGAAGGGACTACGTTGCCAGCGCTGGCGCATGCGACTATTGAAGAGGCTTTTCGTCGGGCTCCAGAGACGCTTGCGGAGCGGCATGCGCTCCTGAACGGCGCGGGCGCGGGGGAGAGTGTCGATCCGGGACGCATTATCTGTAGCTGTTACTGCGTCGGGGAAAATGCGATACGGGAGGCGATTGTCGGCGGGTGCGATTCCGTTGCAGCGCTGGGGGCGAAACTACGGTGTGGCACCAACTGCGGCTCATGCGTGCCGGAGCTGAAAGGGCTGTTTGGATAATGGTCTAAGAGTGTCGGGTAAGGCGACAATAATGTTCAGGATATTCCTGAAATTTGCGCTAAGACTGCATTTCACAGCTTATCGCGTTAACATTAAAAGCGTTGCCTCATAAACACAGGTTCTTATTTACGACGTTGATGGCTGTATCGTCCCGCATTCGCTTTCTGTTATTACTCCCACTTCTTACGGCGGGTGCCGTTCACGGTGCCCCGAATTCCTTTATGCATCAGGCAGAAAACCCCTTTGATAACAACGGGGACAGTTTGCCCGATCTCGGCATGGCGACGCCAACAGACGAGGGGGAAAAGCACCTGGCCGAAATGGCAAAAGCCTTTGGCGAAGCCAGTATGACCGATAACGGCCTCACCACCGGCGAGCAGGCGCGTCAGTTCGCGTTTGGTAAGGTGCGTGACGCGGTGAGCGGCGAGGTGAATCAGCAGATTGAGTCCTGGCTCTCGCCCTGGGGCAACGCCAGCGTCAATTTACTGGTGGATGACGAGGGGAACTTTAACGGCAGCAGCGGGAGCTGGTTCATCCCCTGGAATGATAACAACCGTTACCTGAGCTGGAGCCAGCTGGGGCTGACGCAGCAGAGTGACGGCCTGGTGAGCAATGCCGGCATCGGTCAGCGCTGGGTTGCCGGAAAATGGCTGCTCGGCTACAACACCTTTTACGATAACCTGCTTGATGAAAACCTGCAGCGTGCCGGGTTGGGCGCGGAGGCGTGGGGCGAGAATCTGCGTCTGTCTGCCAATTACTATCAACCGCTGGCCAGCTGGCGCGAGAGTTCGGACGTGCAGGAGCAGCGCATGGCGCGTGGCTATGACGTGACCGCTAAAGCCTGGTTGCCGTGGTTTCATCATTTCAACACCAGTGTCAGCTTTGAGCAGTACTTTGGTGACAACGTTGACCTGTTCAACAGTGGAACCGGCTATCACAACCCGGTGGCGGTCAACCTGGGGCTTAACTATACGCCTGTTCCGCTGGTCACCCTGACGGCGGCGCATAAGCAGGGCGAGAGCGGTGCGAGTCAGAACAACCTCGGGCTTAAGCTCAACTACCGCTTTGGTGTGCCCCTTGCCAAGCAGCTTTCTGCCAGCGAAGTTGCCGCCACGCGCTCCCTGCGCGGCAGTCGCTATGATTCACCGGAGCGGGATAATCTGCCGGTAATGGAGTTCCGCCAGCGCAAAACGCTCTCCGTCTGGCTGGCGACTCCGCCGTGGGATCTGAAAGGGGGCGAGACCGTGATGCTCAAGCTTCAGGTACGCAGCACTCATGGTATTCGGCAGATCCACTGGCAGGGCGATACCCAGGCACTGAGCCTGACTGCACCGGCCAACACGCACAGCAGCGACGGCTGGAGTGTGATTATGCCTGCCTGGGATGACAGTGACGGGGCGAAGAACCGCTGGCACCTGTCGGCGGTGGTTGAAGATGAAAAAGGACAGCGCGTCTCATCCAATGAGATCACGCTTACCGTGGTTCAGCCGCTTGTCGCGTTACCTGACGACGACCCGCGCTGGAAGTTACTCCCGGATGAGTAATCCTCAGAAAATACGTTCCTGATGCACCCACACGGCGGCTTCAACGCGGGATTTTAACTTCATCTTCTTCAGCATATGTTTCACATGCACCTTGACCGTGCTTTCGGTGATATCCAGACGACGGGCGATCATTTTGTTCGGCAGACCCTGGGCAATCAGCTTCAGAATATCGCGCTCGCGCGGGGTTAACTGGCTGACGTCGCGGTCGGAGGTGGCGCGGTTTGCCCGCAGGCTGGCGGCCAGCACCGGGGTTAACGCCTCGCTCAGTACCATTTCGCCTGCGGCAGCCTGTTGCAGGGCCTTGAGCAGATCTTCCGGCTCCATATCTTTCAGCAGGTAGCCGTCTGCACCGCGTTTTAACGCCGTGACGACATCTTCTTCATGGTTTGAGACGCTGAAGACCACCACGCGTCCCGACAACGATTTTTCACGCAGCTTATCGAGCGTCTCCAGACCATTCATGCCTGGCATGTTCAGATCGAGCAGGATCAAATCAGGATCAAGCGATTCGGCAAGTTCAATACCCTGTTCACCGTTGCTGGCTTCGCCAACGACGGTGATATCAGGTGCCATGCTGACCAGCTGTTTTACGCCAGTACGCAGCATCGGATGGTCGTCAATCAACAGGATGGATGCCGGTTCCTGATTAGTCATGGGTTTCTCCCTGGATAGTTGTGAGGGGTTTTTCGGGGATAAAGGTGACAACCACTTCTGTGCCACCTGTTTCTCGCCGACGAACCTGGCAATCACCGCGCAGGCTTTGGGCGCGGTCTCGCATGATAATTAAACCGTAATGGTTTGTCCGTTCGGCATTTTCCGGCACGCCGCGGCCGTTGTCATGAACCGTGAGCTTCACCTGATTATCGTGCTGGCTAACGGTAACGGTGACCGCCGTCGCGTCAGCGTGTTTTAGCACGTTGCTCAGCGCTTCGCGGGCGATCTGCAGTAAATGAATGGCCTGATGAGAAGGCACAAAACGAGGCGGTAACTGGTAATCGAGCTTCACCGGGAACCCCAGTCGGGCGCTAAATTCCTGGCAGCTTGCTTCCAGCGCCGGGCGCAGGCCGGGCTCGGTGAGCTGCAGGCGGAAGGTGGTCAGCAGTTCGCGAAGCTGTACCCAGGAGGTATTCAGCTCGTTGCGGATCTGGCTCAGCAGCGCTTTGTTGCTTTCCGGCATTTCTGCGGCCTGCATTTGCAGACAGCTGACCTGCATTTTCATACAGGAGAGCGACTGGGCGATAGAGTCGTGGAGTTCGCGGGCGATGGTGGCGCGCTCTTCCATCACGATCAGTTGCTGCTGCTTCTCCTGATGGCGGTCGAGTGCCAGCGTGGCCGTCAGCTGTTCAACCAGCGTATCCACCAGTTGCTGCTGGTCGTGGCTCAGATGACGCCCGGCGGGCAGGGTCGCCAGCAGAATACCGTACTGGGTGTGGCTGTCTGTCAGCCGCCATTTTAGCGTCGTGCCGCTGGTGGTCAGCGGCGGTAAGCCGCGTGGGCACAGATGGCAGCCTTTGTCATCGCAGGTCATGTCTGACTGACAGGTAAACTCCTGGTGATTTTCTTCATCTTCCATGTCGTACACCCGAAGCTCCAGGTCGTGCAGCAGGGTCAGATTCTGCAGGCCATTCAGGACCGGAGAGAGACGTTCGCACAGCGGCACCTGCATATGCAGGCGTCGATTAGCCTGCCACAGGAACGAGAGGATCTCGTTTTTCTGCTCCAGCCCCGCGGTTTTCTCCTGTACGCGTTTTTCCAGCACCGCATAACTCTCGGCGAGTTCATCTGACATGGTGTTGAGCGCCTGGCCCAGCATCGCCATTTCGTTACGTCCGCTGATGTGGGTGCGCTGGGTAAAATCCCGGGCAGTCACCGCGCGGGCCATCGCCAGCAGTTGCTTCCAGGGATTCAGCAGCCGGGCGCGCAGCCAGACAATGGTGAAAATCAGCAGCAGCCCCATAAACAGCGCCATCGCCCGGTGGATCATCACCACCCGGTCGATGCGTAATTCGGTGGTTTGATCGAAAGAGGAGACTAGGGTATCAATGCGGGAAACGAACCCGGCGACATCACGGGCAACGGTATCAGGATTTTTCGCCTGCTTTAACCCCGGCTCCAGCTGAGTGTGCCAGTAGCCCTGAAGGGCTTTAAGCTGGGATTCCTGACCGGCACGAATCGCGGCACTTTCCAGTTCGGTGCTGAAAGCGGTATGTTCCATATCGTCCAGCAGCTTCTGATCGTCCTGGGTTAACGGCACCGATGCCAGTAGACGATAACTCTGCATGCGTAGTGAGCCTGCCTCGTTGATGGCATGGGCATTACCCTGTACACCCTGTACCAGCCAGCCGGAAATCGCCATGCCGGTCACGCCGATGGCGGTGGACAGCAAAACGATCAGGGCGACCTGATTGACGAGTGTTAGCGGAGATAAACATCTTTTTAACATAGAGTTGCCGGGCTCCTGACGTGGCCTGCTTGCAGGAATGGCGTTATTCTGGTGCATACCCTGGAGTATACCCATACCAATAAAGGATTACCTCTAAATTGCCAATGGGGTAAGGCTCAGGGGGAGGAATTGACAGCGAGACGTCAGTCCTGTGAAAAACCACGTCTTTTTTACCGTTTTACTCTACTCACTAAGGATGATGGCTTTTTTTTCGCCGCAAATCCTCCCACTTTTCCTTTGATTTATATCAACTTACCGCCGCCCTAAAACCCTAATGTTTGCAGCATCATTCGAGAATCAGAGGTGTCTATGAGTCACACATCCGCTCCCGAAAGGGAAAATGGTGCCGTTATAACTGACTGGCGTCCGGAAGATCCGGCGTTCTGGCAGCAGCGCGGCCACCGTGTCGCAAGCCGAAATCTGTGGATTTCCGTTCCATGTTTATTGTTAGCGTTTTGCGTATGGATGTTATTCAGCGCGGTAGCGGTGAACCTGCCTAAGGTCGGATTTACCTTTACCACCGATCAGTTGTTTATGCTGACTGCGCTGCCGTCGCTGTCGGGAGCCTTGCTGCGCGTGCCTTACGCGTTCATGGTGCCGGTTTTTGGCGGTCGTCGCTGGACGGCGTTCAGTACCGGTATCATGATCGTGCCTTGTGTGTGGCTCGGTTTTGCTGTGCAGGACACCTCCACGCCATTTAGCGTGTTCGTGATCATCTCTCTGCTCTGCGGCTTTGCGGGCGCAAACTTCGCGTCCAGCATGGCAAACATCAGCTTCTTCTTCCCGAAAGCGAAGCAGGGCGGTGCGCTGGGGATTAACGGCGGCCTGGGTAACATGGGCGTCAGCGTAATGCAGCTGATTGCACCGCTGGCGATCTCCGTCTCTATCTTCGCGGCGTTTGGCGGCGGTGGGGTGACGCAGGCAGATGGCTCTTCCCTCTATCTGCAAAACGCGGCCTGGATCTGGGTACCGTTCCTGGTGGTCTTTACCCTTGCGGCCTGGTTCTTTATGAATGACCTGTCTGCGTCGAAGGCATCCCTGAGCGAGCAGTTGCCGGTGCTGAAGCGCGGCCACCTGTGGGTGATGGCGCTGCTCTATCTGGCGACCTTCGGCTCGTTCATTGGTTTCTCTGCGGGCTTTGCCATGCTGTCGAAAACCCAGTTCCCGGAAGTGCAAATTCTGCAGTTCGCCTTCTTCGGACCGTTTATTGGCGCGCTGGCGCGTTCGCTGGGCGGCATGGTCTCTGACCGTCTTGGCGGGACCCGCGTGACGCTGATTAACTTCGTTGTGATGGCGGTCTTCTGTGCGCTGCTGTTCCTGACCCTGCCAGCCGACGGACAGGGGGGTAACTTCATCGCCTTCTTCGGCGTGTTTATGGTGCTGTTCCTGACGGCCGGGCTGGGAAGTGCTTCTACCTTCCAGATGATCTCCGTCATCTTCCGTAAGCTGACCATGGACCGCGTGAAAGCGCAGGGCGGTAGCGAAGAGCAGGCCATGCGCGAAGCGGCAACGGATACGGCGGCAGCGCTGGGCTTTATCTCCGCGATTGGCGCTATCGGTGGCTTCTTTATTCCAAAAGCGTTCGGGATCTCGCTGGACCTGACCGGCTCCCCGGCAGGAGCAATGAAAGTATTCCTCGTTTTCTATATCGCCTGTGTCGCCATCACGTGGCTGGTATATGGCCGTAATTCCAAGAAAAATAAGTAAGTTTGATTATCCGTTTACGCGACCTTCGGGTCGCGTTTTTTTGTTTCCTCAGTAGTTACAACATACTCATGACTTTTCTAACGTCCTGCCCGCAGGTAACTCTGTGATCGCCATCGCTTTTCAGCCGAGCCTACCCCTTAATACCCGAGATGTTAAAAACAGGCGGGCTTATTGTACGATAAATAAAAAATACCATTTAAAATCAATTAGATATAAAAATAAAAATTCTACCGCTTTGGTGGTATTCGTTATAACACCTCACTTCATAGTCCCCCTCCGTCTTGATCGTTATCAATTCTCCCTCTCTTACAGGACGTTACCTTCGCTGCAAATCAGCAATGTCGATTTAGAGAGCCACAGGCTCCACACAGGAGATACCCGATGAGCAAATTTTTGGACCGGTTTCGCTACTTCAAACAGAAGGGTGAAACTTTTGCCGATGGGCACGGCCAGGTTCTGGATACCAACCGGGACTGGGAAGACGGTTACCGCCAGCGCTGGCAGCATGACAAAGTCGTCCGTTCAACCCATGGTGTAAACTGCACTGGCTCGTGTAGCTGGAAGATTTTCGTTAAAAACGGTCTGGTGACCTGGGAAATGCAGCAGACCGACTATCCGCGCACCCGCCCGGATATGCCGAACCATGAACCACGTGGCTGCCCGCGTGGCGCCAGCTACTCCTGGTATCTCTACAGTGCGAACCGTCTTAAATATCCTCTGATGCGCAAGCGCCTGATGAAAATGTGGCGTGAAGCCAAGGTGCAGCACAGCGATCCGGTAGAGGCGTGGGCATCCATCATCGAAGACGCCGACAAAGCGAAAAGCTTCAAGCAGGCGCGTGGCCGCGGTGGTTTTGTTCGCTCCTCCTGGAAAGAGGTGAATGAGCTGATTGCCGCCTCTAACGTCTATACCGTCAAAACTTACGGTCCTGACCGCGTGGCAGGCTTCTCGCCGATCCCGGCGATGTCGATGGTCTCTTATGCTTCCGGCGCGCGCTATCTTTCCCTGATTGGGGGAACCTGTCTGAGCTTCTACGACTGGTACTGCGACCTGCCGCCAGCGTCTCCACAGACCTGGGGTGAACAGACCGACGTGCCAGAGTCCGCCGACTGGTATAACTCCAGCTACATTATCGCCTGGGGCTCAAACGTACCGCAGACCCGTACCCCGGATGCCCACTTCTTTACTGAAGTGCGTTACAAAGGCACCAAAACCGTTGCGGTGACCCCGGACTACGCCGAAATTGCCAAGCTGTGTGACCTGTGGCTGGCGCCTAAACAGGGTACTGACTCCGCGATGGCGCTGGCGATGGGCCACGTCATGCTGCGTGAATTCCACCTCGATAAACCAAGCCAGTATTTCACCGATTACGTGCGTCGATATACCGACATGCCAATGCTGGTGATGCTGGAAGAGCGTGACGGCTACTACGCAGCAGGCCGTACGCTGCGTGCGGCGGATCTGGTGGACGCGCTGGGCCAGGAAAACAACCCTGAGTGGAAAACCGTCGCGTATAACAGCAACGGCGAGCTGGTGGTGCCAAACGGTTCAATCGGCTTCCGCTGGGGTGAGAAGGGCAAATGGAACCTTGAACAACGTAACGGTACAACCGGCGAAGAGACCGAGCTGCGCCTGAGCATGCTGGGCAGCCAGGATGAGATCGCAGAAGTGGGCTTCCCGTACTTTGGCGGCGAAGGTTCTGAGCACTTCAACAAGGTCGAGCTACAGAACGTGCTGATGCACAAACTGCCGGTGAAACGCCTGCAGCTGGCCGACGGCTCTAGCGCCCTGGTGACCACCGTGTATGACCTGACGCTGGCCAACTACGGCCTGGAGCGCGGTCTGAATGATGAAAACTGCGCGACCAGCTATGACGATGTGAAGGCGTACACCCCAGCCTGGGCGGAGCAGATCACCGGCGTACCGCGTGCGCAGATCACCCGTATCGCCCGTGAGTTCGCAGAAAACGCCGACAAAACCCACGGTCGTTCAATGATTATCGTCGGTGCCGGTCTGAACCACTGGTATCACCTCGATATGAACTACCGTGGCCTGATCAATATGCTGATCTTCTGCGGCTGTGTCGGTCAGAGCGGTGGCGGCTGGGCGCACTACGTGGGCCAGGAAAAACTGCGTCCGCAGACCGGCTGGCAGCCGCTGGCGTTTGCCCTTGACTGGCAGCGTCCGGCGCGTCATATGAACAGCACTTCCTACTTCTATAACCACTCCAGCCAGTGGCGTTACGAGACGGTTACCGCGCAGGAGCTGCTGTCGCCAATGGCAGATAAATCCCGCTACAGCGGTCATCTGATCGACTTTAACGTCCGTGCCGAGCGCATGGGCTGGTTGCCGTCTGCACCTCAGCTGGGCACTAACCCGCTGCGTATTGCGGAAGAGGCGAAGCAGGCAGGGATGTCGCCGGTGGATTACACCGTTAAGTCTCTGAAAGACGGTTCAATCCGTTTTGCGGCCGAGCAGCCGGAAAACGGTAAAAACCATCCGCGTAACCTGTTCATCTGGCGTTCCAACCTGCTGGGCTCGTCCGGTAAAGGCCACGAATACATGCTGAAATACCTGCTCGGTACCGAAAACGGTATCCAGGGTAAAGATCTCGGCAAGCAGGGCGGCGTGAAGCCGGAAGAGGTGGAGTGGAAAGACAACGGTCTCGACGGCAAGCTGGATCTGGTGGTGACCCTCGACTTCCGTCTCTCCAGCACCTGCCTGTACTCCGATATCGTGCTGCCTACCGCTACCTGGTACGAAAAAGACGACATGAATACCTCGGATATGCATCCGTTTATTCATCCGCTGTCTGCGGCCGTTGATCCGGCGTGGGAATCAAAAAGCGACTGGGATATCTACAAAGACATCGCGAAGAAGTTCTCTGAAGTCTGCGTAGGGCACCTGGGCAAAGAGACCGACGTGGTGACGCTGCCTATCCAGCACGACTCCGCCGCTGAACTGGCGCAGCCGCTGGACGTGAAGGACTGGAAAAAAGGTGAATGTGACCTGATCCCGGGCGTAACGGCACCGCACATTATTCCGGTGGAACGTGACTACCCGGCGACCTACGAGCGCTTTACCTCTATCGGCCCGCTGATGGAGAAAATCGGTAACGGCGGGAAAGGGATTGCCTGGAACACCCAGAGCGAAATGGATCTGCTGCGCAAGCTCAATTACACCAAAGCGGACGGCCCGGCCAAAGGCCAGCCGATGCTGAATACGGCGATTGATGCGGCAGAAATGATCCTGACCCTGGCACCGGAAACCAACGGCCAGGTTGCCGTGAAGGCCTGGAAAGCGCTGAGTGAATTCACCGGTCGCGACCACACGCATCTGGCGCTCAACAAAGAAGACGAAAAAATCCGCTTCCGCGATATTCAGGCGCAGCCGCGCAAAATTATCTCCAGCCCGACCTGGTCTGGCCTGGAAGATGAACATGTCTCTTATAACGCCGGGTATACCAACGTTCACGAGCTGATCCCATGGCGTACTCTGTCCGGTCGTCAGTCGCTGTATCAGGATCACCAGTGGATGCGTGACTTCGGTGAAAGCCTGCTGGTTTACCGTCCACCAATCGACACCCGCTCCGTGAAAGCGGTGATGGGCGCGAAATCGAACGGCAACCCGGAGAAGGCGCTGAACTTCCTGACGCCGCACCAGAAGTGGGGGATCCACTCTACTTATAGCGACAACCTGCTAATGCTGACCTTGTCTCGCGGTGGTCCGATTGTGTGGATGAGTGAAGCGGACGCCAAAGATCTGGGTATTGAAGATAACGACTGGATCGAAGTGTTCAACAGCAACGGCGCCCTGACGGCGCGTGCGGTGGTGAGCCAGCGCGTACCGGCCGGGATGACCATGATGTACCACGCGCAGGAACGTATCGTGAACCTGCCGGGTTCAGAGATCACCGAGCAGCGCGGCGGTATTCACAACTCCGTGACCCGTATTACGCCGAAGCCGACCCACATGATCGGTGGCTATGCACAGCTGGCCTACGGCTTTAACTACTACGGTACGGTAGGTTCTAACCGCGATGAGTTCGTGGTGGTACGTAAGATGAAAAATATTAACTGGTTAGATGGCGAAGGTAATGACCAGGTACAGGAGAGCGTAAAATGAAAATTCGTTCACAAGTCGGCATGGTGCTGAATCTGGATAAATGCATCGGCTGTCATACCTGCTCAGTCACCTGTAAGAACGTCTGGACCAGCCGTGAAGGGATGGAATACGCCTGGTTCAACAACGTGGAAAGTAAGCCGGGTACCGGCTTCCCGACCGACTGGGAAAACCAGGAGAAGTGGAAGGGTGGCTGGATCCGTAAAATCAACGGTAAGCTGCAGCCGCGCATGGGTAACCGTGCGATGCTGCTGGGTAAAATCTTCGCCAACCCGCATCTGCCGGGTATCGAAGATTATTACGAACCGTTTGACTACGACTACCAGAACCTGCATAACGCGCCGGAAAGTAAGCACCAGCCGATCGCCCGTCCTCGCTCGCTGATCACCGGCCAGCGCATGGACAAAATTACCAGCGGTCCAAACTGGGAAGAAATTCTGGGCGGCGAGTTCGAAAAGCGCGCCAAAGACCAGAACTTCGAGAACATGCAGAAGGCGATGTACGGCCAGTTTGAAAACACCTTCATGATGTACCTGCCGCGTCTGTGTGAGCACTGCCTCAACCCGGCGTGCGTGGCGACCTGCCCGAGCGGCGCCATCTACAAGCGTGAAGAAGACGGCATCGTGCTGATCGACCAGGACAAGTGCCGCGGCTGGCGTATGTGCATCACCGGCTGCCCGTACAAAAAAATCTACTTCAACTGGAAGAGCGGTAAGTCTGAGAAGTGCATCTTCTGCTACCCACGTATCGAAGCCGGTATGCCGACCGTCTGCTCCGAGAGCTGCGTAGGCCGTATTCGTTACCTCGGCGTGCTGCTGTATGACGCGGACGCGATTGAAAATGCCGCGAGCACCGAGAACGAGAAAGATCTGTACCAGCGTCAGCTGGACGTATTCCTTGACCCGAACGATCCGAAAGTGATTGAGCAGGCGCTGAAAGACGGCATTCCGCAGAGCGTAATCGACGCGGCGCAGCAGTCTCCGGTATACAAAATGGCGATGGACTGGAAGCTGGCCCTGCCGCTGCACCCGGAATACCGCACGCTGCCGATGGTCTGGTACGTGCCGCCTCTGTCGCCGATTCAGTCAGCCGCGGATGCAGGCGAGCTGGGCAGCAACGGCATTCTGCCGGACGTGGAGAGCTTGCGTATCCCGGTTCAGTACCTGGCAAACCTGCTGACCGCAGGCGATACCCAGCCGGTACTGCTGGCGCTGAAACGTATGCTGGCGATGCGCCACTTCAAACGTGCGGAAACCGTGGACGGCGTGACCGACACCCGTGCGCTGGAAGAGGTCGGCCTGACCGAAGCGCAGGCGCAGGAGATGTACCGCTACCTGGCCATTGCCAACTACGAAGATCGTTTCGTGGTACCAAGCAGCCACCGTGAACTGGCCCGCGAAGCCTTCCCGGAGAAAAACGGTTGTGGCTTTAGCTTTGGCGACGGTTGCCACGGGTCTGACAGCAAATTCAACCTGTTCAACAGCCGCCGCATCGATGCCATGGATGTGACCAGCAAAACGGAGCCGCACCCATGATTGAACTCGTGATTATTTCGCGTCTGCTGGAGTACCCGGATACCGCGCTGGCGCAGCATCAGCAGGAACTCTTTGATGCGCTCGCGTCCTCTGAAAACCTGGATAAAGAAGATGCCCAGACCCTGGGCGTTTTCCTCCGCGACCTGTTAGCGCGCGATCTTCTCGATGCGCAGGCGGATTACAGCCAGCTGTTTGATCGCGGTCGCGCAACCTCGCTGCTGCTGTTTGAACACGTTCACGGTGAATCCCGCGATCGGGGGCAGGCGATGGTGGACCTGATGGCCCAGTACGAGCAGCACGGCCTGCAGCTCGACAGCCGCGAGCTGCCGGATCATCTGCCGCTGTACCTGGAGTATCTGGCGCAGTTGCCAAAAGAAGAAGCGCTGGGTGGTCTGCAGGACATCGCGCCGATTCTGGCGTTGCTCAGCGCCCGTCTTCAGCAGCGCGAGAGCCGCTATGCGGTGCTGTTTGGGGTGCTGGTGAAGCTGGCGAATGCCTCGGTCGACAGTGAAAAAGTGGCGGAGAAAATTGCGGACGAAGCCCGCGACGACACGCCACAGGCGCTGGATGCAGTCTGGGAAGAAGAGCAGGTGAAATTCTTTGCTGACCAGAGCTGCGGCGAATCTGAAATTTCGGCTCACCAGCGTCGTTTTGCCGGCGCGGTTGCCCCGCAATATTTGAATATCTCTAACGGAGGACGGCACTAATGCACTTCCTGAATATGTTCTTCTTTGACATTTACCCGTATATCGCGGGCACCGTGTTCCTGGTGGGAAGCTGGCTGCGTTATGACTATGGCCAGTACACCTGGCGTGCTGCCTCCAGCCAGATGCTGGATCGTAAAGGGATGCACGTTGCGTCTAACCTGTTCCACATCGGTATTCTGGGGATTTTTGCCGGTCACTTCCTGGGAATGCTGACGCCACACTGGATGTATGAAGCGTGGCTGCCTATCGAAGTGAAGCAGAAGATGGCGATGATCGCCGGTGGCGCTTGCGGCGTGATGACCCTGGTGGGTGGTCTGCTGCTGCTGAAACGCCGTCTGTTCAGTCCGCGCGTGCGGGCTACCACTACCACGGCGGATATCCTGATCCTCTCTCTGCTGATGGTTCAGTGCGCACTGGGTCTGCTGACCATTCCATTCTCGGCGCAGCATATGGACGGCAGCGAGATGATGAAGCTGGTGGGATGGGCGCAGTCCGTAGTGACCTTCCACGGTGGTGCATCTGAACATCTGGACGGGGTGGCGTTTATCTTCCGCCTGCACCTGGTGTTGGGTATGACCCTGTTTGTGCTGTTCCCGTTCTCTCGTCTGGTGCACATCTGGAGCGCGCCGGTGGAGTACCTGACGCGCAAATACCAGATTGTGCGTGCCCGTCGCTAATTTGTCGTTTTGATACTAACCCCGCATTCGCGGGGTTTTTTTTCGCCCCAGCCCAGGTTATTGCCTGCCGCAGCAAACAGGATCAGCGCGCCGCCCGCCAGTTGGGTAATATCGAGCGAATGCCCGAAGACCACGTTATCGACAACGATGGCTACTACCGGATAGATAAAGGACAGTGAACCGGTAATGGGCGTCGGAAGTTTTTGGATGGCGCTATACAGCAGCTGATACATGATACCGGTATGGACAATGCCCAGCGTCAGTAAAATTGGCCACGGAAAATCAGCGGACAAGGCGGGCATACGGGCAAACGGCAGTAGCATTACCACGCCTGTCAGCACCTGAATAAACGCTATATGCTGTGGCGCGATGGATTTCAGTTTGCGGGCAATAATCGCCGTCAACGCATAGAAGAACGCCGCACCCAGTGCCAGACCGATCCCCGCGAGCCAGGCTGAGCCATGGGAACCGGACAGTTCGCCTGAGAGCAAAATTACCACCCCGCCGAAGGCAAGAAACAGCCAGCCCCATTTTACCAGACTGACGCGTTCGCCTAATAACATACCCATCATCACCAGCATAAAGGGCTGAGTGTTATAGACCACAGTGGAAAGGCCAATCGAAATACGTTCATAGGCAGCGAACAGCAGCAGCCAGTTCACCACTAATGCTACCCCGCCGAGAATAGCCAGCAGCAGAGAGGTGCGGGTGAGGGGACTAAAGGGTTTTTGGCTCATTCGAATGAAAATGAACAGTGCGATTGCGCCGATCAGACAGCGCCAGAAAACCACTTCTGACACTGGCAGTCCGGAGAGTAAAACAAACGCGCCAATCGAGCCGGAAATTAACATCGCCAGGCTCATTTGCCAGACGCCTTTATGTAAGTCACGCATCATTCACCTCCTGGTTGATGACGCTATTGTCGAAAATTGCTGTCGGGTTTTACAGGGTTGAGATAAGGTTAAATACGCGAATGACTTTTTAAAATTAGGTGAAAACGATGGAATACCTTCTCGATGATATCGATCGGCAAATTTTGGCTTGTCTGGTCGAGGATGCGCGTATGTCGCTGAAGGTGCTCAGCGGCCGTATCGGTCTGACCTCGCCCAGCACGGCAGAACGCCTGAAAAGGCTGGAAGAGCGTGGAGTGATTCAGGGTTACGGTGCGCGGGTCAATCTGGCGGCGTTAGGTTATACGCTGCAGGCGCTGGTGCGGGTTCGCCCGTTGCCTGGACTGTTACATAAAGTGGATAAATACATCCAGGCGATGCCGGAGTGCATTGAAAGTGACAAAGTGACCGGTGAAGACTGTTTTGTCATCCGGCTGGTGGTGCGGTCAATTGAGCAACTGGATGTGTTGCTGGACGGGCTGGCGGAGCACGCCCAGTGTAATACGTCGATTGTGAAGAGCTCACCGGTGAAGCGACGCTTGCCGCCAATGTAGCCGTCTGTCGCCGGGTGGCGGCTGCGCCTTACCCGGCCTACGAAAGTGTGCTCGGTTTGGTTTTATTATGATTTTTTGGAAGTAATGGTGGTGGGGGAAGGATTACTCGGCGCGTTGCGCCTCGCCCTTCGGGTCGTTGCCTGCGGCAACGCTTTCTCGCTACGCTCGAATCGAACCTTAGTCGAAGCTTCTCATCCTTCCCGCATGCGATGAATATAGAGCACTTAGCGAAGTGTGAGTTTGATACGACATGGAAGTAATGGTGGTGGGGGAAGGATTCGAACCTTCGAAGTCGATGACGGCAGATTTACAGTCTGCTCCCTTTGGCCGCTCGGGAACCCCACCAGGGGTAATTCAAATTTTGAGGTCGTGCTGAGAGATGGTGGTGGGGGAAGGATTCGAACCTTCGAAGTCGATGACGGCAGATTTACAGTCTGCTCCCTTTGGCCGCTCGGGAACCCCACCACGGGGTAATGCTTGTACTGGCCTGCTTCCTGCTGGAAGCGGGGCGCATCATATCAAATGACACGCCCCTGTAAAGCGTTACCACAAGAAAAATAAACTGGTTGCCTGATTTTTACCCGCAAAGCTGTAAAGCTAACCAATTCATTTCACTGTCGATTAAAGAATGATCGTTCTGTTACCGTAAACGAATACGCGCTGCGCCAGCACCTGATAGAGTGCGCGGCTCAGAACGTTCTTCTCAACATCGCGTCCGGCACGCATCATGTCTTCCGCCGTGTAGGTGTGATCCACATGAATCACGTCCTGCATGATGATTGGGCCTTCATCCAGATTGTCATTTACGTAATGCGCCGTTGCGCCGATGATCTTCACGCCGCGTTCATAGGCCTGGTGGTAGGGGCGTGCGCCAATAAAGGCGGGCAGAAAGGAGTGGTGAATGTTGATAATTTTGTTCGGGAAACGCGCCACGAAGGAGGGTGTCAACACGCGCATGTATTTCGCCAGGACAACGTAGTCCGGGTTGTGCGCTTCAATAGCCTCAGCCATCAGGTTGTCGTGCTCTTCACGCGTATGGCCTTCATGGCTCACCAGCTCGAAGGGAATATCAAAACGTTCAACCAGCGTACGCAGCGTCTCGTGGTTACCGATAACGGCGGCGATTTCGACATCCAGACCACCGTAGTTAGCTTTCATCAGCAGATCGCCCAGGCAGTGGGCTTCTTTGGTCACCAGAATCACGATGCGACGACGGCCTGCTGGTGTCAGCTCGCGTACGGAACCTTCCGGCAGCGCGCTGTCCAGATCGGCAAGCAGAGTGGTGTCGTTGAAAATACCTTCCAGTTCGGTACGCATGAAGAAACGACCGGTACGGTGGTCAACGAATTCGTTGTTCTGCACGATATTCAATTCATGTTTGTAACAGATGTTGGTAATTCGTGCGATCAGCCCTTTTTGATCGGGACAGATGGTGCGCAGAACTTTACGTTGTAGTGATTGCATCGCCGGGAAATCCTGTTTGAGTATTTGCGAAGTCTCGGTTGTCGGGCGTTACTGCCCGCAACACTTTTTAAATTTTTTACCAGAACCACAAGGGCAGGGATCGTTACGACCAAACTGCGGGCGCGTTCCGTCAATATAATACCATTGCCCGCTTTCCTTTAAGAACCGGGAACGCTCGATAATGGCACCCGGTTTATTGTGTTCAGTAAACCGGGCAACAAAGCTGACGTAACCTTCGTTGTCGTGACTGCCGGGTGCGGATTCATAAACCGTAAGACCGAGCCACTGGGTATTGGCGAACCCGGCTTCGATCTCCTGTCTGAAACCGGCGGCCTGGCAGGTGGGGTGCCAGGTTTTAATCAGGTAGTCTGCGTCTTTGATCACAAAAGCGGTATAACGTGAACGCATAAGGTGTGATGGGTCTGGTGCAACCTGATCGCCAGAAAGATATCGCTGGCAACATAGGCTATACTCCAGAGCGCTACCACAGGGGCAGAGTTGAGACACGATTCTCTTCCTGGAACAAAAAATTAAGGGCGTAAAACGCTTCGGGTAGCACCATGTTAACTGAGCTGTTGCGTCGACGCTATGTCGGGAATCCAGGGGAAGTAAAACAGGGCTAATGAGAAAGGTTAAAATTGGACTGGCGCTGGGCTCAGGTGCAGCCCGCGGATGGTCACATATCGGCGTGATAAATGCCTTAAACCAGATGGGCGTCGATGTCGATATTGTTGCAGGGTGCTCGATTGGATCGCTGGTGGGGTCCGCCTATGCGTGTGGAAAACTGCCGGAACTCGAAACATGGGTGCGATCCTTCAGCTATTGGGACGTGCTGCGCCTGATGGACCTTTCTTGGCAGCGTGGCGGGTTGCTTCGCGGTGAACGCGTCTTTAACCAGTTCCGTCAGATTATGCCTCTCCAGGATTTCAACGACTGTCAGATGCCTTTCGGCGCCGTGGCGACGAATCTCAGTACGGGGCGTGAGCTTTGGCTGACCGAAGGGGATATCCACCTTGCCGTTCGTGCCTCCTGCAGCATGCCGGGGCTCATGGCACCTGTCCCGCATAACGGCTATTGGCTCGTTGATGGCGGGGTCGTTAACCCGGTGCCAATCTCTCTGACACGTGCGATGGGGGCTGATATTGTGATTGCCGTCGATTTACAGCACGACGCTCACCTGATGCAACAAGACCTCATGCCTGTCAATTTGCAAAGCGAAGATGCGGAGGCGGAAAAACTGGCCTGGCATGAGCGCTTACGCGGGCGAATTGGTCGGATAGCCGCGCGCCGCTCGGTCGCTGCACCCACGGCAATGGAGATTATGACCACCTCAATCCAGGTGCTGGAAAACCGCCTGAAACGTAACCGTATGGCGGGCGACCCACCGGATATTCTGATTCAACCCTATTGTCCACAAATCTCTACCCTTGATTTCCATCGGGCTGAGGCCGCCATCGCAGCGGGCTCTTTAGCCGTCGAAAAGAAAATGGACGAATTATTGCCATTTGTGCGAACCGCACGTTGAGCACCTTTTTTTGACTACTTCAGCAAAATCTGACAGGCGATAGTGCCGATAGCATGCCACTATTTAGTAACTGTCAGCCAGGGGAGGAACCATGACGCAGCCATTGGCCGGAAAACACATTTTGATTGTTGAAGACGAGCCCGTTTTCCGATCGCTACTGGATTCGTGGTTATCCTCGCTGGGGGCAACCACTGCCCTGGCTGAAGATGGTGTTGATGCCCTGGAAAAAATGGTCAGTATCACGCCCGATCTGATGATCTGCGATATCGCAATGCCGCGGATGAATGGCCTGAAGTTGGTTGAACATCTGCGTAATGAGGGCAACCAGACGCCCATACTGGTGATCTCCGCGACGGAAAATATGGCGGATATTGCCAAAGCATTGCGTCTGGGGGTGCAGGATATTCTGCTGAAACCAGTAAAAGATCTGAACCGTTTGCGTGAAACGGTATTGGCCTGCCTTTATCCGAATATGTTTAATTCCCGCGTCGAGGAAGAAGAGCGCCTTTTCCAGGACTGGGATGCTTTAGTCAGTAATCCGCCTGCCGCGGCCAAGCTATTGCAGGAACTTCAGCCGCCGGTACAACAGACCTTTTCACACTGTCGAATAAATTATCGCCAACTTGTGGCCGCGGATCAGCGCGGTCTGGTGCTGGATATTGCGCCATTATCGGATTCCGATCTTGCGTTTTATTCCCTGGATGTTACCCGTGCCGGGGATAATGGTGTATTAGCAGCATTATTACTTCGTGCGCTATTTAACGGGCTGTTGCAGGAACAGTTATCGCATCAGGGGCAACGGCTTCCGGAGTTAGGCAGTTTACTTAAACAGGTTAACCAGCTTTTTCGCCAGGCCAATTTACCAGGACAATTTCCATTGCTGGTTGGCTATTACCATAGTGGATTGAAAAATCTTATCCTCGTTTCAGCGGGTCTGAACGCCTCTCTGAATACCGGGGAACATCATATTCAGGTTAGCAACGGTGTGCCGCTGGGTACATTGGGTACGGCTTATCTTAATCAAATTAGCCATCGCTGTTCTTCCTGGCAGTGCCAAATTTGGGGCGCCGGGGGGCGGTTGCGGTTAATGTTGTCCACGGAATAAGCAGTTGGATCTTAATTTTAAGATTGCCTTACCTGTGTTTTGTGGGGGAGTGCTACTATCGCTGCCCAGTTTCATGCGTATTTATCCTAATTGATCGGCAACGCGTTCTTTTCAGACCCGGACTGTGTGATGAGGCTGATATACTCAACGCGTTATTTAATGCATAAAAGTTCAAAACTTGAACAGCTCAGGAGAATTTGAATGGCTGCCCTAAATTCGAAAGTCAGAAAGGCCGTCATCCCGGTAGCGGGATTGGGGACCAGGATGTTACCAGCAACTAAGGCAATTCCTAAAGAGATGTTGCCACTGGTTGATAAGCCATTAATTCAGTATGTCGTAAACGAATGTATCGCGGCAGGCATCACTGAAATTGTGCTGGTTACACACTCATCTAAAAACTCCATCGAAAACCATTTCGATACCAGTTTCGAACTCGAAGCCATGCTGGAAAAACGCGTTAAGCGTCAGCTGTTAGAAGAAGTTCAGTCTATTTGCCCTCCGCACGTTACCATTATGCAGGTGCGTCAGGGGCTGGCGAAAGGTCTGGGCCACGCGGTACTTTGTGCATATCCTGTTGTGGGTAATGAACCTGTTGCGGTCATTCTGCCAGACGTCATTCTGGACGAATATGAATCCGATCTGTCTCAGGATAACCTTGCTGAGATGATCAAGCGCTTTGACGAAACGGGTAGCAGCCAGATTATGGTTGAACCTGTTGAAGACGTGACGGCTTACGGTGTTGTTGACTGTAAAGGCGTTAATCTTGAACCCGGTGAAAGCGTGCCAATGGTAGGCGTCGTAGAGAAGCCTAAAGCCGACGTAGCGCCGTCTAATCTGGCGGTAGTAGGTCGCTATGTCCTGAGTGCTGAAATCTGGCCACTGCTGGCGAAAACGCCTCCAGGAGCAGGAGATGAGATCCAGCTGACCGATGCCATCGATATGCTGATCGAGAAAGAGACCGTTGAAGCCTACCATATGAAAGGTAAGAGCCATGACTGCGGTAATAAACTCGGTTATATGCAGGCATTCGTTGAATATGGCATCCGCCACAATTCACTGGGTGAAGAATTTAAAGCCTGGCTGAAAGAGAGCGTGGGTATTAAAAAATAACCCCGTCTGCAAATGATCAAGACCGGTGAGGCGATGCCCACCGGTTTTTTTATGCCCACAACTCAGGGTAACCACGCCGGTCTGTAAGGAACGTTAAATAGTACGATGTCCCAATATGACGGCATGTAAGGGGATGTTTGCAGGAATTGAGGATAAAAAAAATCCCGCATTAAGCGGGATTTTTCTGAATACGTTAGGATTAATCCTTGATCAGGAAGTCGTCCAGCTGTTTACCTTGCTCATCCATGGCTTTTTTGATAACAGCAGGTGTACGACCCTGGCCAGTCCAGGTTTTAGTTTCGCCGTTCTCGTCGACATAGCTATATTTAGCAGGACGAGCAGCGCGTTTTGCTTTAGTACCGGTCTTCGCTGCAGCCATGCTGTTCAGCAATTCATTTGGATCGATACCATCAGCAATCAGCATTTCACGATATTGCTGCAGTTTACGCGTACGCTCTTCGATTTCAGCAGCAGCAGCGCTTTCTTCTTCGCGACGTTCATTAACTACAACTTCTAATTTTTCCAGCATTTCTTCAAGCGTTTCCAGGGTGCATTCTCTTGCCTGCGCACGAAGAGTACGGATGTTGTTCAGAATTTTAAGTGCTTCGCTCATTGTAGTAATCTCAAACTTATAATGGGGGGGTGGTTTGTTGTCCTAATAATAGAGCGATAAATTCAGTTGTGCAATAGGTGGGAATGTAAGGAATTCAAAAAATACGGAATAATGGGCGCTATTATTAATTACGCTAACTTAAATTTCATACCCACACAGGCTCGCTTGTTATCACGCTTACCTGCTTAACCCGTTCGGTTGCATCTTTTTTTTGTGACATTTACCGCAGGAATTATAGTTGCGGCGGATAAATATCAGCCTTTTGTATTAGTTTCTGCCAGCGTTGCCAGGGCAAAAATAGTTAATAAATAGTGAATTTTAATGAACGTGGATTCCAGTATAAAAAGAAGTGTTATGTTTAGTGGGTTCGCGACATATAGAGCATGCTGAATCAGTTTACCTCCTGTTTTATCGCATTATTTTCCTGTACATCTCGTGGTTAACCGCGGCTTGAACCCCATACTCTGTGTGGTGTATCGCTGATGACCAGACAAAATATGATACAATGAATCATTGGGAATATTACACATTGATTAGGGTTTGACGGCCAATGGCACAACTTTATTTCTACTATTCGGCAATGAATGCCGGAAAATCCACGGCGTTACTGCAATCCTCCTACAATTATCAGGAACGAGGGATGCGCACCGTTGTTTACACCGCTGAAATCGACGATCGCTTCGGTGCAGGTAAGGTGAGTTCAAGAATTGGTCTCTCGTCACCGGCCAGACTGTTTAACCCGCAAACGGACCTGTTGCAGGATATCCGTGCCGAGCATACTTCCCAGCCCATTCATTGCGTTCTGGTCGATGAAAGCCAGTTCCTGACGCGTGAACAGGTGCATGCGCTTTCAGAGGTCGTAGATGAACTTGATATTCCCGTTCTCTGCTATGGTTTGCGCACGGACTTTCGCGGGGAGCTATTTGCCGGTAGCCAGTATTTGCTTGCCTGGTCCGATAAACTGGTCGAACTGAAAACCATCTGTTTTTGCGGCCGTAAAGCCAGTATGGTGCTTCGTCTTGATCAGTCTGGTAAACCCTATGCAGACGGTGAGCAGGTGGTGATAGGGGGCAATGAACGCTATGTGTCGGTCTGTCGTAAGCATTATAAAGAGGCGTTGTCTGTGGGCTCCCTGACGGCGATTCAGCACGATAACCGGAAGTAGTTTCAAAGAACTCAAAGCCTGATCTTCAGACATAAAAAAACCCGCCAGAGGCGGGTTTTTTAACAGCGGTCAATTAAGCGCTTTTCTTCGCTTTTTTGTCAGCTTTAATGACGGGTGCTTCTGTTTTCACAGCAGCAACGTCACCTTCTTTGAACTCACGTCCGTAGAACGTATCCAGCAGGATCTGTTTCAGCTCGGAGATCAGTGGGTAACGCGGGTTCGCACCTGTACACTGGTCATCGAATGCATCTTCAGACAGCTTATCAACGTGTGCCAGGAAGTCAGCTTCCTGAACACCCGCTTCGCGGATAGATTTAGGAATGCCCAGTTCAGCCTTCAGGCTTTCCAGCCATGCCAGCAGTTTCTCGATCTTCGCAGCAGTACGGTCGCCCGGTGCGCTCAGACCCAGGTGGTCTGCGATTTCAGCGTAACGACGACGTGCTTGCGGACGGTCGTACTGGCTGAAAGCAGTCTGCTTGGTTGGGTTGTCATTCGCGTTATAACGGATAACGTTGCTGATCAACAGGGCGTTCGCCAGACCGTGAGGAATGTGGAACTGAGAACCCAGTTTGTGAGCCATGGAGTGGCAAACCCCGAGGAAGGCGTTAGCAAACGCGATACCGGCGATGGTTGCTGCACTGTGGACACGCTCACGGGCAACCGGGTTTTTAGACCCTTCGTTGTAAGACGCTGGCAGGTTTTCTTTCAGCAGTTTCAGCGCCTGCAGAGCCTGACCATCAGAGAACTCAGAAGCCAGTACGGAAACATAGGCTTCCAGGGCGTGAGTCACAGCGTCCAGACCACCGAATGCACACAGTGATTTCGGCATATCCATCACCAGGTTGGCATCAACGATGGCCATATCTGGGGTCAGCGCGTAGTCAGCCAGTGGGTATTTCTGACCCGTTGCGTCATCAGTGACCACCGCGAACGGCGTAACTTCAGAACCTGTACCGGAAGTGGTGGTAACGGCGATCATCTTCGCTTTTACGCCCATTTTCGGGAACTTGTAGATACGTTTACGGATGTCCATAAAGCGCAGCGCCAGTTCTTCGAAGTGGGTTTCTGGATGCTCGTACATCACCCACATGATTTTCGCGGCGTCCATTGGGGAACCACCACCCAGTGCGATAATCACATCTGGTTTGAAGGAGTTAGCCAGCTCCGCACCTTTACGCACAACGCTCAGGGTTGGGTCAGCTTCAACTTCAAAGAACACTTCAGTTTCTACGCCAGCGGCTTTCAGAACAGAGGTGATCTGGTCAGCGTAACCGTTGTTGAACAGGAAACGGTCAGTCACGATGAGCGCACGTTTGTGGCCATCAGTAATCACTTCATCCAGCGCGATTGGCAGAGAACCACGGCGGAAGTAGATAGATTTCGGAAGTTTGTGCCACAACATGTTTTCAGCTCGCTTAGCAACGGTTTTCTTGTTGATCAGGTGTTTTGGACCAACGTTTTCAGAGATGGAGTTACCACCCCAGGAACCACAACCCAGAGTCAGGGAAGGTGCGAGTTTGAAGTTGTACAGGTCGCCGATACCACCCTGAGAAGCCGGGGTGTTGATCAGGATACGTGCAGTTTTCATCATCTGACCAAAGTGAGCAACACGTTCTGGCTGGTTATCCTGGTCAGTGTACAGGCAAGAGGTGTGGCCGATACCACCCATCGCAACCAGTTTCTCTGCTTTCTCTACTGCGTCTTCGAAATCTTTGGCGCGGTACATCGCCAGAGTAGGGGACAGTTTTTCGTGAGCAAATGGTTCGCTTTCGTCGACAACTTTAACTTCACCAATCAGAATTTTGGTGGTTGCCGGAACAGTGAAGCCTGCCAGTTCAGCGATTTTATACGCTGGCTGACCTACGATAGCCGCGTTCAGCGCGCCATTTTTCAGAATGATATCCTGAACCGCTTTCAGCTCTTTGCCCTGCAGCAGGTAGCCGCCGTGGCTGGCGAAACGTTCGCGAACAGCATCATAAACGGAATCAACAACAACAACAGACTGTTCAGAAGCACAGATAACACCGTTGTCGAAGGTTTTGGACATCAGCACGGATGCAACAGCACGTTTGATATCGGCCGTTTCATCAATAACCACTGGGGTATTACCCGCGCCTACGCCGATAGCAGGTTTACCGGAACTGTATGCCGCTTTAACCATACCAGGACCACCGGTCGCCAGGATCAGGTTAATGTCCGGGTGGTGCATCAGCGCGTTAGAAAGCTCAACGGACGGTTGGTCGATCCAGCCGATCAGGTCTTTAGGGGCACCGGCAGCAATCGCAGCCTGCAGAACGATGTCAGCGGCTTTGTTGGTCGCATCTTTTGCACGTGGGTGCGGGGAGAAGATGATTGCGTTACGGGTCTTCAGGCTGATCAGAGATTTGAAGATAGCGGTAGACGTTGGGTTGGTGGTTGGAACGATACCGCAAATAATGCCGATAGGTTCTGCAATGGTGATAGTACCGAAAGTGTCGTCTTCAGACAGCACGCCACAGGTTTTCTCATCTTTATAGGCGTTGTAGATATACTCTGAAGCGAAGTGGTTTTTGATCACTTTATCTTCAACGATACCCATGCCGGATTCGGCAACGGCCATTTTAGCGAGAGGGATTCGAGCATCTGCAGCAGCCAGAGCGGCCGCGCGGAAGATTTTATCAACCTGTTCTTGGGTGAAATTGGCATATTCACGCTGGGCTTTTTTAACGCGCTCGACGAGGGCGTTCAGTTCAGCGATATTAGTAACAGCCATAATGCTCTCCTGATAATGTTTAAACTCTTTTAGTAAACCAGCGCTCGATACGTCAGACAGTATAGACAGAGCCAATACGACTTGCGTAACACACAGTAAAACAATGGGTTACTTCCTGCACCAGCACACTAATTTACTAAAAGAGCCTTACCTTAGCATCATCCTTTTTTGGCAGGTCATCTCCCTGGGGGCGTAATCAAGATTACTCACTTCTGAGTACGAAAATCATGATCTGCGTCAATTTTCCCCCAAGCTGATACCTTTCAGCAGGGTTATTTCTTTGAGATTATTCCAGTGTTAAATAATTAAGTAACTATTGGAAGTGGCGCTATCATTGCTTATACAAATATTTAACATCATGAATTGATAACGTTTTGGCACAGATTTCTGGTGAAGTATGCTGATAAAAAGCGTATCTTCAGCGCGATTTTCACTGACAGTTGTCAGCCCCGGGGCATACGCATAAGCGGAGCAAAATGTGATCTTATCGCTCTTTGATTTTCCTACATATTTTAAGTTTTTTATTGGTTTGTTTGCATTGGTCAACCCGGTGGGGATCATTCCTGTCTTCATTAGTATGACCAGTTACCAGACGGCGGCGGCCAGAAACAAAACCAATCTTACCGCTAACCTGTCAGTGGCGATTATTCTCCTGACCTCCCTTTACCTTGGGGATGCCATTCTTCAGGTGTTCGGTATCTCGATTGATTCTTTCCGTATTGCGGGTGGGATCCTGGTGGTCACCATCGCTATGTCGATGATCAGCGGTAAGCTGGGGGAAGACAAACAGAACAAGCAGGAAAAATCAGAAACCGCCATTCGCGAGAGCATTGGCGTAGTGCCGCTGGCGTTACCGCTGATGGCCGGTCCCGGCGCTATCAGCTCGACGATTGTCTGGGGTACGCGCTACCACAACTGGATGCATCTGATTGGCTTTTCTGTCGCCATTGCCATTTTTGCGCTTTGTTGTTGGGGCGTTTTCCGCATGGCACCCTGGCTGGTGCGTCTGCTTGGGCAGACAGGCATCAACGTCATTACCCGTATTATGGGGTTGCTATTGATGGCCCTGGGCATCGAATTCATTGTGACCGGCATCAAAAGCATTTTCCCCGGCTTATTGCACTGACATTTCGTACGAAAGAACGGAGCCAACGGCTCCGTTTTTTTACGTGAATATCAGCAAATCATATAAATAAAGTTGAAATGCTTACCTGTCATAATAAATTCTACTAATAATGTTCAATTCTTATATTTCAACAAGTTATTAATCCCACCGTTTCCCGCCTGCACAGAAAACCTGCGATCATTCTGTTATTTTACTCACACGATACTCTGGGGCTTGCTGAGTGATAACCGAAATGATATTAGTAAATTCAACGTTCCCTTAGAGGAATGTGCTAAATAATAATCAGTTGTTAAATTTTTGTACAAAATGACGTGATGGTAGCGCAGCGACGCGCGCAGAGAGACTGATTTTTTTATCTCTTTGAATGAAAAGATTTTTCTTGTCCTTTCATGTCAGGCAGGGCTGCCCTCAACGATTTAGTACACTTCGTAAAAGAGAATTGCTTAACAAATTTGCAAAATGTATTGGCGTGCGTTTACGCCTTTTGATACTTTCCGGCCTAATATTTTGCAGCATAAAACAAGAAGATGAGAATTATTTTCATATAGTCATCTTCGCGAATATCCAACACATGTCTCAGACAGGGGAGACGTGTAAAGAATCGACGCAAGACGGCCATACGAGCGGTCAGTAATAAAGAAGTCGGTGATAGCAAGAAGTAAAAAAAGAACCTGACAGCAGCAAAAAAAACTCCTGCGCTGTACAGGCCCCAACAGGGGATTACACAGCTGGCGAAGGCCAGTAATTATAATGAGTGGAGTACCAACACAATGTCCATCATCACAAAAAAAAATCTGGTAGCGGCGGGGATTTTAACTGCGCTAATCGCGGGCAACGCTGCAATGGCTGCGGACGTGCCTGCAGGGGTACAGCTGGCTGAGAAGCAGACGCTGGTACGTAACAACGGGGCGGAAGTACAATCTCTTGATCCGCATAAAATTGAGGGCGTGCCAGAGTCAAACGTCAACCGCGACCTGTTTGAAGGGCTGCTGGTCACTGACGTAGAAGGCCACCCGGCGCCGGGCGTCGCCGAAAAGTGGGAAAACAAAGATTTTAAAGTCTGGACCTTCCATCTGCGCAAAGATGCTAAATGGTCCGACGGTACACCGGTTACCGCCGAAGATTTCGTTTACAGCTGGCAGCGCCTGGCGAATCCAAACACCGCCTCTCCGTATGCGAGCTATCTGCAATATGGCCATATCGCCAATATCGATGACATCATCGCCGGTAAAAAACCGGTCACCGATCTGGGTGTAAAAGCGATTGATGCCAACACGTTTGAAGTGACGTTGAGCGAACCTGTTCCGTACTTCTATAAGCTGCTGGTTCACCCGTCTGTCTCCCCGGTACCGAAATCCGCAGTGGAAAAATTCGGTGAAAAATGGACTCAGCCTGCCAATATTGTGACCAACGGTGCTTATAAACTGAAAGACTGGGTGGTCAACGAACGTATGGTTCTGGAGCGTAACCCGCAATACTGGGATAACGCCAAAACCGTGATTAACCAGGTGACCTACCTGCCAATCTCTTCTGAAGTGACTGACGTGAACCGCTACCGCAGCGGTGAAATCGACATGACCTATAACAACATGCCGATTGAACTGTTCCAGAAACTGAAGAAAGAGATCCCGAAAGAAGTTCACGTCGATCCATACCTGTGTACTTATTACTACGAAATTAACAACCAGAAAGCACCGTTCACCGACGTACGTGTCCGTACGGCGCTGAAGCTGGCACTGGATCGCGATATCATCGTGAACAAAGTGAAAAACCAGGGCGATCTGCCAGCGTACAGCTACACCCCGCCGTATACCGATGGCATGAAACTGGTTGAACCTGAGTGGTTCAAGTGGTCACAGGAAAAACGTAACGAAGAAGCGAAAAAACTGCTGGCCGAAGCGGGGTATACCGCAGATAAGCCGCTGACGTTTAACCTGCTGTACAACACGTCCGATCTGCATAAAAAACTGGCGATTGCCGTTGCCTCTATCTGGAAGAAAAACCTGGGCGCGAACGTTAAGTTGGAAAACCAGGAGTGGAAAACCTTCCTGGATACCCGTCATCAGGGCACCTTTGACGTGGCGCGTGCAGGCTGGTGTGCGGACTATAATGAACCGACATCCTTCCTGAATACCATGCTCAGCGACAGCTCGAACAACACGGCGCACTATAAGAGCCCGGCATTCGATAAGCTTATCGCTGAAACGCTGCAGGTTACTGACGATGCAAAACGCGCAGACCTGTACGCCAAAGCAGAACAACAGCTCGATAAAGACTCGGCAATTGTACCGGTTTACTACTACGTGAACGCCCGCCTGGTGAAACCATGGGTTGGCGGCTATACCGGTAAAGACCCGTTGGATAATATTTCCGTTAAGAATCTTTATATTATCAAGCATTAATGGCAATACGTGGGGCGGGCCTGGCTTGCCCCACCGTGTCTACTTTGTAACATTCATCAGGCACACGCCAGAAGGTACGGGCAATGTTGAAATTTATCCTGCGTCGCTGTTTAGAAGCGATACCAACGTTATTTATTCTAATTACAATTTCCTTCTTTATGATGCGTCTCGCGCCGGGAAGTCCATTCACGGGTGAACGTACGCTGCCACCTGAAGTGATGGCGAATATCGAAGCGAAATATCATTTAAACGATCCTATCTCCACGCAATACTTCAACTATCTGAAGCAACTGGCGCATGGCGATTTCGGGCCGTCATTCAAATATAAAGACTATTCCGTTAACGACCTGGTGGCATCCAGCTTCCCGGTATCGGCAAAACTGGGTGCTGCGGCATTCTTGTTGGCCGTGGTTCTCGGGGTCACCGCAGGCGTTATTGCCGCGCTTAAACAAAATACCAAATGGGATTATACGGTAATGGGGGTCGCAATGACCGGGGTGGTTATCCCCAGCTTCGTTGTCGCGCCGTTACTGGTGATGATATTTGCCATCACGCTGAAATGGCTGCCCGGCGGCGGCTGGAACGGCGGGGCACTGAAATTCATGATTTTACCGATGGTGGCGCTTTCTCTGGCTTACATCGCCAGTATCGCGCGTATCACCCGTGGTTCGATGATTGAAGTGTTACATTCAAACTTCATCCGTACCGCGCGCGCGAAAGGGTTGCCGATGCGCCGGATTATCTTCCGCCATGCGCTCAAGCCAGCTCTGTTACCTGTGCTCTCGTACATGGGACCGGCGTTCGTCGGTATTATTACCGGTTCAATGGTTATTGAAACCATCTACGGTCTGCCAGGTATTGGCCAGCTGTTTGTTAACGGTGCCCTCAACCGCGACTATTCCCTGGTGCTGAGCCTGACGATCCTTGTGGGTGCGTTGACCATTCTCTTTAACGCTGTTGTCGATGTGCTGTATGCCGTTATCGACCCGAAAATCCGTTACTAACTGGAGCACGCCATGATGTTGAGTAAGAAAAACAGCGAGGCGCTGGAAAACTTCAGTGAAAAACTGGAAGTCGAAGGTCGTAGCCTCTGGCAGGACGCCCGCCGTCGCTTTATGCATAACCGCGCAGCGGTCGCCAGTCTGGTTGTTCTGGTGCTGATCGCGCTGTTTGTGACCCTGGCGCCGATGCTGTCGCAATTCACCTATTTCGATACGGACTGGGGCATGATGTCCAGCGCGCCGGATATGGAGTCCGGCCACTACTTTGGTACGGACTCGTCCGGCCGTGACCTGCTGGTCCGCGTCGCCATTGGGGGCCGTATTTCATTGATGGTGGGGATTGCAGCGGCGCTGGTGGCCGTGATCGTCGGTACGCTCTACGGCTCGCTCTCCGGCTATCTCGGCGGGAAAGTGGACTCGGTCATGATGCGTCTGCTGGAGATTTTAAACTCCTTCCCGTTCATGTTCTTCGTGATCCTGCTGGTGACCTTCTTCGGCCAGAACATCCTGTTGATCTTCGTGGCCATCGGCATGGTCTCCTGGCTGGATATGGCGCGTATCGTACGTGGCCAGACGCTGAGCCTTAAACGCAAAGAGTTTATCGAAGCGGCGCAGGTGGGGGGTGTATCGACAGGGAATATCGTTGTCCGCCACATTGTTCCTAACGTATTGGGCGTGGTGGTGGTGTATGCCTCACTGCTGGTACCTAGCATGATCCTGTTTGAATCCTTCCTGAGCTTCCTGGGGCTGGGCACGCAAGAGCCGCTGAGCAGCTGGGGCGCGCTGTTGAGCGATGGCGCAAACTCAATGGAAGTTTCACCGTGGCTGCTGTTATACCCGGCGGGTTTCCTGGTCGTGACCCTGTTCTGTTTCAACTTTATCGGCGATGGCCTGCGTGATGCCCTCGACCCGAAAGACCGTTAAGGAGCGCCGTCATGACAATTATTGAAACGGCAACTGCGCCACAGGCGCAACAGCGGAGTGACCTTCTGCTGGATGTAAACGATCTCCGCGTCACCTTTAAGACACCGGACGGGGATGTCACCGCCGTAAACGATCTCAACTTCAACCTGCGCGCGGGTGAAACGCTGGGTATCGTGGGCGAATCCGGCTCCGGGAAATCTCAGACGGCGTTCGCGCTGATGGGGCTGCTGGCCGCAAACGGTGTAATTGGCGGATCCGCCAAATTCAACGGACGTGAGATCCTCAACCTGCCTGAACACGAGCTGAACAAGCTGCGTGCTGAGCAGATTTCGATGATTTTCCAGGATCCGATGACCTCGTTGAACCCGTACATGCGCGTCGGTGAGCAACTGATGGAAGTCCTGATGCTGCACAAAGGGTTGAGCAAAGCTGAAGCCTTTGAAGAGTCCGTTAAAATGCTCGATGCGGTAAAAATGCCAGAGGCGCGTAAGCGCATGCGCATGTTCCCGCATGAGTTCTCTGGCGGTATGCGTCAGCGTGTGATGATTGCCATGGCGCTGCTGTGTCGTCCAAAACTGCTGATTGCCGATGAACCCACCACCGCGCTGGATGTGACCGTCCAGGCGCAAATCATGACCCTGCTGAACGAGCTTAAGCGTGAGTTCAACACGGCGATTATTATGATCACCCACGATTTAGGCGTGGTTGCCGGTATCTGTGACAAAGTGCTGGTGATGTATGCCGGCCGTACGATGGAATATGGCAAAGCGCGCGATGTTTTCTATCAGCCTGCGCACCCGTACTCGATCGGCCTGTTGAATGCGGTGCCACGTCTTGATGCGGAAGGGGAATCCCTGTTGACCATTCCGGGCAACCCGCCAAACTTGCTGCGCCTGCCGAAAGGCTGCCCGTTCCAGCCGCGCTGCCCGCACGCGATGGAGATTTGTAACAGCGCTCCGCCGCTGGAAGAGTTTGCACCAGGCCGTCTGCGCGCCTGCTTTAAGCCGCAGGAGGAGCTGGTATGAACGCATTAGATGAAAAAAGAAATGTGCTGCTCGAAATTGCCGATCTTAAAGTGCATTTCGACATCAAAGACGGTAAACAGTGGTTCTGGCAGCCGCCCAAGACCCTGAAAGCTGTGGATGGCGTAACGCTTCGTCTGTATGAAGGGGAAACGCTGGGCGTGGTGGGTGAGTCCGGATGCGGTAAATCGACCTTTGCGCGTGCCATTATCGGGCTGGTGAAAGCGACCGGCGGTAAAGTGGCATGGCTGGGTAAAGATCTGCTGGGGATGAAGCCCGAAGAGTGGCGCGACGTACGCAGCGATATCCAGATGATATTCCAGGATCCGCTGGCGTCCTTAAACCCGCGTATGACCATCGGTGAAATCATTGCCGAGCCGCTGCGGACCTATCATCCGAAGATGCCACGTCAGGAAGTACGCGATCGTGTTAAGGCGATGATGATGAAAGTGGGGCTGCTGCCAAACCTCATCAACCGCTATCCGCACGAATTCTCCGGCGGCCAGTGTCAGCGTATCGGTATT
The DNA here is from genome assembly GCF_057320385.1 of Enterobacter cloacae complex sp. 394F7. NCBI lineage: Bacteria > Pseudomonadati > Pseudomonadota > Gammaproteobacteria > Enterobacterales > Enterobacteriaceae > Enterobacter > Enterobacter cloacae complex sp. 394F7. The sequence goes on along the minus strand of NZ_JBXWCS010000002.1, from coordinate 139,936 downwards.
GCCCGCGCGTTAATCCTTGAGCCGAAGCTGATCATCTGCGATGAGCCTGTCTCCGCGCTGGACGTGTCGATTCAGGCGCAGGTGGTTAACCTGCTGCAGAAGCTGCAGCGTGAGATGGGGCTATCGCTGATCTTCATTGCGCACGACCTGGCGGTGGTGAAGCACATTTCTGACCGCGTACTGGTCATGTACCTGGGCCATGCCGTGGAGCTGGGCACCTATGATGAGGTGTACCACAATCCACTGCACCCCTACACCAAAGCGCTGATGTCCGCGGTGCCAATTCCCGATCCCGATCTGGAAAAAAATAAAACCATCCAGTTGCTGGAAGGCGAATTGCCGTCGCCGATTAACCCGCCATCAGGCTGCGTGTTCCGTACGCGATGCCCACTGGCCGGGCCGGAGTGTGCGAAAACACGACCGGTTCTGGAAGGCAGTTTCCGACATGCGGTTTCCTGCCTGAAAGTAGACCCGTTATAATCGCAAGGGCTGACATGATGTCAGCCCTTATTTTTTGCGAGGTTACCGTGTCGAGTCTATTCACCTCAGCCCGTCGGCGGCTTTATCATTTTTTAATTGATCCTAAAACGATATCCGGACGCCGCTTCGAAGGGATCTGCGGACTGTTTGCACTCATCAGCGTGGTGGTTATTTTCTTTGAATCGGGAGCCGGGACGCAGTATCACCTGACCTATGATGAATGGCATATATTTGTCTGGATCGAACTGATTATTACTCTGGTCTTTACTGCCGAATATCTGCTGCGGGTTGTCTGCTGGCCCAACCCGGCGAGATATGTTTTCAGCTTCTGGGGATTTATCGATTTAACCACCGTCCTGCCGCTCTACGTCATGTGGTTGTGGCCGGAAATTAGCCTGAGCTATGTCTTTGCATGGCGGGCGATGCGCGTTATTCGTGTATTACGTATTCTGAAATTGCTGCGTTTTATGCCGTCTCTGCGGGTCTTCTGGAGCGCAATAGTCAGTGCCCGGCATCAGCTCATTCTGTTTTACTCGTTTATCGCGATCGTCATGATTGTTTTCGGTGCGTTGATGTACCTGATAGAAGGGCCAAAATATGGCTTCACAACGCTGAATGCCTCTGTGTATTGGGCCATTGTCACCGTCACGACCGTTGGCTACGGGGATATCACGCCGCATACGCCGCTTGGACGTATCGTCGCATCGGTACTGATTCTGATTGGGTATTCGGTGATTGCCATTCCGACAGGTCTTATCACAACCCATATGAGCAGCGCATTTCAGAGCCGCAAACAGCAGCGAAAATGTCCGGGTTGTCACCAGGCTGAACATGAGCTTAACGCCCGCTTCTGTAACCGTTGCGGGAGTGCGCTACCGGATTAAACAAAAAAGGCTGCATCCGCAGCCTTTTACTATTCGCGCCAGATGATATGGCACAGCTTATGGTCTTTCTCGCGGCAGAGCAGCACGCGGGCGAAGATGTCATTAATTTCGCCACCATCTTCATCTGCCAGCCCAATCACCACTTCGGCAAAGAAGTCAGGATTGAGATCGTAATCCACGTGCTCAGCCCAGTCTTCTGCAGGGTCGAATAACTCCGCACCGCCGCGCTCTTCGAACTGCAGATTAAAGAGGATCACATCTGCGGGATCGAGGTTATCAACCGCCAGTTCGAGAAAAATGTCATAGGCCTGCTCGAGCGTTTCGTCTTCGGTCAGGCGATTGTTCAGATCCATTTCCATGATGACTACCTGTTAAACATCGTTGGGCACGTTTTACAGCAACGGACTAAAGAAGTAAAACAGTCGTTCAGCAATTCTCTGCCACAGCGGACGTTTTACCCACAGCCGGGCATCCAGCAGGCGCGAACGGGAGATATAATCGTCCTGTACCGCCGCCAGATCACCGCCGAATCCGGCATCATCAATGACCAGCGTGATTTCAAAGTTTAACCACAGGCTGCGCATATCCAGGTTTACCGTGCCCACCAGGCTTAGCTCACCGTCCACGAGGACGCTTTTGGTATGCAGGAGCCCGCCTTCAAACTGGTAAATTTTAACCCCGGCGGCAAGCAGTTCGCTAAAGAACGCGCGGCTGGCCCAGCCCACCAGAAGCGAGTCATTTTTGCGCGGCAGAATAATGCTGACATCAACACCGCGCTGTGCCGCAGTGCAGATTGCGTGCAGCAGGTCATCGCTGGGTACGAAGTAGGGCGTGGTCATGATCAGATACTCACGCGCCGCGTAAGTGGCGGTCAGCAGCGCCTGATGGATTAAATCCTCCGGGAAACCCGGCCCGGAGGCAATGGTATGGATGGTATGTCCGCTGGCCTCTTCAAAGGGCATGATATTGCCATCCGGTGGCGGCGGGAGAATACGCTTACCGGTTTCTATCTCCCAGTCGCAGGAATAGACAATCCCCATGGAGGTGGCGATCGGCCCTTCCATCCTTGCCATCAGGTCAATCCACTGGCCGACCCCCGAGTCCTGCTTGAAGAAGCGGGGGTCAACCATGTTCATGCTGCCGGTATAGGCAATATAGTTGTCGATCATGATCATCTTGCGGTGCTGGCGAAGATCCATCCGGCGCAGGAAAACGCGCAGTAAATTGACCTTTAACGCCTCGACCACTTCGATGCCGGCATTACGCATCATCCCTGCCCAGGGGCTACGGAAAAAGGCGACGCTGCCTGCGGAGTCGAGCATCAAACGGCAGTGAATGCCACGACGTGCGGCAGCCATCAGTGATTCCGCTACCTGGTCTGCCATCCCGCCGGGCTGCCAGATATAGAACACCATCTCGATATTGTGACGAGCCAGTTGAATATCGCGGATCAAGGCCTGCATGACGTCATCAGAAGAGGTCAGCAGCTGGAGCTGATTACCTTTTACCCCTCCAATACCTTGTCTGAGTTCACACAGTTTAAATAATGAGGAGGCAACGCTGCTGTTTTCCTCTGCGAAGATGTGTTTACAGGCTTTAAGATCGCTCAGCCATTTGGCGGTGGAAGGCCACATGGCCCGGGCACGCTCGGCACGACGCTTGCCCAGATGAAGTTCACCGAAAGAGAGATAGGCAATAATTCCTACCAGCGGCAGGATATAAATTATAAGAAGCCAGGCCATGGCAGAGGGTACGGCTCTGCGCTTCATCAGGATGCGCAATGTCACACCCGCGATTAACAGCCAGTATCCCAGAATGACCAGCCAACTCACCACGGTGTAGAAGGTTGTCATAGGTAAAAAAATCCTTTTGAAAGCGTATTGTTATGAGTGTACGCATAAGGAATCATCTGGCAAATAAAAACGCCAGGTAAAAGCGCTGGTTTGCTGCAGGGTTGGGTTTATAATGGCCTCTCTTTTAAAGAAAGAGTTGTAGACATGAAGCGCAGTAGAACTGAAGTAGGGCGCTGGCGCATGTTGCGACAGGTGAACCGTCGTAAGGCTCGTTGGCTGGAAGCACAATCCCGCCGCAATATGCGTATACACGCCATCAGGAAATGTGGAATGACCCGGCACCGCAACGCGTTGCTGTTCGCAGTCCAGGATTTCTGAGAACCATCAGGGCACCGCAAGGTGCCCAATGATTTTATGGCGTCTGGTTGTTGGGAATAGCGTCTTTGCAGCGCTATTCCTGTTGTGTTGAGCAAAAGGAGGGAGAAGTGTTTGCGGAGTTTGGCGTACTGAATTTCTGGACATACGTTGTCGGCGCATTTTTTATCGTACTGGTGCCAGGGCCGAATACTTTATTTGTGCTGAAAACCGGGATTGGTCACGGCGTTAAAAAAGGGTATCTCGCCGCCACCGGCGTGTTTATCGGCGATGCCGTACTGATGTTCCTGGCCTGGGCGGGCGTTGCCGCGTTAATTCAGACCACACCGGTACTGTTTAATATCGTACGTTATTTAGGTGCTTTTTATCTGCTGTGGCTGGGCGGCAAAATGCTCTGGTCGGTCATTACCCGTCAGAATAATACACATGAAAGCGGTACCGAGCCTGCCAGCATGATCATGAAACGCTCGCTGGTATTGAGCCTGACGAACCCGAAAGCGATTCTGTTCTACGTCTCGTTCTTTGTTCAATTTATCGATGTGAATGCGAAGAATACCGGTACCTCTTTCCTGATCCTCGCGACCACGCTTGAGCTAATAAGCTTTATGTATATGAGCTTCCTGATCTTCTCAGGCGCTTTTGTCACACGTTATCTGAAAACGAAAAAGAAACTGGCAAAGCTGGGGAACGGCCTGATAGGACTGTTGTTTGTCGGGTTTGCGGCGCGGTTAGCATCGCTGCATTGATTGAAAGAAAGGCTCCTGAGGGAGCCTTTTTTAGTATCAGAACACTTTCTTGTACGGTCGAACCGTCACTTTCGCATACACACCCGCAGCAACGTACGGATCGGCATCGGCCCAGGCCTGAGCGGCCTCCAGGGATTCAAACTCGGCAATCACCGTGGAGCCAGAAAAACCGGCAGCACCCGGATCGTTGCTGTCGACGGCCGGCATAGGGCCCGCAGTCAGTAAACGCCCTTCATCCTGCAGCAACTGTAAGCGTGCGAGGTGAGCAGGGCGTACAGACTGGCGTTTTTCCAGGGAATCAGCGACATCTTCAGAGTAAATCACGTAAAACACGGTGAAGCTCCTTAACCATTAAAAGTGTCAGTTACGTTATGTGAAAGGACAACTGACTGCAATGTAAAATAAAAACAATGTTAATACCCTGATCTGAATGCCTCTTTTTTGGCCTCTCCCGCGCCTAAATTGCGCCAGAACAAAGTGTCTTATTGAATATGATTGCTATTTGCATTTAAAATCAGGATTCGGTTTTTTAACGTTGATGATTATGACTTCGATGACCCTTGATTTACCTCGCCGCTTTCCCTGGCCGACGCTGCTTTCTGTCGTGATTCACGGTGCTGTCGTGGCGGGTTTGCTCTATACCTCGGTTCATCAGGTTATTGAAATGCCAGCGCCTTCGCAGCCCATTTCAGTGACGATGGTCTCGCCTGCGGATCTTGAGCCGCCGCAGGTTGCACCACCGCCGCAGCCGGTTGCTGAGCCGGAGCCAGAACCAGAACCTGAGCCGGTTCCGGAGCCACCAAAGGAAGCGCCGGTGGTGATCCATAAGCCAGAACCCAAACCGAAGCCTAAGCCGAAACCAAAACCGGTGAAAAAGGTGGAGGAGCGCCCTAAACGGGAAGAACGTCCGGTTGAACCACGCGCTACGCAGAGGGTAGAAAACACAGCGCCTTCGCGTCCGTTGATGAATAACACGCCCGCGACCGCAAAACCGACGCCAACCGCGCCCGCTGGCCCGCGCGCCGTGAGCCGCAACCAGCCGCAATATCCTCCTCGTGCTCAGGCGTTGCGCATTGAAGGTCGTGTGCGGGTCAAATTTGACGTTACCCCGGACGGGCGTGTTGATAACGTGGAAATCTTGTCTGCTCAGCCTTCAAATATGTTTGAGCGAGAAGTGAAATCGGCGATGCGCAGATGGCGTTATGAGCCAGGCAAACCAGGCAGTGGGTTGATCGTTAATATTGTTTTCCGCCTGAACGGCGGGGCGCAGATGGAATAAGAAAAGCCTCCGAAAGGAGGCTTTTTTATGTCTGACGATCAGGCCTGAGGCAGCTGGCGGGGTTTGCCCTCGCTATCGACTGCCACATAAATAAACAGCGCTTCTGTTGCTTTATAACGCTGTCCAATCGGTTCAGATGAGACCTTTTTCACCCAGACTTCAATGTTAATGGAAATGGAAGTATTACCGCGCTTGACGCAGCGTGCATAGCAGCAGACCACATCACCCACCGCGACCGGGCGCAGGAAGGTCATCCCATCCACCCGGACGGTCACAACGCGACCATGCGCGATCTCTTTTGCCAGAATTGCGCCGCCCATATCCATTTGCGACATCAGCCAGCCGCCAAAAATATCGCCATTGGCATTCGTGTCCGCAGGCATTGCCAGTGTGCGTAAAACCAGTTCGCCCTGAGGGGCGTCATTTGTTGTCATTGTTTTAAACTCGTAACTGAAGACTTCAGGCGGGATGCTACTATGATTTTTGGCAGGAGAGAATAGACCAGAACGCCTGTTGTGCACGTTCTGGTCGGGGATTCATCAGTGTTTATCATCCTGCGGCATGTGCCGGTAGATATAGACACCGCTTAACAGAGTGAAGATGAGCGTCAGCGCTGTCAGGCCAAAGACCTTGAAGTTGACCCAGATACTCTGCGGCAGCCAGAAGGCGATGTAGATATTCGCCAGGCCGCAAAGAATAAAGAACAGCGCCCAGGCGATATTCAGACGAGACCATACTTCCTGTGGCAGCGTCAGCTCTTTACCCAGCATGCGCTGGATCAGTGGCTTTTTCATTACCCACTGGCTGATCAGCAACGCACCGGCAAACAGCGCGTAAATCACGGTGACTTTCCATTTAATGAATTCATCATTGTGGAAGAACAGCGTCAGCCCACCGAACACGGCCACCAGTGCGAACGTAATCAGAGCCATTTTTTCGACTTTACGATAGCGAACCCAGCTGTAGATCAGCACGATAGCGGTAGCAACGATCAGCGCCATTGTGGCTGCATAAATGTCATACAGCTTATAAAACGCGAAAAACACGACCAGCGGTAAAAAATCAAGAAACTGCTTCATTCTGTGATTCCATCTTCTGTGTGGGGCCGGGTTTTGCGATGCACCCGGCCACAGGATTACTGACGAATTAACATATACAGGCGGAACAGATAAACCAGCAGTATCGCTGAAATCAGGTTACTCAGCGTGTTGGCTACCACCGCACCGACGTTCGGCGTTAAGACTGCAAAGTTTGGGGCAAACAGCAGCAGGAGCGTTTTGGCCAGCAGCCAGCTAATTACGGCCGGTGCCACCAGGCGCATGTTGGCCCATGCCAGTTTGATGCTGCTGCGCATGGCGGTAAAGATCCCCATTTTGTCCTGCACCACCATCACCGGAGCGAACGCGAGGACGATAGCCAGCAGCACGCCTGGAACCACAACGAGCATGATCCCCATTTGTACCAGCAGGGTGGTTAAAAAGATGAGGATAAACAGCTTAGGCAATACCGGCGCGCTGGCACCGATCGCCCGTAAGGCGCTGACGCGGTGGCCTGCAGAAACCAGCTGGATCATCAGCAGAACACCGCCCGCGAGAATGGCATTACCGATCAGTCCAGAGAAAGTCGATGCCGCAGAGGCCCGCAGCAGGATTTGCTGCTGCTCTGGCGTCATGTTTTGCACCAGCTCAAACAACCCCACGCTCCCTGCAAGATGGTCGCCCTGGCTCAGGCTGGCGATCTGTTCGTCACTCGGAGAGAACGCGTGACCCAGCACCACCGTAATAAAGGCGCATAACAACGCGATCAGTAAAAAGGTTACGAACTGATTGCGGAAAAAGTTTCCCGTGTCACGGTAGACAGACTTCGCCGTGATAGACATGCACTCTCCTTGAGTATTGCAGGTGTTAATTAGCCGGCAATTGTACACCGGATAACGCGGTCGTGGCAGCATCAAGGCTTGTATGGAAAAGCATATCTTTGTAAAGCGGCGGTAATCCGAAGCGCGCGCGGGCGCGATTACAGGCTTCGTTGACCTGACCCTCTTCGCCAGACATCGCAAAGTCCCGACACGGGCTGGGGCGATCCTCATAGATGGAGCAGCGGGTCGACACGCCTGGCTCGCCTTGTAACGCCACACAGCGGGCCTGCTTTTGATTCGTACCGCTCATGCAGCGCAGAAAAGGGGATAACGGTTCAGTGAGATGAACCGGAACGGTGCCGCCGCCATCGCTGGCTTCGGCCCAGTAGAAAGAGACTCGAAAATACGCACAACAGGCTCCGCACGTCATGCACGGGTTCATATCACTCATGGCACACCTGCAAAAAAGAACGCATCAAATCACATTGTGAGAGCGCTAAATTATCCAGCCGCCATTCGAAGAGCAAGAGGGGGGAAACAGAAAATTTTGTAACCGGGAAATGCCAAAAATTGACGTAAGAACAACTTTTGGCCTTACGGTGTGTCACCAAAAATTAACCCAGATCAATGAATGTTAAGTTACTGGTTTTAATGTGATCTGTGACAGATCACTTATTACTCATTTGTGAGTATATTCTCATCCGCAGCTAAAACCACAACGATGGAGCGGATATGAAAAAATTAGCGGTGGCAGCCCTTATCTTAAGCAGTCTCTCTGGCGGCGCGTATGCGCATGAAGCAGGTGAATTCTTTATTCGTGCCGGTTCGGCAACGGTACGTCCAACTGAAGGTTCTGATAACGTGCTGGGAATGGGCGGCTTCAACGTCAGCAACAACACCCAGTTAGGTTTAACATTCACGTATATGGCGACGGATAACATTGGCGTTGAGCTTCTGGCAGCGACGCCATTCCGTCATCGCGTTGGTTTAGGCCCAACCGGTGATATCGCCACGGTGCATCATCTGCCGCCAACGCTGATGGCGCAGTGGTACTTTGGTGACTCAAGCAGCAAACTGCGTCCCTATATTGGCGCAGGCGTGAACTACACAACCTTCTTTGATGAGAAGTTTAACGATACCGGTAAAGAGGCCGGACTGACCGATCTCAGTCTGAAAGATTCATGGGGCGTGGCAGGACAGGTGGGGATGGACTATCTCATTAACCGCGACTGGTTAATTAACGCCTCAGTCTGGTATATGGATATCGATACCGATGTCCGCTTCAAGGCAGGCGGACAGCAACAAAGCATCAGTACCCGTCTGGATCCATGGGTATTTATGTTCTCTGCAGGTTATCGTTTCTGATTCTACTTTCCGGGACTGGCCAGAACATGGCCAGTCTTTCTACCGGCTTACCTCTACGGTTGCCCCTCCATGTTCCAGCGGGCAGAACCCATATCCTGAAACACACGCTCGTCTGTGAAGGGCGGGAAGGTGGCCCGTGTTGCCGCGTCGGCTAAAGCCTGGCAATATGCTTTGTCTCCGCCTTTTATCTCCAGGTTCTGCAGTAGCCCGTCGACGGTAAAGTCGAGATGCATGTTGCATCGCTTACCATTCCAGGCGTGTGGATCGGCCAGCGCCGAGTCCAGCGCTTTCTTTATCGCGGCAGCCTGTTGACCATAGATATCCTTATCGGAGACTTTACCGGACTGCTTATAGGAGCACGAGTCGAGAGCGGTTTTCTTCTGACAACCTTCAGGCGCGAGAGGAGCACAGCCCGTTATTGCTGTGGCAAGGCATACCAGCATCACTACTTTTTTCATTGTTAAGTCCGTTTATCGAAATTATTTTATTGTACAACGTCTTAAATAAGCCCCGGAATTCCGGGGCTTAAGTTTCTCAGCAGCCTCGCTAGCGTACAACCAGCACCGGGCATTTTGCATGGCGTACCACAACCGCCGCGTTTGAACCTAAAAGGTAGGTTGTGATATCCGGTCGATGGGACGCAATGATAATAAGGTCTGCGTTGATACTGTCAGCCAGCTTCAGGATCTGATCTTTAGGCGCACCTGAGATGGCGTGTGTCTCCACACGATCGGCAGGTAAATTAAACTGCTTAACCATCTCTTTGAGCTTCGTAAGGGCTTCCTCCTGAATCTCCGCCAGCTTTGGCATTTCAACCGAATACGCCAGCCCAAGCGATGAATAGTAAGGGAAAGAAGGCACTACCGTCAGAAAATGGATTTTACCGTTACCGATTGCTGCGTTTGCCTGAACATAGGGAATCACCTGTTCGGTCAGACGACTTTCAGAGATATCGACAGGGACTAAAATTGAATTAAACATACCTCACCTCCTGTTTGTTTTTTATCCACTTTAAGTGTAGTGCTACCATTTTCAGTGGCGCTGTATTCGCCATCAAAATGGGAGGTGAGGCAGCTTTTTTGACGGGGGGGACGCCCCCCGTCACCTGGCGGTTTACTTCTGGATAAGATAGCGAATGGTCGGGCCATCCTGCTGAATATCCAGTACGGTGTAACCGTGGTTTTTGGCATCCAGAGGAATGTTGTTGATGGACTGCGGGCAGTCGCTCACCACTTCCAGAATTTCCCCTTTTTGAAGCTGCGGGAGCGCTTCAAGCGTAGCGACAGCCGGGTAAGGACACGGTTCACCGACCATATCAAGGCGGTAGTCAGGCACAATCTCTTTCATGCTGCATTCTCCTGGGGTTCAGGTTTAACCGTGGCACGGCGAAAGAAGCGTTTCTCTTGCGCGACAACCAGTAAAAAAGCGACCAGCAGCAGGGCGTAGGTCACCAGCAGCCCGCCGAGCGGGCCAAACGTGCTGAGCAGATTCACCTTGTCCCAGTTCGTGGCCAGCACCGGAGACAAATCGTCCCAGTACCAGGCCAGCAGGGTGGAGCCGATGACGTTCCCCAGACCTACCCACCAGTAATGCACCTGACCTTCAACCGCGCGGTACATCCAGCCGGTTTCACACCCGCCAGCCAGTACAATTCCGAAGCCAAACAGCAGACCGCCAATCACCGCGTTCGGACCAGCCCACATGATTTTCGGCTCAACACCCAGTTGCACATAGCTGAAGATGCCAATGGCGCTTACCGCCATACCCGCAATAATCGCTTTGGCCATCATTGTACGGCCGGTGATCCACATATCGCGAAACGCCGAGGTGAAGCAAATCTGCGCACGTTCTATCAGCAGGCCGAAACCGACACCGAACAGCATGGCCAGGCCCAGCTTAGGCTGGTTGAGCGCCGTACAGAGCGCCCAGGCGACCATGGCGAAAAAGACCAACATGCCGAGACGAAAACGACGACGCGCCTGAGAAGGCTTTTGCGTCAGCGGCGAGGCAGCGCTGACCTTCACCATTTTGACCGGAATGCGGAACAGCGGCAGGAGGGTAAACTTCGCGCCAAAGTAAGAGCCAATCGCCGTGGCGACAGCAAAAAACCAGGCGTGCAGCGAAAACTGTGGAATGCCGGTAAAGAAAGCGGCCAGGTTACACCCCATCGCCAGACGGGCGCCGAATCCGGCAATCATGCCGCCGACAATCGCCTGCATAACGCGTATCCGGCTTTTAGGCATTCGCAACTTAACGTTGTTAGCCCACAGCGCGGCGGCAAAACAGCCCCCGAACATGCCGATAATCATCATACCGTCGATACGGGTCAGCGGCGTGCCGTCCAGATGAATAAGCTTAAAGTAACCCCACTCCTCGGTATGTACGCCAGCGAGCTGCAGCAGTTGCCCACCCCAGCGGGTGAATTCGCCGGTTACGGCCCAGAAGGTGCCGGTAATGCCGAAATAGTAGGTGGAAAGGATCCCCGCCGCGATGACGGCCGGTACTGGTGACCAGAACTTAACCAGGTAAGTCTGTTTGAAGTATTGCCATGACATGAGTAAGCCTCTGAACTCAGAAGGTTTAAAGCCGAAAAGAGACCAAATCATACGCTTACGGCAAGGTTTGAAAAGCCATTCACGCCGAAAATATCGATGGGATCAATTTTGGCGTAACGCTTAAGTGATAGCGGGAATATAAGAGGAAGACCGTCTGGCTGAGTCGCCAGACGGTGGAAGGATCAGGCTTTACGCGTTGCTGCTTTCATCGCCGTAACAAATGCTTTGAGTTCAGCCAGCATCTGATCGGGTTTGTCCACGTTCTTCTCAATGATTTTGACGATAGCAGAGCCGGAGATCGCGCCTGCCGCTTTTGCGTCAATTGCCGCCGTAACCTGATCCGGGGATGAAATCCCGAATCCCTGCAGCGGAGGCGCTGCGTGGTATTCAGCCAGTTTTTCTACCAGATGATGCAGCGGCAGCGCGGCTTTGTTTTCAGCACCCGTCACGCCCGCGCGGGAGAGCAGGTAGGTGTAACCACGGCCGTAAGATGCAATCTGGCGCAGCAGTTCGTCATCGGCGTTTGGCGGGCAGATGAAAATCGGCGCCACGTTATGACGCATAGCCGCCTGGCGGAACGGTGCAGATTCTTCAACCGGGACGTCGGCCACCAGCACGGAGTCTACGCCGACCCGCGCGCACTCGGCATAAAATTCGTCGATTCCGCGGTTAAAGACCAGGTTGGCATACATCAGCAGGCCAATCGGAATGGTCGGGTGCTTCTGACGGATCGCGGCCAGCATCTCAAAACACTGCGTTGGGGTGACGCCCACGGCAAAGGCACGCAGGGTGGCGTTCTGAATGGTCGGGCCATCCGCCAGCGGGTCAGAGAACGGGATCCCCAACTCCAGCGCATCGGCACCGGCTTCAATCAGGGTGTCGATAATTTTTAGCGACTGCTCCGGGCCCGGATCGCCCAGCGTGACGAAGGGAACGAACGCGCCTTCCTGGCGGGATTTCAGTTGTGCAAATGCGTTATCGTAGCGTTCCATCAGATTTCCCCTCGTGCTTTCAGAATATCGTGAACGGTGAAGATATCTTTATCACCGCGACCGGAAAGGTTAACGACCAGCAGTTGCTCTTTTTCCGGGTTTTCTTTCATCATTTTCAGCGCATGCGCCAGAGCATGCGAGGACTCCAGTGCCGGTATGATCCCTTCGCTGCGGCACAGCGTCTTAAACGCTTCCAGCGCTTCGTCATCGGTGATGGAGACGTAGTCCGCGCGTCCGGTGCTGTTCAGGAACGCATGCTGTGGCCCGACGGACGGGAAATCCAGACCGGCAGAGATGGAGTACGACTCTTCAATCTGACCTTCATCGGTCTGCATCATCGGCGCTTTCATGCCGAAGTAGATCCCCACGCGGCCATGTTTCAGCGGAGCGCCGTGCTCACCGGTTTCAATCCCGTGACCCGCTGGCTCCACGCCGATCAGGCCAACACGGGTTTCGTCGATAAAATCAGCGAACATCCCGATGGCGTTTGACCCTCCGCCCACACAGGCAATCACCGCGTCCGGCAGACGGCCTTCTTTTTCAAGGATCTGCGCTTTGGTCTCTTCGCCAATCATGCGCTGGAATTCACGCACGATAGTCGGGAACGGGTGCGGGCCAGCGGCCGTGCCGAGCATGTAGTGCGCGGTTTCATAGCTACCAGACCAGTCGCGCAGCGCTTCGTTACAGGCATCTTTCAGCGTGGCTGAACCACTGTGAACCGGGATCACTTCTGCGCCCATCAGACGCATACGGAATACGTTCGGAGACTGACGCTCAACGTCTTTCGCCCCCATATAGATGCGGCATTTCAGGCCGAGGAGGGCGCTGGCCAGTGCTGATGCCACGCCGTGCTGACCCGCGCCGGTTTCGGCGATGATCTCGGTTTTGCCCATCCGTTTTGCCAGCAGCGCCTGTCCTAACACCTGGTTGGTTTTATGCGCGCCGCCGTGCAGCAGGTCTTCACGCTTGAGGTACAGCGTGGTTTTGGTGCCTTCCGTCAGGTTGCGGCATTTGGTCAGCGCTGTTGGACGGCCCGCGTAGTTTTTCAGCAGGTCGGTAAATTCAGCCTGAAACGCTGGATCTTTCTGTGCGCTCACAAACGCTTCTTCCAGCTGGCGCAGTGCGGGCATCAGGATCTGCGGAACGTACATCCCGCCGAACTCACCAAAATACGGGTTAAGTAATGTCGTCATTTTTTCTTCCTTAATATGCACGCAGAGTTTTAAATACCGAGGCCAGCTTACTGGCATCTTTGATGCCCGGTTGCGACTCTACGCCTGAATTGAAATCGAGGCCCGCGCAGCCGGTTTTGGCTGCTTCCACACAGTTATCCGGGCTAAGTCCACCCGCCAGCAGGACATTGTCCAGCGCTTCGCCGTTCAGCAGTGACCAGTCAAAACGCTGGCCTGTACCGCCCTGGCCGTTATCGAGCACGTATTTATCAACATGATTCAGGTTACGTGCTGGCAGGGTGCTGCCCACGCTCTGCGCTTTCCAGATCTGAACCTGAGGAGCCAGCCCGGCACGCAGGGCATCGATGTATGCCTGATCTTCATCACCGTGCAGTTGTACTGCACTAAGGGATAACGCCTCGGCTTTTGCCGTAACGTCCGCAATATCAGCGTTACGGAAGACGCCCACATAGCTGAGTGGGGCTGCCGCTATCACCTTGCGTGCCTGTTCATCGCTCACCGCACGCGGTGAGGCGTCCACAAAGATCAACCCGCCGTAAATAGCCCCCGCCTCATAGGCGGCTTGGGCATCCTGTTCGCGGGTTAAGCCACACACTTTGTTTTCACCCAACAGCACCCGACGCACTGCGGCATTGAGATCGTCATGTGCCATCATCGCGGAGCCAATCAGAAAACCGTTGGCAAAGTGGCTCAGCTCACGCACCTGGGCGTAGCTGTTGATCCCGGATTCACTGATAACAGTCACGCCAGAGCCCAGACGCGGTGCCAGCTGACGCGTACGATTCAGGTCAATTGACAGATCGCGCAGATCGCGGTTGTTAATCCCGACCACTTTCGCCTGCAGTGCAATGGCTCGATCCAGCTCTTCTTCGTTGCTCACCTCGGTCAGCACGCCCATGTTGAGGCTGTGCGCCACCGCAGCCAGCTGGCGATACTGCTCGTCGTCGAGCACCGAGAGCATTAGCAGGCAGGCGTCAGCCTGGTAAAAACGCGCCAGCCAGATCTGATACGGGTCGATAATAAAGTCTTTGCACAGAATCGGTTGCGGCGCGATGCTGCTGACAACAGGCAGAAAATCGAAGCTGCCCTGGAAATATTTCTCATCCGTCAGCACAGAGATCGCCGACGCATGATGCTTATAAATGCCGGCAATACGCGCCGGATCGAAATCCTCACGGATAACGCCTTTCGACGGGGAGGCTTTTTTGCACTCAAGAATAAATGCGGTGCGCGCGCCCTGCAGGGCATCATAGAAACGACGGCTGCTTGGGACGACGTCGTTCTGAAAACTGGCAAGCGGCTGCTGCGCTTTGCGGGCTTCCACCCAGATGGCCTTATCGGCAACGATTTTCGCTAAAACGGTCTGCATTCTTTACCCTCTTGCCGCAAGTGCGGTAACGCGATCGTAAGCTGCACCAGAGCGCAGTACGTCCAGAACTTTTTGTGCGTTGGCTTTGAGATCCTCTTCGCCGTGCAATCGCATCAGCATGGCGACGTTGGCTGCCACGGCTGCCTCATGGGCGACCTCTCCCTTACCTTGTAATAAGCGCGTGAGAATGTCACGGTTTTCTTCCGGCGTGCCGCCTGCCAGCGCCTCCTGATGATACGGCGTTAAACCAAAGTCGGCGGCTTCCAGCTGGTAGCTCAGGATTTCGCCATTGCGCAGTTCCGCGACGAGAGTTGGCGCGTGAAGGGACACTTCATCCATACCCCCGCTGTGAACCACTGCTGCGCGCTGATAACCGAGCACGCGCAAGGTTTCCGCAATTGGCAGAACCAGTTCCGGGCTGTAAACACCAATCAGCGCCAGCGGCGGGTGCGCCGGGTTGATCAGCGGCCCCAGTACGTTAAACAGCGTGCGTGTTTTGAGCTGCTGACGAACCGGCATCGCATGGCGGAAACCAGTGTGATACTTCGGCGCAAACAGGAAGCAGACGCCCAGATCGTCCAGCGCTTCACGGGAGCGTTCGGCGTTCATATCCAGGTTAATGCCGAAGGCAGCCAGCAAATCGGACGAGCCCGAGCGGCTGGAGACGCTGCGGTTACCGTGTTTCGCCACCTTCAGGCCACACGCCGCGGCCACGAAGGCACTGGCGGTGGAGATATTGATGCTATTGCTGCCATCTCCCCCGGTGCCGACGATATCCGCAAACTGATAATCCGGGCGCGGGAAGGAGGCGGCATTTTCCAGCAGGGCCGTGGCGGCACCGGCGATTTCTTGCGGGCTTTCGCCGCGCACTTTCATGCTTACCAGTGCGGCCGCCAGCTGTTCAGGTTTCAGCTCACCGCGAACCACGGCAGAAAAGAGCTGGTGGCTCTCCTGCTGGCTCAGGGTCTGCGCCTGATACAGCTTTTCCAGAATCGGTTGCAGCGTGTTGGTCTGCTCCAGTTTCTGCAACGCCCAGTCCAGCGTCTGCTCCAGCAGTCGCGCGCCATGGGTCGTGAGAATCGACTCCGGATGGAACTGCATGCCGCAGACGCGATCCGCATCGTGGCGCACGGCCATCACCAT
This sequence comes from Enterobacter cloacae complex sp. 394F7, assembly GCF_057320385.1. Taxonomy (NCBI): domain Bacteria; kingdom Pseudomonadati; phylum Pseudomonadota; class Gammaproteobacteria; order Enterobacterales; family Enterobacteriaceae; genus Enterobacter; species Enterobacter cloacae complex sp. 394F7. The sequence continues at coordinate 123,904 of NZ_JBXWCS010000002.1, read as the reverse complement.
CCCTTCAAACGAGGCGTTAATGGTCAGCCCGGCCGGGATGTTGCTGCCCACCAGGGAGTGATAGCGCGCAACCGGCAGCGGATTTGGCAGGCCGGCAAACATCGCCTGGCCGTCATGTTCAATGCTGGAGGCTTTGCCATGCAGGATTTCACCTGCCTGACCCACATAGCCGCCATAGGCTTCCACAATCGCCTGGTGACCCAGGCAGATACCGATAATCGGCAGTTTACCGCGCATACGGGTCAGCAGCTCCGGCATACAGCCCGCTTCACTGGGGGCACCTGGGCCAGGAGAGAGCATCAGCACCGGGTTTTGCATGGTTGCCAGACGGTCTATCAGCGTCTGTGCCGGAACATGGTTACGATAGATAACGACGTTGTGACCATTCGCACGCAGCTGATCTGCCAGGTTATAGGTAAAAGAGTCGATGTTATCGAGCAGCAGAATGTCAGCCATCAGAAAATCTCCTGTGCGTGATGTGCGGTAGCAATGGCTCGCAATACCGCGCGGGCTTTACTGCGGGTTTCGTCAGCTTCAGACTGCGGAACAGAATCCAGAACAATCCCTGCGCCTGCCTGCACGGTAGCGATACCGTCCTCAACGTAGGCGGAGCGGATCACAATGCAGGTATCCAGATCGCCATGGGCAGTGAAGTAGCCCACTGCACCACCGTAACTGCCGCGACGGCGCCCTTCAGCCGCCGCGATCAGCTGCATGGCGCGAACTTTCGGCGCGCCGCTCAGCGTGCCCATGTTCATACAGGCGCGGTAGGCGTGAAGCACGTCGAGGTCACTGCGCAGTTCGCCCACCACGCGGGATACCAGATGCATAACAAACGAGTAGCGGTCGACCTTGGTTAAGTCCGCCACGTAGCGGCTGCCAGGGGTACAAATGCGCGCCAGGTCGTTACGGGCCAGATCAACCAGCATCAGATGCTCGGAGAGCTCTTTATGGTCGGTACGCATTTCCAGCTCAATACGGCTGTCGAGATCGCGATCCAGCGAGCCATTGGCTCGACGGCCGCGTGGCCGGGTTCCGGCAATCGGGTAGATCTCAATCTGGCGGCTGGTGGCGTCATATTTCAGTGAACTTTCAGGGGATGCGCCAAACAGGGTGAAATCGTTGTCCTGCATAAAGAACATGTACGGGCTTGGGTTGCTCTTTTTCAGCACGTCATAGGCCGCGAGCGGCGACGGGCAGGGCAGAGAGAAACGACGGGACGGAACAACCTGGAAAATTTCTCCGGCGCGAATCGCTTTTTGCATCTGGCGAACCACGGCACCGTACTGATCGTCGCTCTGATTAACCTCACAGGTCATTTTCTCGACACGATGTACAGGCAGCGCAGGCGGCGCTTCGGTCATTTGTTGCTGCAACTGCTCAATACGCTGCTCAAGGCGTTTTTTCTCTGTCGCGGATGGCGTGAAGAGGCTTGCCTGAATACGGGTGTTTTTTTTCTGGTGGTCGATCACCAGTAAGGTTTCGGCCAGGTAGAAGCAGTAGTCGGGGCAGCGGTTACCCTGTTCAATGTCCGGTAAATCTTCGAACCCGGCCACCAGGTCGTAAGCAAACAGCCCGCCAAAGAACATTGCTTCGCGTTCATCTTCCGGCACGGTGACCAGATTTTGCAGCAGACGGAAGGCATCAAAAACGGAAAGAGAGCACAGGCGTGCGTCTTCGTCCAGCAGTTGGCTCACCGCCGGGAAGTGCAGAACGCGCATTTCAGGATGGTGTTCATTTTCGATACCAGCAGGCAGGCTCGCATCCAGTAACGGCAGCAGAGCCGCACCGTTATCCGATAACGCTTTGATAGTGACAGTGTCACCTAGCGCCGTAATGCGCAGCGCGCTGTCCACCAACAGCAGGCTCTTGAGATCGTCTTTGCTGTCAATATCGGCGGATTCCAGTAACAACGTGGCTGGACGCGCACCGCAGACCTGATGAAACAGCGCGGTTGGGTTGTGGCGATAGGCCGCCTCGCTGGTCAGCAATTCGAGGTGTGGTTTGGCTGTTTGCATTATGTTGTTCTCATTTATTCTGTTCAAAAAAAAGCCCGCTGATGAGCGGGCGGGTATCTGTTTGCTGTACGCAGACGTGTGACACTGCCCGGAAATCAGGAAGTGCGCCACCAACCGTGCAGAGTGAAATGTGCAGTCATTTTCAGATACCTTTCTCGTGTGAACTTGCGTACTAGTTAACTAGTTCGATGGCGTATTGTCAACCCTTGATTTCAGAATTTCGTGGCAAGTCGGTATCATGGGCTTTTAAGATGTCTCTAACCTGTGACGGGAAGTGCTTTGAACGATACCACCTACGCCGTAATTTATGATTTACACAGCCATACCCAGGCCTCCGATGGTCTGCTGACGCCCGAAGCGTTGGTGCATCGTGCCGTTGAAATGCGGGTTGGCACGCTGGCCATAACCGATCACGATACAACCGATGCCATTCCAGCCGCGCGCGCCGAGATTGCCCGCAGTGGTCTGGCACTCAAACTGGTTCCTGGCGTCGAGATATCGACCGTCTGGGAGAATCACGAAATCCATATCGTTGGCCTGAACATCGATATAGACCATCCGGTAATGTGTGCGTTTTTGCAAGAACAAAAAACGCGCCGCAACCAGCGCGCAGAAATGATCGCTGAACGTCTTGAAAAGGCGCATATTCCGGGCGCACTGGAGGGGGCACAAAGGCTGGCAAATGGGGGCGCGGTAACGCGCGGTCATTTTGCCCGTTTTCTGGTTGAGGTGGGCAAGGCCACAACGATAGCGGATGTCTTTAAACGCTATCTGGCTCGCGGGAAAACCGGATATGTTCCGCCACAGTGGTGTACAATAAAACAAGCTATTGATGTGATTCATCATTCTGGCGGTAAGGCCGTGCTGGCCCATCCGGGGCGGTATAATCTTTCTGCTAAATGGCTGAAAAGACTGCTGGCGCATTTTGCCGAATGCGGTGGCGAGGCGATGGAAGTCGCCCAGTGTCAGCAGGCGCCCAACGAGCGTTCGCAGCTTGCGACCTACGCCCGCCAGTTTGGTTTGCTGGCGTCGCAAGGCTCAGATTTTCATCAGCCCTGTGCGTGGATAGAACTGGGACGCAAGCTCTGGCTACCCGCAGGCGTTGAGCCTGTCTGGCAGCTCTGGGAACAGCCACAGCAACTTGAAGAGAGGGAAGTATGAGTCAGTTTTTCTATATTCATCCGGATAATCCGCAGCCGCGCCTGATCAATCAGGCCGTGGAGATCGTGCGTAAAGGGGGCGTTATCGTCTACCCGACCGATTCGGGTTATGCGCTGGGCTGTAAGATTGAAGATAAAGCGGCGATGGAGCGTATTTGCCGTATTCGCCAGTTGCCGGACGGTCACAACTTTACCCTGATGTGCCGGGATCTCTCTGAGCTATCGACCTATGCTTATGTCGATAACGTGGCATTTCGTCTGATTAAAAATAACACGCCGGGCAACTACACCTTCATCCTGAAAGGGACGAAAGAGGTTCCGCGCCGTCTGTTACAGGAAAAGCGCAAAACCATCGGGATGCGCGTGCCGTCTAACCCGATTGCCCAGGCCTTGCTGGAAACGCTGGGTGAGCCGATGCTCTCAACCTCGCTGATGCTGCCCGGCAGTGAATTCACCGAGTCCGATCCGGAAGAGATCAAAGACCGTCTGGAAAAGGTAGTTGAGTTGATTATTCATGGCGGTTACCTCGGTCAGCAGCCGACCACGGTTGTCGATTTAACGGAAGATGCACCGGAAGTGATTCGCGAAGGCGTGGGTGATGTTAAGCCTTTCTTGTAAAGGTGTAAGCAGCTATACTACGCGGCCATCAAATCAGGGCATAGCCCTGGTTTGACCTGATTCGACGCCTGTGAAGGCGACACCTGAGGAAGCTCAATGAGCGAGAAGTTACAGAAAGTGCTGGCGCGTGCCGGCCACGGCTCACGCCGTGAAATCGAAGCCATTATTGAAGCCGGACGCGTGAGTGTGGACGGTAAAATCGCCACGCTCGGTGACCGCGTAGAAATCGTGCCGGGCCTTAAAATCCGTATCGACGGTCATCTTATCTCGGTTAAAGAATCTGCTGAGCAGATCTGCCGCGTGCTGGCGTACTACAAGCCGGAAGGTGAACTGTGTACGCGCAACGACCCGGAAGGTCGCCCGACGGTATTTGACCGTCTGCCTAAACTGCGTGGCGCACGCTGGATTGCCGTGGGGCGTCTGGATGTGAACACCTGCGGTCTTCTGCTGTTCACAACGGATGGTGAACTGGCAAACCGTCTGATGCACCCAAGCCGTGAAGTGGAACGCGAATACGCCGTACGCGTGTTCGGCCAGGTTGATGAGAACAAACTGCGCGATCTGTCGCGTGGCGTTCAGCTGGAAGACGGTCCTGCAGCGTTCAAAACCATCAAATTTACCGGTGGTGAAGGGATCAACCAGTGGTACAACGTTACCCTGACCGAAGGCCGTAACCGTGAGGTTCGTCGTCTGTGGGAAGCGGTGGGCGTGCAGGTTAGCCGTCTGATCCGTGTCCGTTACGGCGATATTCTGCTGCCAAAAGGTCTGCCACGTGGTGGCTATACCGAACTGGACCTGACGCAGACCAATTACCTGCGTGAACTGGTGGGCCTGGCGCCAGAAACCACCTCAAAAGTGGCGGTAGAGAAAGATCGTCGTCGCATGAAGGCGAACCAGATCCGTCGTGCGGTGAAACGCCACAGCCAGGTGAACAATAATCGCCGCGCTGGCAGCCGTAATAACAACGGTTAAAAATAGAAGCCCGGTTAACATCACCGGGCTTTTTTATCAGTAATCAATGCCGATTTGCGCTTTGATACCGGCATCAAAAGCATGTTTAACCGGACGCAATTCGCTGACGGTATCCGCTAATTCCAGAATATCCCGATGACAGCCGCGGCCTGTGACGATCACCGTCTGATGTGCCGGGCGATTCCTGAGTGCCTCCAGTACGGCGTCCAGCGGCAGATAGTCGTAGGCGACCATGTAGGTGATCTCATCCAGTAACACCATGTTCAGGGCCGGGTCTGCCAGCATTCGTTTTGCATGCTCCCATACCGCGAGGCAGGCCGCGGTGTCGGTTTCCCGGTTTTGGGTATCCCACGTAAAGCCTGTCGCCATCACCTGGAACTCAACCCCGTGCGGTTCAAGTAAGTTACGTTCACCGTTGGGCCATTCCCCTTTAATGAACTGAATGACACCCACTTTCTGCCCATGACCAACGGCGCGCGTGGCGGTACCAAAGGCGGCGGTGGTTTTGCCTTTGCCGTTGCCGGTAAACACGATGATGATCCCGCGTTCATCCTGCGCAGCGGCGACACGGGCATCAACCTGTTCTTTCAGGCGCTGCTGACGTTGCTGATGACGTTCTTCACTCATTGCGAAATCCCGGGTTTACGGCCTGGTTGGGCATCAAAGGTCATCCCTGTTTTACGGCGGCTGTCATCGCCCATCAGCCAGAGATAGAGCGGCATAATATCTGCCGGGGTTTTTAACTTCTGCGGATCTTCCGTCGGGAAGGCGCTGGCGCGCATTTTGGTGCGCGTTCCGCCTGGGTTAATGCAGTTTACGCGCAGATGACGGCTCTGATACTCCTCCGCCAGCACCTGCATCATCCCTTCGGTCGCGAATTTTGAGACCGCATACGCCCCCCAGTTTGCGCGGCCTTCGCGCCCTACGCTGGAGGAGGTGAACACCAGCGAACCGGAATCAGATTTGAGTAATAAAGGAAGCAGTGCCTGGGTCAGGAAAAAGGTGCCGTTGATATTGACCTGCATGACCTGCTGCCAGATCTCAGGATCCTGTTCATCCATCGGGCGAACCTCCCCAAGCAAGCCGGCATTGTGCAGTACGCCATCCAGCCGTGGGTAGTGGGTGCTGATGCGGTGGGCAAGCTCCTGGCACGTTTCAGGGGTACAGGTGAGCAGATCCAGCGTGTACCAGCGGGCAGGAATGCCACCGGCGGCGTCAATCTCCTGAGCCACTCCTTTGAGTTTTTCTTCGTTACGGCCAATGAGAATTACGCTCGCGCCATAGTCAGCGTAGGTCAGTGCCGCTTCGCGGCCAATGCCATCGCTGGCACCAGTGACCAGAATGATGCGGTTCTGCAGCAGATTTTTTTGCGGTTGATAATGCACGGTGACTCCTCGGCGCACAGTGATGCAAAGACGCCTTATTGTGTGACTTTTCGGCTTTATGCCCGAATTAGCATGAGAATTCAATCAGTCTACAGGACGCATCGCTGTAAAATTAACAATTTGCAAATATTTAAACCAGAATCGGGGGATTCCTGAAGACGGCTCGCAGAGGTAATGTCACGAGCGAGACGCATGGGCAGGGCTGTTGTACACTGCCGTGAAAGATTCGTGGTTAAATCAAGGTGGAACGCGTGGAATTACTTTCTCAATATGGGTTGTTTTTGGCAAAGATCGCGACGGTGGTGATTGCCATTGCGGTAGTGGCCGTTCTGATTGTTAACCTGACGCAGCGCAAACGTCAGCGTGGTGAGTTACGCATTACCCGCCTGAGCGAGCAGTATAAAGAGATGCAGGAAGAGATGTCGCTGGCCCTGCTTGACAGCCATCAACAGAAACTGTGGCACAAGGCGCAGAAGAAAAAGCATAAGCAGGACGCCAAAGCGGCAAAAGCCAAAGCGAAGCTTAACGCGCCGGAGGAAACGTTAACCCCGCGTGTCTATGTGCTCGATTTTAAAGGCAGCATGGATGCCCATGAAGTCTCTTCTCTGCGTGAAGAAGTCACCGCCGTGCTTGCCGTGGCTAAACCGCAGGATCAGGTGGTCGTCCGTCTTGAGAGCCCGGGTGGGGTCGTTCATGGTTATGGGCTGGCGGCTTCGCAGCTACAGCGTCTGCGTGAAAAACAGATCCCGCTGACGGTTGCGGTGGATAAAGTCGCGGCGAGCGGTGGCTATATGATGGCCTGCGTGGCGGATAAAATTGTTGCGGCGCCGTTTTCTATTATTGGCTCCATCGGGGTGGTTGCGCAAATCCCGAACTTTAACCGCTTCCTGAAAAACAAAGAGATCGACATTGAATTGCACACGGCGGGTCAGTACAAACGTACCCTGACGCTGCTGGGGGAGAACACGGAAGAAGGACGGCAGAAATTCCGTGAAGATCTCAATGAAACCCATCACCTCTTTAAAGACTTTGTGCACCATATGCGCCCGGCGCTTGATATTGACCAGGTGGCAACAGGGGAACACTGGTACGGTACGCAGGCGCTGGAAAAAGGGCTGGTGGATGAAGTGGGCACCAGTGACGACCTGCTGTTGAATCTGATGGAAGGGCGCGAACTGGTTGGCGTGCGCTTTACCCAGCGTAAGCGACTGCTTGACCGCTTTACGAACAGCGTGGCCGAAAGCGCGGATCGCCTGCTGCTCCGCTGGTTGCAACGTGGACAAAAACCGCTGCTGTAAACAAAAACGCGAGGCCAGAGCCTCGCGTTTTGCGTTAATCGACCAGGTGATATTTCTCTGAAAGCGTGTGCGCCAGGTATTTAAACATATTGAATACGGCGGTGCTTTTCGGGGTGGGTAACCCTTGTTCGTCAAGGAAGTATTCGCCGCTGAATACCAGCACGCCGTTACGTTGTTCCACGCCGGTCGCTTCAATGCCCGCCAGGGTGTCTTCATGGTCACGAATCAGCTTATTTGCTTCGATAAGCAGAGAGGCTCGATCAATGGGTTGGGTTGTATTCTGCATAATCCACTCCTTAAACAGTGACAATAGTCTACGCCGGGGGCGCTTTGGGGGCAAATTTTCCCTGTAATGTGAGGGGGTAAGGCGCCGTGACCTGGCTGGCAGGATTTGCTTTTGCATGCTAATAAAGTTGCGTAACGAATTTTATCAGGTAGAGTGTGCGCTTTCGTCATTCTGGCAACAGAATTGCTTGACATTCGACCGGGAATTCGTCACGAATTACATCCGATGTGAGAAAAATACCCGATAACTCAATCACCTGGGCGTTAACGCTTTGACGTTCAGTAAGACAAAGGGGTTGATATCCCCTGACGCAGTCGCAATATCAATGGCTCGTCGTCAGTGGAAGGGAAATCAACATGCGGCGTATTCCTGGAAGAATTAAATTAGGTAAAGGTGAATATGGGTAAAGCTCTCGTCATCGTTGAGTCCCCGGCAAAAGCCAAAACGATCAATAAGTATCTGGGTAATGACTACGTGGTTAAGTCCAGCGTCGGTCACATCCGCGATTTGCCGACCAGTGGCTCAGCCAGCAAAAAGAGCGCAGACTCTACCTCCACCAAAGGGGCTAAAAAGCCTAAAAAGGATGAACGTAGCGCGCTTGTCAACCGCATGGGTGTTAACCCATGGCATAACTGGGATGCACACTATGAAGTGCTGCCCGGCAAAGAAAAAGTCGTTAACGAGCTGAAGCAGCTTGCTGAAAAAGCAGACCACATTTATCTCGCAACCGACCTTGACCGCGAAGGGGAAGCCATTGCCTGGCACCTGCGGGAAGTGATCGGGGGTGACGACAAACGCTACAGCCGTGTAGTGTTTAACGAAATTACGAAGAATGCGATTCGCCAGGCGTTTGAGAAGCCGGGTGAACTGAACATCGACCGCGTAAACGCGCAGCAGGCACGCCGTTTTATGGACCGTGTCGTGGGTTACATGGTCTCTCCACTGCTGTGGAAAAAGATTGCCCGCGGTCTGTCCGCAGGGCGTGTGCAGTCCGTTGCTGTGCGTCTGGTTGTTGAACGCGAGCGTGAGATCAAAGCCTTCGTCCCGGAAGAGTTCTGGGAAGTGGATGCCAATGTCACCACGCCGGGTGGAGATGCGCTGCCGCTGCAGGTGAGTCATCAGAATGACAAACCGTTCCGTCCTGAAAACCGTGAGCAGACCATGGCTGCCGTGGCGCTGCTGGAAAAAGCGCGCTACCAGGTTCTGGAGCGTGAAGACAAACCGACCAGCAGCAAACCTGGCGCACCGTTTATTACGTCTACGCTGCAACAGGCTGCGAGCACGCGCCTGGGTTATGGCGTGAAGAAAACCATGATGATGGCCCAGCGTCTGTATGAAGCGGGTTATATCACCTATATGCGTACTGACTCGACAAACCTGAGCCAGGATGCCGTCAACATGGTGCGCGGCTACATCAGTGACAACTTCGGTAAGAAATACCTGCCAGCGAGTGAAAACCAGTACGCCAGCAAGGAGAACTCACAGGAAGCGCACGAAGCCATTCGTCCTTCTGACGTCTCCGTATTAGCCGAATCGCTGAAAGATATGGAAGCCGATGCCCAGAAGCTGTATCAGCTTATCTGGCGTCAGTTCGTGGCGTGTCAGATGACACCAGCACAGTATGACTCCACCACGCTGACCGTTGGCGCGGGTGATTTCCGCCTGAAAGCGCGTGGCCGTATTCTGCGCTTCGATGGCTGGACTAAAGTGATGCCTGCGCTACGTAAGGGTGATGAAGACAGAACCCTGCCTGCGGTAAACAAAGGGGATGTGCTCTCTCTGGTTGATCTCGTGCCTGCCCAGCACTTCACCAAGCCGCCAGCGCGTTTCAGCGAAGCGTCTCTGGTTAAAGAGCTGGAAAAACGCGGTATTGGCCGTCCATCCACCTATGCGTCGATTATTTCGACCATTCAGGACCGCGGTTACGTGCGTGTTGAAAACCGTCGTTTCTATGCGGAAAAAATGGGTGAGATCGTCACTGACCGCCTGGAAGCCAACTTCCGCGAACTGATGAACTACGACTTCACCGCGCAAATGGAAGACAGCCTCGATCAGGTTGCCAGCCATCAGGCCGAGTGGAAAAAGGTTCTCGACAGCTTCTTCAGCGACTTTACCAACCAGCTTGAAAAAGCGGAAAAAGATCCTGAAGAGGGCGGCATGCTGCCGAATCAGATGGTCCTGACCAGCATCGACTGCCCAACCTGTGGTCGTAAAATGGGGATCCGTACTGCCACCACTGGCGTTTTCCTCGGCTGTTCTGGCTACGCGCTGCCGCCGAAAGAACGCTGCAAAACCACCATTAACCTGGTACCTGAGAACGAAGTGCTCAACGTGCTGGAAGGTGATGATGCGGAAACCAACGCTCTGCGTGCAAAACGTCGCTGCAAGAAATGTGGCACCGCGATGGACAGCTACCTCATCGATCCAAAACGTAAATTGCACGTCTGCGGTAATAACCCGACCTGCGATGGATATGAGATCGAAGAGGGTGAGTTCCGCATTAAAGGTTACGACGGTCCTATCGTTGAGTGTGAGAAGTGTGGTTCTGAGATGCACCTGAAAATGGGGCGCTTCGGTAAATACATGGCATGCACCAACGACGAGTGTAAGAACACGCGTAAAATCCTGCGTAACGGTGAAGTCGCGCCGCCGAAGGAAGATCCGGTTCCGCTGCCAGAGTTGCCGTGCGAGAAGTCCGACGCTTACTTCGTGCTGCGTGATGGTGCTGCCGGCGTGTTCCTTGCGGCAAACACCTTCCCTAAATCGCGCGAAACCCGCGCGCCACTGGTGGAAGAGTTGTACCGTTTCCGCGACCGCCTGCCTGAGAAACTGCGCTACCTGGCCGATGCGCCACAGCAGGATCCGGAAGGCAATAAAACCGTGGTGCGTTTTAGCCGTAAAACGAAGCAGCAGTATGTTGCGGCAGAGAAAGACGGCAAGGCGACCGGCTGGTCAGCATTCTTTGTTGATGGCAAATGGGTTGAAGGCAAGAAATAATCTTTCCTTACCGTAACTTACCTGTGAAAGGGCCGGACTTCCGGCCCTTTTTTATTACCTTGTTATTATTTTTTGTTCCGTACTATACAGTCAGGCTATAAATGATATAGTGGTTATAGTTAACCCTTTTCTTATTATCAAATCGTCTTAAGCGATTGACCGCATGCGCTAAATCGGATGGTCTGGCATGAAATTACAGCAGCTTCGTTATATTGTTGAGGTGGTAAACCACAACCTTAACGTCTCTTCTACCGCTGAGGGGCTATATACCTCTCAGCCGGGTATCAGCAAGCAGGTCCGCATGCTGGAAGATGAGTTAGGTATTCAGATTTTTGCTCGTAGCGGTAAACACCTCACCCAGGTGACGCCAGCAGGGCAGGAGATTATCCGCATCGCGCGGGAGGTCCTCTCTAAAGTCGACGCCATTAAATCGGTGGCGGGAGAGCATACCTGGCCGGATAAAGGGTCGCTGTATATTGCCACCACCCATACCCAGGCACGCTATGCGCTGCCGGGCGTTATTAAGGGCTTTATTGAGCGCTATCCACGTGTCTCTCTCCATATGCATCAGGGCTCGCCGACGCAAATCGCTGAAGCGGTTTCGAAGGGTAATGCGGACTTTGCTATCGCAACCGAAGCGCTGCATCTGTATGACGATCTGGTTATGCTGCCGTGCTATCACTGGAACCGTTCTATTGTCGTCACGCCCGATCACCCGTTAGCCGGTAAAGGGTCGGTCACTATTGAAGAGCTGGCGCAATATCCCTTAGTGACGTATACCTTCGGCTTCACCGGGCGCTCCGAGCTTGATACTGCATTCAATCGTGCAGGATTAACGCCGCGTATCGTCTTCACCGCAACCGATGCTGACGTAATTAAGACCTACGTGCGGCTTGGACTGGGGGTGGGCGTGATTGCCAGCATGGCGGTTGATCCCGTATCTGACCCTGACCTCGTGCGTCTTGATGCGCATGATATTTTCAGCCATAGCACCACCAAGATTGGTTTCCGCCGCAGTACCTTCCTGCGTAGCTATATGTATGATTTTATTCAGCGCTTTGCCCCACATTTAACGCGCGACGTGGTCGATACGGCAGTGGCATTACGTTCAAATGAAGATATCGAAGAGATGTTTAAAGACATCAAACTTCCGGCAAAATAATCACTCCCGGTATCTTTCCGCCCAGGAAAGATACCGAAATAACCTCTCAAAGCTAAATTAGAATTATCATCATCTGCACTTAACTGCCGTATAATGTCATTAACCATTTATTCCATGTGGTCATAATGTCGTGAATTGGCGACAAAAGTAGAACTAATTTTTGGCTTCGCAAATATTTCCTTTCAAATATTTATTTCTGGTCAAAAGAATGAATATTTCCCATCTATAGATACGTAAATTCACTGGCTTTTCGGCTAAAGTTTCTTTAGGATTTATCTCAACAGATGATTAATTGTACCAATTGTTTGGTCTCTAAATGATAAGCGATATCGATTGTATGAGGTTAGCAATGCCTTCAGGAAGTGAAGAACCGCAAAGGGATCCTGCGCTCAAGCGTAAAGCCTGGCTGGCGGTCTTTCTCGTCTCCGCCTTGTTTTGGGTGGTGGTTGCTTTCCTGGCCTGGAACTATTGGGGTTGAATATGGCAGTGACGGTACGTACAGAAACAGTTAAACAGATGTGTCAGCTTCGTGACAGGGGCCACAAAGTGCGCAAAGCACCTGCCACTGCCGTACCCGCGTCCTGGAAACTGACGCCGCAGCAGCAAGCGTTTATTGATGTGTTCGCAGAAGACGAACCCAAAAAACAATAATTTACTTAATTGCGTAATGATGCAAATAGTCTGAATAAAGGCTCAATGCATTTGTACTCTTTAATAAATACACATCAGCAATATTGAACTGAGGGCAGACCTCGGAACCTTTAATAAATAATGCCTGGTGTCCCTATGATGAATAACATGATGTCTATGAAATACTGGTCATGGCTCGGCGTTTTTTCCGCGTCGATTCTGTTCTGGTCACAGCTTATCTGGCTGGCCCTCCACTAAATCGTAAAACCTCGCTACGGCGGGGTTTTTGTTTTCTCCCCCGCACTGGAACATTCCTGGATTTATCATTTCGGGTTGTTATCAAAACGTTACGACATCTTTGTGTTATCTTTAATTACAGCCCTGATGATTGTCAGGACATCTCTGTAATTAAGGAGGAGCTTATGTCGGTAACCCTACGCGAAGCCAGTAAGGACACATTACAGGCAGAAAATAAAACCTGGCACTACTACAGCCTGCCGCTGGCAGCCAGGACGCTTGGGGACATTTCGCGTTTACCCAAGTCCTTGAAAGTTTTACTGGAAAACCTCTTACGCTGGCAGGATGGTGATTCCGTCACCCTTGAAGATATCCAGGCGCTGGCAGGGTGGCTTAAGCATGCCCATGCTGACAGAGAAATTGCCTATCGTCCGGCAAGGGTCCTGATGCAGGACTTTACCGGGGTCCCTGCTGTGGTTGACCTTGCGGCAATGCGCGAAGCGGTGAAGCGCCTTGGCGGCGATACCGCGAAAGTAAATCCGCTCTCTCCCGTTGATCTCGTTATCGACCACTCTGTCACCGTGGACCACTTTGGTGACGACGATGCCTTTGGCGAAAACGTGCGTCTGGAAATGGAGCGTAACCACGAACGTTACGTCTTTCTGAAGTGGGGGCAGCAGGCCTTTAGCCGCTTTAGCGTCGTTCCGCCCGGTACGGGTATCTGCCACCAGGTGAATCTTGAATACCTGGGCAAAGCGGTCTGGAGTGAATTGCAGGATAAAGAGTGGGTGGCCTATCCGGATACTCTGGTGGGCACCGATTCGCACACCACCATGATTAACGGCCTGGGCGTTCTGGGCTGGGGCGTTGGCGGAATTGAAGCCGAAGCGGCCATGCTTGGCCAGCCGGTATCGATGCTGATCCCTGATGTGGTGGGCTTTAAGCTTACCGGCAAACTGTCGGAAGGCATTACTGCCACCGACCTGGTACTTACCGTCACGCAGATGCTGCGTAAGCATGGTGTGGTGGGTAAATTTGTCGAATTCTACGGTGACGGGCTGGATTCATTACCGCTTGCCGACCGTGCCACCATCGCCAACATGGCGCCGGAGTATGGCGCAACCTGCGGCTTTTTCCCCATCGATACTGTCACGCTGGAATATATGCGCCTGAGTGGCCGTAGCGAAGAGCAGGTGGCGCTGGTTGAAGCGTATACCAAAGCGCAGGGGATGTGGCGTAACCCGGGCGATGAACCGGTATTTACCAGCACACTTGAACTGGATATGGGGACCGTCGAGGCGAGCCTGGCGGGGCCAAAACGTCCGCAGGATCGGGTGGCGTTGAGTGACGTACCGAAAGCCTTTGCCGCCAGTAATGAACTGGAGGTTAACACGGCGAAAAAAGACCACCGCCCAATCGACTATGTCCTGAACGGACATCAGTATCAGCTTCCGGATGGTGCGGTTGTCATTGCAGCCATAACCTCCTGTACAAATACGTCGAACCCCAGCGTGCTGATGGCCGCCGGTCTGCTGGCGAAGAAAGCGGTAGAGCTGGGGCTTAAGCCACAGCCGTGGGTAAAAGCCTCTCTGGCACCGGGCTCCAAAGTGGTTTCAGATTACCTTGCACAGGCCAGATTAACGCCGTATCTGGATGAGCTGGGCTTTAACCTGGTGGGGTACGGTTGCACCACCTGTATCGGGAACTCGGGTCCGTTACCTGAACCGATTGAGATGGCGATCAAGCAGGGCGATCTCACCGTCGGGGCCGTTCTCTCCGGTAACCGAAACTTTGAAGGCCGTATTCATCCGCTGGTCAAGACCAACTGGCTGGCGTCTCCACCGCTGGTTGTGGCATACGCTCTGGCCGGGAATATGAATATCAACCTGGTCACCGATCCGATTGGCCACGATCGCAAGAATGATCCGGTCTATCTGAAGGATATCTGGCCATCTGCCCGGGAAATTGCATTGGCCGTAGAGAAAGTTTCTACCGAAATGTTCCGCAAAGAGTATGCGGAGGTGTTTGAAGGTACGCCGGAATGGAAGGCCATCGACGTCGTGGGTTCAGATACCTATGACTGGCAGGATGATTCGACCTATATCCGCCTGTCGCCGTTCTTCGATGAGATGCTGGCTGAACCTGCACCGCTGCAGGATATCCACGGCGCGCGCATTCTGGCGATGCTGGGAGACTCCGTCACCACGGACCACATTTCGCCGGCGGGAAGCATCAAAGCCGACAGTCCAGCAGGCCGTTACCTGCAGAGCCGGGGTGTGGAGCGCCGGGATTTCAACTCCTACGGCTCGCGTCGTGGTAACCATGAAGTGATGATGCGCGGCACGTTTGCCAATATCCGTATCCGCAATGAAATGGTGCCGGGCGTGGAAGGGGGCATGACGCGACATTTGCCGGGGAACGATGTGATCTCAATTTATGACGCCGCCGTCAAATACCAGCAGGAAGGCACGCCGCTGGCGGTTATCGCCGGGAAAGAGTACGGCTCTGGCTCCAGCCGTGACTGGGCGGCGAAAGGCCCGCGTCTGCTTGGGGTTCGGGTGGTGATTGCCGAATCGTTTGAACGTATCCACCGTTCAAACCTGATAGGGATGGGGATCCTGCCACTCGAATTCCCGCAGGGCGTCACCCGTAAAACGCTGGGCCTAACCGGGGAAGAGCTGATTGACATCAGCGGCCTGCAAAATCTGCAGCCGGGTAAAACGGTGCCGGTGAAATTAACGCGCGCAGACGGTAAAACAGAGGTGCTCGACTGCCGGTGTCGTATCGATACGGCAACGGAACTCACCTATTACCAGAACGACGGCATTCTACATTACGTGATTCGTAAGATGCTGGACTGATGGAGCCAGCCCGGCACGCGAGGGCGTTGCCGGGCACTTTGCGATCACTCGCTCAGCAGATGCCCCATTTTGGCGGCTTTGGTGTCGAGGTAGTGCGCGTTTTTTGGGTTACGTCCCACAATGAGCGGTACGCGCTCAACGATATTGATCCCCGCTTCGGTCAGAATTTCGACTTTTTTCGGGTTGTTAGTCAGCAGGCGTACTTCATCCACGCCCAGCAGCTTAAACATATCCGCACACAGCGTGAAATCGCGCTCATCGGCAGCGAAGCCGAGCTGGTGGTTTGCTTCTACCGTGTCGTACCCCTGGTCCTGCAGCGCGTAGGCGCGGATTTTATTCAGCAGGCCAATATTGCGCCCTTCCTGGCGGTGATAAAGCAGCACACCGCGACCCTCTTCGGCAATATGAGAGAGCGCTGCCTCCAGCTGGAAACCGCAATCACAGCGCAGGCTGAACAACGCATCGCCGGTCAGACACTCCGAATGAACGCGAGAAAGTACCGGGGTTTGTCCTGAAATGTCGCCGTACACCAGCGCGACGTGATCCTGTCCGGTCGCCAGTTCTTCAAATCCCACCATCAGGAAATCGCCCCATGGGGTTGGCAGTTTGGCTTCTGCCACACGTTTAAGCTGCATGTGATTCTCCAGAGTAGGCTGACACGTTTCGTGTCTTCCGCCTGTTTTTGCTTTCTGTATCCGTTCATTTTGCCACAAGCTCAGCAGGTTCGCCTAATGGCTGCCATGCTATACGAACGTTAAACGCACGATCCGACATATCCACCCGTCGGATGAATTTCAGTTATGATTGTGACGCTTAGCGAAAAAGGAGAAGACATGCTTTCAATCGCCAGACGAACGGCAGCAGGTGCGGCCATATTGTTGATAATGCCATTAGCCGTTTGGGTATCAGGCTGGATGTGGCAGCCCGGGCACAATACCCTGTGGCTGAAAACGTTATACTGGATAACAGAGACGGTCACCCAGCCATGGGGCATCATTACTCATGTAGTGCTTTGCGCCTGGTTTTTGTGGTGCCTGCGCTTTCGTCTCCGCGCAGCGCTGGTGCTCTTTGCTATCCTCGGTGGGGCGATCCTTGTTGGCCAGGGGGTAAAATCCTGGGTGAAAGGCCATGTGCAGGAGCCGCGGCCTTTTGTGGTCTGGCTGGAAAAAACGCATCATGTTCCGGTGAATGAGTTCTACAATTTAAAACGTAAAGATCGCGGTGCGCTGGTAAAAGAACAGCTTGCGGAACAGCAGGATATCCCGACGTTTTTACGTAAACACTGGCAAAAAGAGACCGGCTTTGCGTTTCCATCCGGGCACACCATGTTTGCCGCCAGTTGGGCACTTCTTGCCGTCGGCCTTTTATGGCCGCGGCGTCGTACTGTCACTATCGCCATTTTACTGGTCTGGGCGACGGGGGTGATGGGGAGCCGTCTACTGCTGGGCATGCACTGGCCACGCGATTTAGTGGTGGCGACGCTCATTTCATGGCTGCTTGTTACCCTTGCCACCTGGCTGGCTGAACGGCTCTGCGGTCCGTTAACGCCGCCGCCGGAAGAGAAAGAAGAGATCGCCGAAAGGGAGCACAGTGGCGTCTGAAGGTTGATTTTGCGCATTCAGCCCATAAATCCATGACGGGCGCGTCACTTTTTCCGTTTCGCGCCCGTCGCTAAAATGGTAGTTTATAAGGCTGATTGCGGTAAGTTGAACACACTTTATTCGCTTGAACCACATAACGGGAAGTAATGTGAAATATTTACTCATTTTCTTACTGGTATTGGCGATTTTTGTCATTTCAGTCACATTGGGTGCACAAAACGATCAACAGGTGACGTTTAACTATCTGCTGGCGCAGGGCGAGTATCGGGTTTCGAGCCTGCTGGCGGTCTTGTTCGCAGCGGGTTTCGCCATCGGCTGGCTGGTTTGCGGTCTGTTCTGGTTAAAAGTACGTGTTTCGCTTGCGCGCGCTGAACGTAAAATTAAACGCCTCGAACATCAAATTGCGCCTGCGTCCGACATTCCGGAAAGCTCTGGTGTGCCGGTCGTCAAGGAATAATCGAATATGCTGGAGTTGTTGTTTCTGCTTTTGCCTGTAGCCGCTGCCTATGGCTGGTATATGGGCCGCAGAAGTGCGCAACAAACAAAACAGGATGAGGCGAACCGACTCTCCCGCGACTACGTTGCAGGGGTGAACTTCCTCCTGAGCAATCAACAGGACAAAGCGGTTGACCTGTTCCTCGACATGTTAAAAGAGGACACAGGCACCGTTGAAGCACACCTTACCCTGGGCAACCTGTTCCGCTCGCGCGGTGAGGTTGACCGTGCCATTCGTATTCACCAGACCCTCATGGAAAGCGCCTCGTTAACTTACGATCAGCGCCTGCTGGCAGTACAACAGCTGGGCCGCGATTACATGGCGGCGGGGTTGTATGACCGTGCGGAAGACATGTTCTCGCAGCTGGTGGATGAAACAGATTTCCGCATAGGTGCGCTGCAGCAGCTGCTGCAGATTTACCAGGCCACCAGCGACTGGCAGAAAGCCATTGATACCGCTGAACGTCTGGTTAAGTTGGGTAAAGACAAACAGCGCGTCGAGATAGCCCATTTTTACTGCGAACTGGCCCTGCAGCAGATGGGGAACGACGACATGGACAAAACCATGGCGTTGCTGAAAAAAGGGGCCGCCGCAGACCGCAACAGCGCGCGTATTTCCATCATGATGGGGCGCGTGTTTATGGCGAGTGGCGACTATGCCAAAGCCGTTGAAAGCCTGCTGCGCGTCATTGATCAGGACAAAGAACTGGTCAGTGAAACCCTTGAAATGCTGCAGACCTGTTATCAACAGCTGGGTAAACAGGATGAGTGGGTAGCGTTCCTGCGCCGCTGCGTGGAAGAGAACACCGGAGCCACTGCGGAGCTGATGCTTTCCGATGTGGTTGAGCAGCATGAGGGCAGCGACACGGCGCAGGTTTATATTACGCGTCAGCTGCAGCGTCATCCTACCATGCGGGTTTTCCATAAGCTCATGGATTACCACCTGAACGACGCAGAAGAAGGGCGTGCTAAAGAGAGCCTGATGGTGCTGCGTGACATGGTGGGCGAACAGGTGCGTAGCAAGCCGCGCTACCGCTGTCAGAAGTGTGGTTTTACCGCGTATACGCTGTACTGGCACTGTCCTTCGTGCCGGGCCTGGTCAACCATCAAGCCTATTCGCGGTCTCGATGGGCAGTAATTTTTTAAAACACCTCACTTTAGTTACAACATACTTATCACTTTTATAATCCCGTTCAGCATTGTGCGGTTTGCCAGCCTGGCAGGGAATAAAACGATCCTGTCAATTTGTGGCGCTGGCAGGTAGAATGCACGCCGTTTATCTGTTCCGCGCCGCTGCGCGCCCATAGACGAAAAGGGCTGGTCATGACGTCTGTTACTTCCTCCACTTCCCGCGTAGTTACTGATTCTCCTGTTGTTGTTGCTCTTGATTACAATAAACGTGACGCTGCTCTGGCTTTTGTCGACGGTATTGATCCTCGCGACTGTCGCCTTAAAGTGGGCAAAGAGATGTTTACGTTATTTGGACCGCAAATCGTACGCGATCTGCAACAGCGCGGTTTTGACGTTTTCCTCGACCTCAAATTCCATGATATTCCAAACACCACGGCGCACGCCGTTGCCGCGGCTGCCGAGTTGGGTGTATGGATGGTTAACGTGCATGCATCGGGTGGGGCGAGAATGATGATAGCCGCGCGTGAAGCGCTTCTGCCGTTTGGCAGCGACGCCCCCTTGTTGATTGCGGTAACGGTGCTGACCAGCATGGACGAAAATGACCTGCGTGACCTCGGTGTGACGTTGTCACCGGCTGAACATGCAGAGCGTCTTGCGCGGCTGACGCAGAATTGCGGCCTGGACGGTGTAGTCTGTTCCGCGCAGGAAGCGGTGCGTTTCAAAACGGAGCTGGGCCAGAATTTCAAACTGGTCACGCCGGGTATTCGCCCAGCGGGTAGCGAGGCTGGCGATCAGCGCCGTATTATGACCCCTGAGCAGGCGCTGGCGGCAGGCGTGGATTACATGGTCATCGGCCGTCCGGTGACACAATCTGCTAATCCGGCAGAGACGCTTAAGGCTATCAACGCATCACTGAAAAAGGGGGCGTAATGACCGACTCAAACAGCCGTCTGGTCTATTCAACCGAAACCGGGCGCATTGATGAACCGAAAGCGAAAGCAGAGCGCCCGAAGGGCGACGGTATTGTCCGTATCCAGCGCCAGACCAGCGGGCGTAAAGGTAAGGGTGTTTGCCTTATCACGGGTATCGATCTGGATGATGCAGAACTGGCGAAACTGGCGGCTGAACTGAAAAAGAAATGTGGCTGCGGCGGTGCCGTCAAAGACGGGATAATCGAAATCCAGGGTGATAAACGCGATGTCATTAAATCGCATCTCGAAGCCAAAGGGATGAAAGTAAAACTGGCGGGCGGCTAAAATAAATGAGCCACGGTATTTACCGTGGCTCTTGTTTTATACGTGCGTAAGTCAGACCTGAAATGCGATAAATATCGCGATGCCCATCAGGGCGTATAATAATTATTTGCCGACCTGGTGACCGATAATACCACCAACAGCAGCACCACCTAATGTACCCAGCGTACTACCGTCTGTTAATACTGCACCACCCAGTGCACCAGCACCGGCACCAATGGCGGTGTTACGGTCACGTTTAGACCAGTTAGAGCATGCGCTCAGGGACATTGCTACAGTGATTGCCAGAACAGCGGCGGCTAATTTTTTGCTGGTTAAGGTCATAATACTTTCTCCTGAATTATCGATTCACGGAAAGATGCACGCTTTAAGTATAGACTAAACGAATACTTAAATTCTGTTCTCCGTGAAAGCTGGTCGCGCAGGTGTTACGTCATCACGCAGGTGATAGTCACTTCCTGTTATATCGCTAACATTAATTTTACGTCTTCAGGGTCAGTTAAACAGGTAAAAACTCTTAAAGGGGGGTTAGGATTCCTCTCAGAGAGAGGTTAAGAGGCGCCTGAAATTCAGGCGCTCGCGGACTCAGGCGGGTTTTTTAATAATGTCGACGATAAGTCCGTCTTCCTGGAGTTTATTCCGATGCGCTTCGCTCAGACGGTCATCGGTAATTACGCGGCTGAACCGGGATATTGGCCCCATCGTATAGGGATGGACCGCGCCAAATTTTGAACTGTCGGTCAGCACGATTGCGTCACACTCTTTTTCCAGTACCGCGTTCACAACGTCTGAACGCATCATATCCCGGCCGGTAAAGCCGGTTTCTGGCTGCCAGCCGTCAATACCGATGAAGGCCTTGCTGAAATGCACCTGCTGCACGTACTGACGCGTCAGCGGGCCGACCATGCTCTCACTTTTTTTCTGATAGATACCGCCCAGCAGGATGACCTCGCAGCGTGTCTCCTTCAACAAGTGAGCGATATAGCTACTGACGGTAATGATGGTGATGTCTTTTTGCTCGGCCAGGGTGCGGGCCAGCAGGGCGTTGCTACTGCCGTTCTCAATAAAGACCGTTTCGCCATTGTTCACTAAGGACGCGGCAAACCTAGCCAGCTCACGTTTGAGGGCATAGTTATTCATCATGCGGGTTTCTACGTCCTCGCTGTCCAGCGGGACCGCATACCCATGCGCACGACGCAGGTAGCTCTGTTTTTCGAGTAGATTCAGATCCTGACGGATGGTGACTTCAGAAACGCCTGTCGTTTTAGCGAGATCGACGACGCTCACGCGCCCCTGATCGATGACCATCTGCAAAATGATTTGTTGTCGGGAATTCATAGCATCCATTTAATAAAGCGAAACGAGGGCGGATAGGGCGTGGTTAAACTTCCCACGGGGCTTTTGGCTGTCTGTTTTCTGACGCGGTTTCGGCGCCAGTCTGAGCCAGAAGTTCAGACTTCAGGATCTCAAGGTTACGGATCGCAGAGTGATAATCGCCCGCCACCAGTATATCCAGCACGGTATCAATTCGTTGGGCTACGGCCTGCGCATCAATGTTAGACATAATCTCATCCCGGGTACGAAAAGTTAATATTTTCAATGATGCAGAAAATGGATTCAAAAGAGAAGGGAAAAAATGCAATAACTAAATTACATAAATGAAAGTAATAAATTTATTCCCCCGCATGCAGCGTGATGAATGAGTGGATTAGTCTAAAACTGCGCGCAAGGCGCTTTTTTATATGAGGAATTAGACTATGACAGTTATCAATCAGGCTACCTGCACACTGTTTACCGATACTGAACGTTTCACTCAGTTGTCCGGGTATTATGAGGAGGAGCGCCGCACAGTCTGGATGATGTTGCGGGCGCAGCCACGACCTTGCTTCAACCATGCGTTAATCGAAGAGATCATGAACCTCTCCTGGCTCGTTCGCCAGTCCGGGTTTGCGGTCGATTTTTGGGTTACCGGTTCGCTGGTACCCGAGATGTACAATGCGGGAGGTGATTTACAGTTCTTTGTCGAATGTATCCAAAACGGACGTCGCGAGGCGTTAAGAGCCTATGCCCGTGCCTGCGTGGACTGCGTTCATGCGGCGTCACGGGGGTTTGATACGGGGGCTATTACCCTGGCGATGGTCGAAGGCAGTGCGTTAGGAGGCGGATTCGAAGCTGCGCTGGCGCACCACTTTGTGCTGTCCCAGCGCGATGCCCGCTTAGGCTTCCCTGAGATCGCCTTCAACCTTTTCCCCGGTATGGGGGGATACTCGCTGGTTGCTCGCCGCTCAGGCATGAAGCTGGCGGAGGAGCTCATCTACAAAGGGGAGTCCCATACGGCAGAATGGTATGAACAGCATGGGTTAGTGGATGTCCTGTTCGAACCCGGGCAAAGTTACGTCTCCGTCAGAACGTTCATTGACACGCTGCGGCCGAAGATGAACGGCGTAAAGGCGATGTTACGCGCCCGTACCCGCGTGCTGCAGCTGCCTCGCAGTGAGCTGATGGATATCACGGAAGATTGGGTTGACGCCGCGTTCTGCCTTGAACCAAAAGATATCGCTTATATGGAGCGTCTGGTCATGCTGCAAAACCGCCATCATGCGGCGGGTTTACGCAAAGCCAGTTAGTGCTGTTTACGCGCCTGATATCGCTTTAGCCATCGCTCGAATGCGGCAGCGGGCATGGGCTTAGCAAAGAGAAAACCCTGCCGTTCGTTGACGCCGTTCTTAGTCAGAAAGGCGTCTTCTTTTGCGTTCTCCACACCTTCGGCAATGACCTGCAAATTAAGCGCCTGTGCCACCGCGACGATGGCCCGCACCAGCGACTGGGAAATAGACTGTTTATGAATATCCCGGACAAATGACTGATCGAGTTTTATCGCATCGATGGGGAAGCGTGCCAGCTGCGACAAAGACGAGTAGCCGGTACCAAAATCGTCCAGATGGATTTGCGCACCAAGCTGGCTGAACTGCTGGATCACCGACAGCGCCAGCTCTTCGTTTTCAATGAGGCAGCTTTCCGTTAACTCAACGTCGATAGGGCAGTATTCAAAATCCAGATCCTTCAGGGCCTGTTTCAAGTCACTGAAAATGGTTTGATCTGCCAGCTGACGGGCCGAGACGTTCACCGCCACGCGCAGGTTAATGCCTTTGTCGCGCCATTTCGCCACCTGGCGAACCACATCTAGCATGACCCAGCGGCCAAGCGGCACAATCAGCCCTGACTCCTCAGCATACGAGATAAACTCCAGCGGTGGAATCAACCCGCGTTCTGGTGATTGCCAGCGCACCAGCGCTTCAAGGCTTCTGACTTCACCGCGCCAGGTGACTTTAGGCTGGTAGTGGATCAGCAACTGATCGTTATCCAGCGCTTTGCGCAGGTTGGTATCCAGCCAGAGATACTCAAACACGCGCTGGTTCATTTCCGGCGAGAAGACGCAGAACTTACCCCGGCCATTCTCTTTTGCGGTGTACATGGCGGTATCGGCATTGCGGATGACGCTTTCCCGATCGTTACCGTGCTGCGGGGCGAGGGCGATACCTAACGAGCAACCGGTATAAATTTCAATCAAACCAATTCTGAACGGCTGGCGCAGACGGGTCAGAATGCGTGATGCCATCGCTTCCAGAGAACCCTGAGAGGTATTGGTGGCCATGACAATAAATTCATCGCCGCCGAGTCGCGCCAGCACCTGGCCTTCTTCCAGACAGCTCAGAATGGCCAGCGCGACCGCCTGTAATAACTGATCGCCAAACATGTGCCCGTAGGCGTCGTTCACCTTTTTGAAGTTATCGAGATCGAGATACACCACGCCAACCTGCGTCTCACCGCGGCTGTCTATGGCATCTGAAATCAGTTCGTGGATCGCGTTGCGGTTCGGCAACCCGGTGATGGTGTCGGTATTGGCCAGCACCCGCAGGCGCTCCTGGGCGCGGCGCTCCTCCGTAATATCGGTGCCGGAACAGATAAGAAAAATTTCATTTTTACCGCTACCGCTGTGGACAAATTTGTTTCTGAACAGAAACAATCGTTGTCCTTTTCGCGTTTTGATCCAGCGCTCGACTTCGTAAGAGCTGCCGTTGCGAAAGAAGCCGGTGATGTTGCGCTTAGAGGCTGCCGCTTCACTGCGGCTCATAAACAGCTTAAACACGTTCTGGCCGATGACTTCTTGTTCTTTCAGGCCGGTGTACTCCTCGCTCAGGCGGTTAAACCGCTGAATATTGCCGTTCTGATCGAGGATTACGATAACGGAGTTGGCTTCCGAAACCACTTGTTCCGCAAAGGACAGCCCCTGAGCAAGGTCCCGGGCTACGGAAGGCGTATCGTTCCACGCAGAGGCTGTTCCGGCCCACTCATTACGGGTTATTTTGCGTCCGACAAGGTGAACAGGAACATCTTCGCCGTACAACGAGAGCGTCATAGAGATACTGGACGTAATAACGGTTAACTGGCGAATAAGTTCGGCCTGTTCATCATCCAGCGCCACCACCTGAGTGACATCGGCATTTTCGCTGGTAGAAAGGTGCAGAGCATTGCTGTCTGCTGTCAGTCGCCACCAGGGGCTGTGAGTTCCCATGTAACGAAACAGCAAATTCTGCTCCAGATCGTCCATCATGTTTTCTCCTGCAGCTACCTGTTAGCGCACAATTTATTCCGTTGCAATCGGCTTTTTCGAGGTGAGACCACGGCCAGACCGATGTGAACTTATTGTTTTTTCCCGGGTTTCTTATAATAAAACGAGTCAGGTAAAAAAGGATACTTAGCAAATAAAAATTCACGTAACCGAATATAACGGCACTCTTTTACTGTAGATAATTCTGGCGAATTTGGGCGGGGGAAGTCTGAAAATAGTAAGAAAAAATGAAGAATTTGCAGCGTGGCGTAAAAGAAAAAATTGTCGGCCCGTCCTGCAAGGAAAGGGCCGACAATTGAACAGCTTATCAGGCGGCAGGGCGCGCGATGATGCTGCGGGTTTCCATGCGGACTTCGGCGATAGTTACGTCAATCACGTCGGTGACCTTGTAAACCGTTTCACCTTTGATTTGCACAGTCCCGTTTTCCTGGCTACAGACCAGTTCATCGCGAACGGTATGCAGGAACGGCGCAGGGATAAAGGCCACCGCCCCATTATCCACCAGACGTACGCGCATCCCCCCACGGCTGATATCAATGATTTCTGCAGCGAAGCGAGTGTCTGTGCCGGCTTTGTCCTGCAGGAAGCGGGCGTACAGCCAGTCACCTACGTCACGTTCCGCCATGCGGTTCAGGCGCCGACGATCTGCCATCTGCAGGGTAGTGTCATCCTGAGGACGCGCAATTGATTCGCCCTTAATGATCGCTTTCAGCAGGCGATGGTTAACCATATCGCCATACTTACGAATTGGAGATGTCCAGGTGGCGTAGGCTTCAAGGCCGAGGCCGAAGTGTGGGCCAGGCTCAGTGCTGATCTCGGCAAAGGACTGGAAGCGACGAATACGGCTGTCGAGGAAACCAGAAGGCTGTGCGTCCAGCTCGCGGCGCAGCTTGCAGAAGCCCTGCAAGGTCAGCACTTCTTCCGGGTCAACATGCACATCATGGTTCTTCAGTAAGGCGGCCAGCGCTTCGGTGTTCGCCGGATCAAACCCGGTATGAACGTTATAAATGCCGAAGCCAAGCTTGTCGCGCAGCACACGTGCGGCACAAATATTGGCGGAAATCATCGCTTCTTCGACGATGCGGTTCGCAATGCGTCGTGGTTCGGCCACGATATCCAGCACTTCACCTTTTTCGCCCAGAACAAAGCGATAGTCCGGACGATCCTTGAACACCAGCGCATGGGTTTGACGCCACTCGCTGCGGCTCAGACAGATGCGGTGCAGCAGACGAATCTGTGCGGCAATGGCCTCAGAGGCCGGTTGCCAGCTGCCCGTGTTCTCCAGCCAGTCAGAGACGTCGTCGTAAGCCAGCTTGGCTTTAGATTCAATGGTGGCGGCGAAGAATTCGATATCGTCTTCAATTGTGCCGTCCGCAGCAATGGTCATGCGGCAGGCGAGCACCGGACGCACTTCGTTCGGCCGCAGCGAACAGAGATCGTCGGAGAGTTCACGAGGCAGCATCGGGATGTTAAAGCCCGGCAGATAGTTGGTGAACGCACGGATTTTCGCGATATCGTCCAGCTTGCTGCCTTCAGCAATCCAGGCGGTAGGATCGGCAATGGCCACGGTTAACAGCAGTTTGCCGTCGGCAAGTTCTTCAGCATACAGCGCATCATCCATATCTTGCGTACTGGCGCTGTCGATAGTGACAAATTCCAGGGCGGTCAGATCGCGACGCTCAAGACCTTCGTCCTGCATCTCGGTGGCGACGCCGTTCGGGGCTTCTTTCTCAAGATTATGGCGCGCAAGCGTAACCCACCACGGTACAAAATGGTCATCACCGAACGTGATGAACTGGGTCAGTTCCGCATAGAAACCGCGATCGCCTTTCAGTGGATGACGGCGCATTTCGGCAACGGCCCAGTCACCTTCTTTAAAATCATGCTCAACGCCGCGAGCGGCACGGCAGGGGATGGCGTCTTTCAGCAGAGGATGATCCGGCACGATGGAGAGACGATCGTCTTTTCTCTGCACCTTGCCCACAAAACGGGTCAGGAACGGCTCGATCAGTTCTTCCGGCTCGGCAGATTCACGCTCTTTTTCGGTATGAATAACCGCCATGACGCGGTCGCCGTGCATCACTTTCTTCATCTGCGGTGGCGGAATGAAGTAGCTTTTCTGCGCGTCGACTTCAAGGAAACCAAAGCCTTTTTCCGTGGCTTTTACGACCCCTTCTGCACGCGGCGTCTGGGAATGCAGTTGCTGTTTAAGCTGCGCTAGCAGCGGGTTGTCCTGAAACATAATGTTCTATTTTCGTAGCCATTGAGCGGCTGACAGTTTTACGCGATTCTCACTGCCACAGCAAGCGCTCTTTGGGTAAATAGTATGGTTATTCCGCTTTGCCAAGCGCTACTTTCAGACGCTCCAGCCAGCCGTCTAACGCGCTTCGCGTAAGCAGTGCAATCGCCCGGCCAGCGGGAAGACCTTCCTCCGTGAGCGGGTTAAACTGTGCTGCACTGAAACGGTCCGGTGAACGTGTCAACAACTCCACGGCCGCTGAGAGCGCTGGCGACGCGGCTCGGTCTTCATTGCGGCAATGGTTCAGGATTTCTCCCGTCAGATCGAGCAACGTGGGTTCGTGGCAGAGCACAGGCGTCAGCGCCTGAAGGGCGGGCTCGGCTTGCCAGCGTGAAAGCGACTCAAGTTGATGCGCACTGGCATAGCGCAGTTCCACGACAGGCAGTAGAGCGATCCAGGCGCCGGGCCTGGCGGGCAGCGTGTGCGGTTGAATATGGTGTCCCGGCAACCAGCGTACAGGGTGGCCCAGCAGCGCCTGAAATACTGCTACCACGCGGGCCTGAAAACCGATGAAGCCAATAATCTGGCTGATGAGCACGATGTCATACGTTGTCAGACCCACCTCATCAAGCTGGTTCTGCGCTTTATCATCAATGACATCCGGTGAGCTGGCAAGCTGGCGGGCATACTGCGTGATCTGGGCCAGACGGCGGTTACTTTCGCGAGAGGAGTCCGGGCCGGGAAGGGGGGCGAGAAGGGCGGCGTAGTGGTTACAGAGCCTTTGAACCCCGCAGGCCTGCGCCACCGTCAGCGCGGTGCTCAGCCTGTCGTAGGCACTCAGCGTATGCAGACGGTTGACGGCGATATCGAGTGGAAACAGCCGGTGACATAACGCCCGGGCAGGAGTAAGCCAGCCAGCGCAGGCAGTAACAATCTCATCCGGTAAGGCTAAATCGAGCAAAAAACGATCGTCGACGTTAGCGGCTTCGGGCACCAGAGGCAGGACATCCGTCTGCGCGTGGTTTGACTGGGTTTCGTGGTACCAGTGGCCTTTGCCGGAAAAACGGCGTTGTTCCATGGGCGTTCCTTGATCTCAAAATGGCGATCAATATCCTGGCGTAAGGCGGATGAGGGGAAAAATATTGTTAGGTGATAACAAATAGCAGAACGGAATAACGAGAGAGGGCGGGCCGGGAAAAACTCTCTTCCCGGGCGGGAAGAGAGTCACAAACTTATTTAATTTCCAGCTCGTTCATTGCAGCGATGTTGAAGCCGCCGTCAACGTGAACCACTTCGCCGGAGATACCCGCGGAAAGGTCAGAGCACAGGAATGCTGCAGAGTTACCCACATCTTCAATGGTAACGGTACGACGAATCGGGGTAACCGCTTCGCAGTGTGCCAGCATTTTACGGAAATCTTTGATACCGGAAGCCGCCAGGGTGCGGATTGGACCTGCAGAGATGGCGTTAACGCGCACGCCTTCAGGGCCCATTGCGTTCGCCATGTAGCGGACGTTTGCTTCCAGAGACGCTTTAGCCAGACCCATCACGTTGTAGTTAGGGATTGCGCGCTCTGCGCCCAGGTAGGACAGGGTCAGCAGGGCGGAGCCCGGGTTCAGCATGGCACGGCAAGATTTCGCCATCGCAACAAAGCTGTAAGAGCTGATGTCGTGAGCGATTTTAAAGCCATCGCGGGTTACCGCGTTCACGTAGTCACCGTCAAGCTGGTCGCCAGGTGCGAAGCCGATGGAGTGAACGAAACCGTCGAATTTGTCCCACGATTTTGCCAGTTCAGCAAACATGCCATCGATGCTTTCATCTTGTGCAACGTCACATTCCAGAACAATGCTGGAACCCAGCTGCGCGGCAAATTCTTCAACACGGCCTTTCAGCTTGTCGTTCTGGTAGGTGAACGCCAGCTCAGCGCCTTCGCGATGCATTGCCTGTGCGATGCCGTATGCGATGGACAGTTTGCTGGCAACGCCGGTTACCAGAATGCGCTTACCGGAAAGAAAACCCATAGCTTTAATCCTTATATTCATTGCTTATTTTGCCTTGTAATTCATAGCGTTACAGGCAGTATTTCAAAATTATTCGAAATCAGCTCGAAATTATAGCCCACTCACTGCCCCTTGTGTCACGCTATTTCTCGCGAATCTCCCGGGAATGAACACGCGTAAGGGGCTGATATGGGAAACGCGGCTGTGAAAATTTCGGCATTCGTCCAGTATATCATCCGGCGTCAGGTTCACCTCATCCAACCAGCGTCGAAGCGTGATCCCATAAAGCGTTTCACCTTTTCCTGGCCTGCTCGATGAAACGCGCGACGACAATAAAGAAAACCGGGACGAAGAAAATGGCGAGAAATGTACCGCTAATCATACCGCCGAAAACCCCGGTGCCAATGGCATGCTGCGTGCTGTCACTTGCGCCACGGGCCAGCATTAACGGGACAACCCCTAGCGTAAAGGCCAGTGAGGTCATCAGAACAGGTCGCAAGCGTTGCCGGGCAGCCTGTAGCGTTGCTGCCACGATTGTTTCCCCCTCCCGCTGCAACTGCCTGGCAAACTCGACAATCAGAATGGCGTTTTTTGCAGACAGCCCGATCAGGGTGATCATCCCCACCTTGAAGAAAACATCATTTGTCATGCCGGCAATGTGTACGGCCGCTACCGCGCCAATAAGACCCAATGGCACGACCAGCATAACCGCGAAGGGTATAGACCAGCTCTCATAGAGCGCGGCAAGAACCATAAACACAACGAGGATCGACAGCACAATAAGGCCGGGAAGCTGTGACTCAGACGCTTTCTCCTGCAATGAACTCCCGGCCCATTCCCCTGCGATACCCGCAGGCATCTCTCTTGCCAGCGCTTCCATGGCTTTCATTGCCGTACCGCTGGATTCACCCGAGGCGGCACTTCCTGTAATGCGTATCGCAGGATAACCCTGATAGCGGTTCAACTGCTGGGGCGCAACGTTCCATGAAAGGGTGGCAAACGTAGAGACCGGCACCATCTGTCCCGTCCGATTTTTTACCGATAAGGCTAACAATTGTTCGGGCTGCATGCGGTAGGGCGCATCGGCCTGAACAATCACCTGTTGAACGCGGCCGTTATTGGTATAGTCATTAACGTAACTGGAGCCCGTGGTCACAGACAGGGTTTGATTAATTTCGTCAAACGAGACGCCCATGGACTCGGCTTTTTCCCGGTCGATCTGAATCGCCAGGCTGGTGCCATCCGGCAGGCCATCTATGTAGACATCATTCAGTTCAGGCCGTTGATTTGCCTGCTGAACAAGGTCATCCGCAGCCTTTTTTAGAGCCTGATATCCCAGTCCTGCCCGGTCCTGCAGATAGTAAGTAAATCCGGATGAGGTCCCCATATCCGAAATCGCCGGAGGGAGCAGGCTCATCGTCACGGCATCAGAAACGCTCTCCATGCCCGACTGGATCGCGTTTGCTTCATCCTGGGCGGTGATCCCCTGACGGTTTTTCCAGTCCTTAAGCGTGGTAAAGGCCATGGCCGAGTTGGGGCCAGAACCTGAAAAGCCAAAGCCCAGAATCATAATGTTGCTCTCAATCGCCGGTCGCGATGCAATTTCCTCTTCAAATTTTTCAACCACTTTAAGGGTACGCTGTATGGTTGCATCAGACGGCAGTTGCAGGGATGACATAAAGTAGCCCTGATCTTCATCCGGCAGAAACGAGGAGGGCAAAGACGACAGGCCAGCAAACAGGGCAGCGCAAAGGGCAACATACAGCAGCAGCATGCGGCCCGTTCGTTTTAATACGGCGCCCAGGCTGGAGGCATATACCGCCGTGAGGGCGTGAAAATGCGCGTTAAACCAGGTCGCAAATTTCCCGGCGCCTCTCTTGTTCGCCTCATGGGGCTTGAGTAACGTGGCACAAAGCGCGGGTGTCAGCGTCAGCGCCAGAAAGGCCGATAACAAAATGGAAATGGCCATTGAAATACAGAATTGTCGATAGATGATCCCCACCGATCCCTCAGCAAAGCCCATCGGGATAAACACCGCCGTGAGCACAAGCGTGATACCCGCGATGGCAGGGGTGATTTCCTGCATGGCCTGCCGAGTGGCTTCGCGCGGTGAAAGCGCTTTTTCTTCCATCAGTCTTTCGACGTTTTCAACCACGACGATGGCATCATCAACGATAATACCGATTGCCAGCACCATGCCGAACATGGTCAGGATGTTGATGGAATAACCGCTGAGCAGCATGATCGTAAAGGTGCCCAGGAGCGCCACGGGGGCGACAATCGCCGGAATAAGCGTGCAGCGTATCTTGTGCAGAAAAAGCAGCATGACCAGAAACACCAGCACCATCGCTTCAACAAACGTCTGTACCACCTTCATAATTGATAGCTTTACGAAGGGTGCCGTATCAAAAGGGACGGTGAAGGTCATTCCCTCCGGAAGCACGTGAGAGAGCTCATCAATGCGCGCCCGCACGCCTGAGGCGGTACTGATGGCATTCGCTCCCGGGGACAGCTGGATTGCGGCTGCCGTCGCCGGGACGCCGTTTTCGCGAATACCGTACGCATAGCTTTGCAAGCCGGATTCAATGCGGGCAACGTCCGACAACTGCAGGCGGGCCCCTGTGGTATCGGATTTAAGGGTAATATGGCGAAATGCCTCGACCGAAGAAAGTTGTCCTTTGACCGTAATCGGATAAGTCACTCCCTGGCCTTCTGTTGCCGGTTCATCGCCCGTTCTGCCGGGGGAAACAATGGTATTCTGCTGGCTGACCGCCGTAAGCACATCGCTCACCGACAGCCCATAGCTGTGAAGCTTCATCGGATCGAGCCAGATACGTAGCGCTTTCTCCCCACCAAAAAGCTGGACTTTGCCAACCCCCGGCACGCGGCGAAGCTCATCGCTAATATTTCTGGCAAAATAATCGCTCAAATCCGCTTCCTGAAATTTCCCTGAGGTGGATTTTAACCCCACCATCATCAGAAAACCGGCGTTCGCCGCCTCGACGTTAATGCCGTTTTGCCGGACCGACTGGGGCAGACGCGGCTCGACAATTTTTATCTGATTCTGGAGATCCATCTGCGCCAGTTTAATATCTGTGCCTGGCTTAAACGTCACCGTAATTGAGGCTGAACCGGTGGTGTCACTCGAGGATTCAAAATAGAGCAAATTATCCACGCCGGATATTTCACGTTCGATAAGAGAGACGACCGATGTATTCATCACATCAGGGCTGGCACCGGGATACGAGACAGTAATGATAATACCCGGCGGTGCAACGGCCGGATATTGCGCAACCGGCAGTCGGGGGATAGACAACACGCCCGTCAAAACAATAAAAAGCGCGACGACCCAGGCGAAAACAGGACGATCAATAAAAAATTGCGGCATGAGGATTACTTCCAGTCAACTAACAGTGAAACGCATTACGGGTGCAGTGCCTCGTCATCGGTCGATACCCGTTTACCGATGTCTCTGAGCTGTGAAAATTTCTCAAGGAGTTGCGGGGCGTCATCCAGGCTTGTCGCAAACATCCACATATAGGTCATCACGGAGTAAATATGACCCGCCGTAATTCCCGTCGAGTGGGTCATCAGGATAATGGTCAGCGTAAAAAGCAGGGCGATCAGCGAACCAATCAGTAAATATCCCCACGCTTCGCGGTCAGAGAGCGCAATACGTAAGTGTGCAAGCGTAGAATAATGACGTTTGAGGGTCGCAGAGCCCGCTTTATGTACATAATCCACCTCTTTCTCGAGGCGGTTATTGAGGCGTCTGAACAGCAATTCATTCTTATGGGTGAAACCGGAAACAAATCCCATCAGGATTAAGACGATGATGGCGCAGACGATGCCAGCCCAGAATTCAATGATCAGCAGCATAATGGCTGCACCAAAAAGCGAACTCATTGAGGTAATGAGCATGGGCAGATGCATTTCAAAGAAATCCACGAACTCACGCGATAAGGTAACTCTCGCCGCGATTGTCGAATGATTAAGCTGGTATTTTCGCTGAGCCAGCACCACAGAGACCGCAAGCCCGGCGTAAATCCTTGCGAAGGTGCGCGTGTCCACGCTGCGCCTGGCGGCACCAATGCACCAGATAAACAGGACCATTAGCCCATACAGTGCAGCGCTCACGGTATCCCCGGCGAGAATGGCATTTATCGCGATCCCCGCAAGTACGGGATAGAGTAAAAAGGTCACATTTTCGGCAATAACCAGAAAGAAGGTAATAAACAGCTTCTTGCGGTGCCGCACGGCAAGTGCCTTGAGCGAGCCAACAACCCCGGAAACGACCGGAGGACGATGAGTATTTTTAAGGATCATATTTTTCGAGTTATTAATGCCAGAGAGCAGGGGAATTCCGTCAGGAATTTATCCATTAACCGTTACTTTATACAGCGCATGTTTAGTACTGATGTGCGATTTGTGGAGGCTATATGGAGACAGTAAACTTAAATCATCCTTAACATGAGATAAATGGGTGAGCCAACAAAAAATATAATGAGAAAACATTCGCAGTAAAACACCAGATCGGCAATATCAGGTGCGATGTTTAACAAAATACTGAAAATGATGATCAGGTAGATAAAAATCAATGCCAGGCACAGGGCCATGACAAGGAGTTCCGTCAATCCGCCTCCTTTATGTTGAATCGCAAGAAAAAACGATGTCGCTGCGATACAACCATAAATAACAGGTGAGGAGATAATGGTTGCCGCCACTTTTTCATCGACTTCATGTATCAGGATCATCCAAAGATGCAATAATCCCCACGATACAATAAGAAACAAACATGACGTGCCAACGTTAGCAGGTGAGACATATCTATTAATATTCATGGTGAGTGTCTTCGGGTATTAATGAAAGCAATTGATAGACCGGGGTGCGTGCGAGAAGTTCAACGGTTTATTCTCTTTGGTCGTTTTTTTTCTGAATAAAAAAGATTACGTCTGTATATGGAGTATTTATTTCCGAAATGTGGAGGAAGTGTGGAGACAATAACCTAAGGGGGTTCGGTTGTGGCAGAAATGTTTATAAAAAGTCGTCGCCCAACGGCACTTTTTTGTCGTGCGTGGGTCTTAGACTTTTATAAAATGACGTATAGCGTATTTTCTCAACATAATAGAGACGCTTTCAGTTCCTGTGGAGATAAAATGTACAAAAATAATTTAATCCTTGTCGCCGAAGATGAAGATGAAATCGCCGATATACTGATGAGCTACCTGCAGCGGGCTGGGATGAAAACGTTAAGGGCAACTGACGGTGAGCAGGCGATAAACCTGACGCGTCTGCATAAACCGGATCTCATTTTGCTGGATATCCAGTTGCCGGTATTTGATGGCTGGAGCGTTCTTACCACGCTGCGCCGGGAGAGTACGGTGCCTGTTATTATGGTCACCGCCCTCGATCAGGATGTTGATAAACTGATGGGATTGCGCCTGGGCGCTGACGACTACGTGATCAAGCCTTTCAATCCCTCTGAAGTTGTCGCGCGAGTCGAAGCCGTACTGCGCAGGACGAAGGCTCACGTTCAACAGGTGGCTGCAATGCCGCTCAGGACGCCCTTCATCACGGTCTACCCGGATGATTTCTATATAGAAGTTACGGTGGGGGAAGAGGTGGTTTGCCCGGTATTGACCACCACAGAATTTAAATTGCTGACTTACCTGGTCAGGAACCCAAGAAAGGTCTGCTCCCGTGAGGAATTACTTAACGCCTGCCTGCCGGAAGGCGATACCTTAGACAGAACGGTCGACAGCCACATGAGCAAACTGCGTAAAAAACTGGAGCTTGCAGGTCTTCATGGTGTGCCAGAAAGCATTAGAGGAATGGGCTACCGGCTGGGAGAAAAGAAATGAGCAGAGAATCTGTTCTGAGCCGCCAGATTCTGACCTACATGTTAACGCTGGCGTTGATGATTATCGCCATCGCTATCCTGGGGTCCTGGCTGTTTTACAGCTTCGTACTCGATTACCTTCCGGGCGGCGTAGCGGCCGGTAACGATGAAAATATGACGATGTGGGACTGGGTGTGGATCGTGACGGTCTCTGCAATCAGTGTGATGATTTCCCTCTTTTTAACCGTAAAGCTGTCATCGCGCATCCTCACGCCATTAAACGCGGTAGCCACAAGCCTGAAACGCATCTCGCAGGGCGAGCTGGATGCCAGGGCCTGGTGCGCCAGTTCCCGGCTTGGCGAGATAAATCATCTCGTCAACGACTTCAACGAAATGGCTGAAAAATTACAGACGCTGGACAGTCAACGTAAATCCTGGAATGCGGCGATTGCGCATGAGTTGAGAACGCCCGTCACGATTTTACGCGGGCGGCTTCAGGGGCTCGTCGACGGTGTTTTTACGCCGGAACCCGTTCTGTTTAATAACCTGCTTAAACAAACCGAAGGGTTGGCGCGGCTGATAGAAGATCTCCGGGTTGTCAGTTCAGACGGCGGTGCCGGTTATACGTTATACAAGAGTGAAATCGATCTGAAGGAAACCCTCGAAACGGCGCTGGAAACCTTCAGACCCGAGTTTGAGCGTAAGCAATTTACTCTTCGTACCGAACTTAAAGCCCAGCGGTGTCTCTGCGATCCGCTACGTATTAATCAGTGCTTAACCGTGCTGTTCGACAATGCGCTGCATTATTCGACATCACGTAAACTCATCGTAAAAAATGGCGTGTTTGGCAGAGAAAATTACATTCTGATTCAGGACGAAGGGCCGGGCATTCCCCGCGAATTTCATGATTTTCTCTTCCAGCCCTTTCAGCGGGATAAAGGGGCCAGACAATTGAATCCTGAAGGGTGTGGTTTAGGGCTGTCGGTGGTCAAAGCCATCATGTCTGCGCACGGTGGCGATGTCACCTATGTGTTGACGAAGCAAAACCACTCCCTCTTCAAATTAACCTGGCCGAACGCGTCGTAACTGCGAACAGGCTCAAATGAGCCTGTTTGCGACGGGCGTCATTTGCCACATTTCACCTAACCTGGCATCCCATTCCGGCGGCGTGATAGCCAGTTTGCCCCGTTTCGGGCTTAACGTTATCTCGCTGAAGTAGATCTCGTCCCGGGTGAGCATGAGGTCGACACGGCAATAGTCAATCCCCAGGGCCAGCTCTTGCGCCGCCAGCAGCGCTTCCTGATAAGAGGCGGGCTTGGGTATGTCCTGCGGAGTGTTGGGATATTCCATCTGGAAAGGCTGCAACTGCCAGTGGCGATCGTAAACGTTGATAAAACCATTGCCGTTTTCATCAGTGAAATCAGCTTCCATAAACTGCGCGACACCGTGGAAACAATGAATCCTCAACATTTCGGGTGTTGTGTTTTTGTCCGCGTCATTAAAGAGATCGATATACTTCTCGCACAGAATAACAGGAGGGATGTTTTTATATTGCCACTCCCGTGTGGTGTAATATAGATTTCTCTTTAATGCCAGCCGAAGCTTGTTTTGCGATTTTTTAAGGTCAAATTCAGCTTTGTTTGTGCATATGATCGCGCTTCCACTGTCATGGTTGCACTTTAACACAAATTTATGCGGCAGTTTCGTCATGTCGATGTGCTCAACGCGACGGTATACGCCAATCAATGGAACGATTTTCAGACGTTGCGTTCTCGACAGGACATATTCCCGCACAGCCAGTTTATCCGCCAGCATCGTATAATGCGCATTATGGTCATAGACCAGACGATGACAAATTTTTTCGTTCAGGGTAGCAGGTGATTTTATATCAAATGTGTCGCCGTGGGTTGCTTTGAGACGGGACAGATGAAAGTTAATGTCTGATATTAAATAAGACCGACACTTCCTGAACAGATACTCAAGGTGTTTTAAATAATATGTGGTTTTGTTCATTCTTTCCTCCGAAATATCTGCATATTCTGAAGGAGAAGGATTGATTCTTATTGCCTGGAGTATGGAGGAAAAATGGAGAGCCGCTTATAAAGCGGATGGCGATGTGCAACGCAAAACAAAAGGATTAAACGTCTGTTTAATCCTTTGAAGTTCTGAGTCGAAATATTCGCTGTCGCGGGAGACGCCTGACGGGCGGTTACCGATCCTTTCTCCATGCATCAGCAGTTAGCGCTTCACCAAAATGTCCGGCAATCAGGCGTTTTGTTAAATCGTGGAGTGGGGAGGCCAGCACATCCGCCGTGCTGCCGCGCTCGACAACTTCACCCTGATGCATGACCATCACCTGGTCGCTGATGTGTTTCATCATGCCAAGATGTTGGGTGACGTAGATATAAGAGATCCCCTGTTTTTCCTGCAGTTCCAGCATCAGGTTAATTAACTGGGAACGCATCGACATATCCAGTGAGGCGAGGGCTTCGTCTGCAATAATCACCTTCGGGCGCAAAATCAGGGCGCGCGCCAGCCCCAGACGCTGCTTCTGTCCCGGAGCCAGCATATGCGGATAGTAACTTTCGTGATCGGGCAGCAGTCCGACCATACGCAGGGTTTCAAAGATACGTTTACGGCGAGCGTCAGGCTCCAGATCGGTATTCAGCCGCAGCGGGAAATCCAGGATCTGCGAAATACGCTGGCGCGGATTGAGCGAGGTGGAGGGATCCTGGAAGATCATGCGGATGCGCTGGCTGCGGAAGGAGTAATCGCCGAATGCCAGCGGATGATCGTCAATCAGCACTTCACCGCCGCTTGGCTCAACCATGCCCGCCAGCATTTTAGCCAGCGTGGATTTGCCGGAACCATTCTCGCCAATAATCGCCAGCGTCTGCTTTTCGCGCAGCGTAAAGCTCAGCGGTTTCACCGCTTCCACGGTCTGGCGATGGAACAGCCCGGTGCGGTAGCGAAAGGTCTTACTCAGGTTGCGTACTTCCAGTAAGGTTTCGACCATTTCACTCTCTCTCCATGTTCAGCGGGAAATGACAGGCGTAAAGATGGTTCTTCGCCCCCGTCAGACGCGGCGTTTCAATACATTTACGCTGAGCATACGGGCAACGTGGCCCAAGACGACAGCCTATCGGCAATGATTCCAGAAGCGGGATCGCACCCGGCAGCGTGTTCAGACGGCTCTTGTGCGGCATGGCGCTGCCAAAATCCGGGATCGCACGAATCAGCGCCTGGGTGTAGGGGTGGTGCGGCGTGGTAATCAGATCTTCACTGGGGGCGGTTTCCACCGTTTGCCCACAGTACATCACATCAATTTTATCCGCCCATTTGCTGAGCATTTGCAGGTCGTGACTGATCAGCAAAATGGTGGTGTTGTTATTCTGATTCAGCCGCGTCAGCAGACGGAATATCTGCGCCTGCGTGGTCGGCTCCATGGCGTTCGTTGGTTCATCCGCAATCAACAGGCGCGGCTGATTGGCCAGCGCGATGGCGATCATCACTTTCTGGCATTCACCGTCGGTGAGTTCGTAGGGGAAACTGCGCATTGCGTCTTTATGATCTTTGATCCCGACGCGGTGCAGCAGCTCAATGGCGCGGCGTTTGCGCCAGCCGAAACGCTGCCACCAGCGGCCTTTATAGGTCCAGCCGGGGATATTCTGCATCAACTGCTTACCTACGCGCTCGGACGGGTCAAGGCAGGATTGTGGCTCCTGGAAAATCATCGAGACGTTATGGCCCACCAGCTTGCGACGCTCGCGCGGAGAGAGGCGCAGCAGGTCAATATCATCAAACCGCATGCGGTCGGCGGTGACGCGCCAGTTGTCTTTCGCTACACCACAAATGGCTTTGGCGATGAGGCTTTTCCCGGAGCCGGATTCGCCCACCAGCCCGCGAATTTCACCTTCAGCAAGGGTAATGCTGATTCGATCGACAGCCTTAACCCAGCCCTCACCGGTTTTAAACTCGATGGTGAGGTTGCGGATATCAAGAAGCGGCATTATTGCACCCCCGCATTAATTGCGCGGCGAATACCGTCGCCCAGCAGGTTAATCAGCAACACGCTGACCATAATGGCCGCACCCGGTAACATAACTGTCCACGGGGCGACGTAGATAAGCTCCAGCGCATCGCCCAGCATCGCACCCCATTCCGGTGACGGCAGTTGGGCACCCAAATCGAGGAAACCCAGCGCAGCGATATCCAGTATCGCCATCGACAGGGCGCGGGTGATCTCGGTGACCAGCCCGGCTGCGATATTCGGCAGGACGGCAAACCAGAGAATATTCAGCGTGGTGGCACCGTCCAGACGGGCAGCAACAACATACTCTTTCTCCAGTTCGTCATGCACCATGCTGTACACAGAACGAACGATACGAGGCAGGATAGCCAGCCACACGGCAAACATGGCATGCATCAGGTGCGGCCCGGCAAAGGCCACCACAATGATCGCCAGCAGCAGCGACGGGATAGAGAGCAGGGTGTCCAGAATATGGTTCAGCACCGCCGAGCGCAGACCGTGGGTGGAACCAGCAAAAATGCCCAGCGCCAGACCGCAAACTGTGGCGGCAAGCGTCACCACAAACGCGCCACCCACCGTTGGGGCGGCACCGCTCAGCAGGCGGCTCAGCACATCACGGCCCAGATCGTCGGTGCCCAGGAAGAAGGAAACTTCCCCATAGCGCGACCACGACGGGGGCAACAGTTGATAGCCGAGGAACTGCTGGTCGATACCGTACGGCGCAAACCACGATCCAAATACGCACAGCAAGACCAGACCGGCGCAGCCGTACAGGCCGATCATTGCCGTGGTGTCACCATAGAATTTACGCCACACGGTACGTAGCGCACCGGGCGTGCGCTTTTCACTGTATACGCTATCGTAAGGCATACCATTCCTTATGCTTCAACGGGTTGGCCATTGCACCCAAAATATCGGAAATCACGTTAACAATAATCACCAGCGAACCAATCACCATGACGCCTGCTGAAATGGCGGCGTAATCCTGCTGACGAATGGCGTTAATGAGCCACCGGCCCAGACCTGGCCAGCTAAAGACCATCTCGGTGATCATCGCCAGGGTCAGCATGGTCGAAAACTGCAGCCCAAGGCGCGGAATGACAGGCGGGAGCGCGTTATGCAGTACGTGACGACGCAAGATAGTCAGGCGTGAAAGCCCGCGCGTGGCCGCAGCTTTAACGTAGTTCTGATCAAACACTTCCATGGTGCTCAGGCGCATCAGGCGGATCACTTCGGTGGTGGGTGCCACCGCAAGCGTTAGCACCGGCAACACCATATGACGCAGGGCGCTGACGATCATTTCGTGACGCCAGACGGAGTCAGAGAGCCATGCATCAATTATGGCGAAACCGGTCACCGATTTAACCGTGTAGAGGAGGTCAAAGCGGCCTGAAACCGGCAGCCAGCCGATCGTCAGAGAGAAGAACAGCGTCAGCAACAGCGCCAGCCAGAAAACCGGGATAGAAAAGCCGAGCAGGGCGAGGGCGCTGATAAATTTATCCTGCCATTTATTGCGATAAATCCCCGCCAGCATGCCCACCGGAATGCCCACCATCAGGGCAAAACCGAAGGCCAGAATGCAGAGCTCCATCGTGGCCGGGAACACGTCTTTCAACTGCTCAGAGATAAGCTGTCCGTTGATACTGGAGACGCCAAAATCCCAGTGCAGCAGGCCGTTGAACCAGAACAGCCAGGCATCCCACAGCGACGATCCCTGAAGCGGGGCGTGCGGCGTAAAGTAGCTCAGGCTGAAGCCCACGAAGGTCAGTAAAAAGAGCGTCACCAGCAGTAACAGGAGTCGACGCAAGGTAAAAATGATCATGGTTTTTTCACCTCTTGTTCTTTTTCACGGTCGACCCCGGCGAAGGAGGCGTTGCCAAACGGGCTGAGTACCAGGCCTTTAATATCGTAACGATAGGCCTGCAGACGCAGGGAAGAGGCCAGCGGCAGCACGGGCAGTTCCTTAGCGAGGATCTTTTGCGCTTCATCATAGGCATCAATGCGTGACGAGAGCTGTTGTGACGCCAGCGCTTTTTGCAGAACGGCGTCAAACTCGCGGTTGCACCAGTGAGCGTAGTTGGTCTGTGAGTTTATTGCCGCGCAGCTTAACAACGGACGGAAGAAACTGTCCGGGTCGTTACTGTCAGTCGCCCAGCCCGTCAGCGTGAGGTCATGGTTCATATCCATCAGGCGCGCTTCCTGGAAACGCCCTTCAACCGGAACGATGATCACTTTTACACCCACCTGCGCCATATCAGCCTGCAGCAGCTCGGCGGTTTTCAGTGGGCTAGGGTTCCATGCCTGAGAGCTGGTCGGTACCCAGAGCTGCAGCGTCAGGTTTTCAGCACCCAACGCTTTAAGCTGTTCGCGTGCTTTTGCCGGATTGTATTCCGTGATTTTGGCTTCACCGTCATACGCCCACGAGGCGCGCGGTAAAATAGAGGCGGCGGTTTCCGCGGTGCCGTAATAAATGGACTGCATCAAACGCTGGTTGTTAATGGCCAGCGCCAGTGCATGACGAACTGCCGGGTTATTCAGCGGCGGCTTATCGGTGTTAAAAGCAAGATAAGCAATGTTCATACCCGGGCGCAGCGTCAGGCGCAGGCGCGGATCGTCGCGTAAAATAGTGAGCTGGCTGGCGGCAGGCCAGGCCAGCACGTCACATTCGCCGGTCAGCAGCTTTGAGAGCCGTCCTGTACCGCCAGACCCGAGGTCGACCACTACCTGCGGCATCAGCGGCGTGCCGCGCCAGAAGTGTTCGTGGCGCTGCAGGCGAATATATTGTCCGGCGCGGTATTCGGCCAGCTGGAACGGACCGGTGCCGACCGGCTGGCGGTCAAGCAGCTCCTGACGATCCTGCTTGTTCAGCTTTGCCGCGTACTCAGCGGACATGACGGACGCATAGTGGGTCGCCAGATGCCAGAGGAAAGAGGCATCCGGGCGCGTCAGGGAAAATTCAACCGTCCGGTTATCCAGTTTGCGCACGCTTTTAACGGTGTCGGCAAACTGCAGGCTGTCGAAATAGGGGAAGTTCCCCCCGTTGACGTTATGCCAGGGGTGATGGCGGTTGAAGATACGCTGGAACGTAAAGACCACATCGTCTGCATTCAGCTTGCGCGTGGGGGTAAACCACGGCGTATGCTGAAACGCAACGTCATCACGCAGACGGAAACGGTAAGTTGCGCCGTTGTCCAGCACCTCCCAGCTTTCCGCCAGCTCCGGCACCAGACGGTAGGTGTACGGATCAACATCAAGCAGACGGTCGTAAAGCTGAGCGGCGAGAGTATCCACAATCAGGCCGCTGCCCGCTTTTTGTGGGTTGAAGGTATCAACCTGTCCGCTGACGCAGTAGACGAAGCCACTGTCACGAATATCAGGCTGCTCAGTTGGCTCGGGGGCAGCAAAGGCCTGGCTACTGAACAGACTGAGTGCAAAAAAGGACGATAAAACCAGACGCATAATTTTTAAGGTATGATATGTTAAGTGGCTATCTTACTAATATTAAACGAAATTATCCAGTGTCGTTTATCCCTGAGGGCATCCTGGGGGCAGTAGCGTTTGCAGTCGCTCATTCAGCATACCAACCTGATCGGCATTCATACCGACTCTCCACTTTGAATATACCTCATAAACCATCTTAGCATTTTCATGCCCTGTCTGACTCGCTATAAACGAAGGATTCGCCCCGACAGACCGTATGCGGTTAGCAATTGCGTGCGTGATTGGCTGATGGAACTCACGACAGACATCTTCCCGTTACCTCGCGATGCGATATTGAGTGGGCAATAAAACCCCATAATAAAGTGCGCGCTGTTTATCCTGTGCAAGCATGATGCGATGGCGTGAATTATTATTGAGTCGATGTATTACAATAAGAAATATTCACTAAACGTATACTTGCTTAATTAATGGTTGCGTTACGAGTAATGTTGATTTATATACTGACCCTCTGATTCTGCAATTTGGCAGGGCGAAAGAAAAAAAGAATAAAATGAATCATCATAACATCTAAGAAAATTACAGTTTTCTGTTGGGGCATACCGAACGGCACTGCGCCTGATTGTCTGCTTTTTTATATTTAATGTTAAATCTTTTTCATCATGGACGTCTCACGTCTTTCTCGTGGCATGAGAATTAACCAAAACATCAGAGGGTTAGGGATGATTGAACCTTTGGGGCTAATTAAGAATTTTGCACGCGTTCGCACGCGCATATTCGTGACGATTGCGTTTTTCTCATCGGTCATAAATATACTGATGCTGGCACCATCTATTTATATGTTGCAGGTTTACGATCGCGCGCTGTCATCCGGGAATACCACAACGCTTTTTATGTTGACGCTGCTGGTGTTATTTATGTTTGCCGTCATGGCACTCCTTGATTACGCGCGTGGCATCGTCATCATCCGATTGGGTAATCAATTTGATAATGCGCTTTCGCCTGCAATCTATACCGCTGCATGTGAAAGTAATCTCGTTAAGCACAGCCCGAATGCCGGGCAGGCTATCAGTGACCTCACCGTTATACGCCAGTTTGTTACCGGCCCGGCGTTATTTGCGGTTTTTGATTCCATTTGGTTTCCCGTTTACCTTGGCGTTATTTTTCTTTTTAACACCTGGCTCGGGGTGTTCTCGCTTTCAGGCGCATGTCTGCTGCTGGCCCTGGCGTTTATTAACGAAAAAACGACGCGTCAGCTTTTGAATGAAGCGGGGGGGTATGCCTTGATCTCAAATCACCAGGCTAACAGCTCCTTACAATCCGCTGAGACGCTGCATGCCCTGGGGATGACTGATAACGTTAAGGCGCGCTGGTGGCGCGGACATCAACAGTTCGTTTATTGCCAGAGTGCGGCCAGTGAACGCGCTGTATTGATGTCTGCCGTCACCAAAACCGTACGCATGGCGCTTCAGTCCCTGATGTTGGGGCTGGGCTGTTGGCTGGCGATTCTGGGAGATATCTCGCCGGGTATGATGATCGCGGGCT
This sequence comes from Enterobacter cloacae complex sp. 394F7, assembly GCF_057320385.1. Taxonomy (NCBI): domain Bacteria; kingdom Pseudomonadati; phylum Pseudomonadota; class Gammaproteobacteria; order Enterobacterales; family Enterobacteriaceae; genus Enterobacter; species Enterobacter cloacae complex sp. 394F7. Next base: position 80,076 of record NZ_JBXWCS010000002.1, on the reverse strand, counting down.
CAATTTTGCTCGGAAGAGCGCTGTCACCGGTGGAACAACTCATCAGCGTGGCGAAAGGCTACCGGTCAGCTCGTCTGGCATGGGAACGCGTGGTTCGTCTGACGGGAGACTTTCCCCCGGCGCAGGAGAGCATTCGCCTGCCAGCTGCGCAGGGAGTGCTCACGGTGGAGAATGTCACCGTTTTCCCTCCGGGAAACCCCCGGCAACCCATACTGCAAAACATCACTCTACGGGTAAACCCGGGTGAGGTGCTGGGAATTGTGGGAGCCAGTGCATCGGGGAAATCCTGTCTCGCCAGAGTGTTGTGCGGTGTCTGGCCTGCCGGAGAGGGGGACGTCAGGCTGGATGGGGCGGATATTTATCAGTGGCAGAAGCAGACGCCGGGTCCCGGAATCGGCTACTTGCCGCAGGACGTTACGCTTTTTACGGGAACCCTCGCTGAAAATATTGCCCAGTTTGGTGAGATTGATTCAACGCAACTGATCGCCACGGCAAAGCTGGCCGGGATCCACGACATGATTTTGCGTATGCCTGACGGGTATAACACCCTGACTGGCGAGCAGGGTATGGCCCTGTCGGGTGGGCAAAAACAGCGCATTGGCCTGGCCCGGGCGCTGTACGGCAATCCGGCACTGGTGATCCTTGATGAGCCCAACGCTCACCTCGATGAATCGGGTGAGCAGGCTTTGCAGCAGGTTATCCGGCGGCTCCGGCAGCAGAAAAAAAGCGTCGTCATCATTTCTCATCGTCCGGGAATATTGCCGCTGACCAGCCATCTGCTCGTCCTCGAAGGCGGAAAAACCAAGCTTTATGGCCCAACGGCACAACTCTTACAGCAGTCAGCTCGCCCGGTAAATAAGACAAACAGCGTCCCTGCTGAACAAGGAAGAGTCCATGCATAATAGCGATGCGCAGAAGACGCCCCTTGTTGACGTCGTTCCGTTTGTCCGCCTTGGCTGGGTAGTGTTGCTGGCTGGTCTGGGATCTTTCTTGCTCTGGGCGGCACTGGCGCCGCTGGATAAAGGTGTTGTTTCCACCGGAACCGTGGTGGTGGACGGCTACCGTAAGGCCGTACAGGCACCCACAGGCGGTGTGGTGACAAGCATCGCCGTCAGAGAGGGGCAGACGGTACATAAAGGCGACCTGCTGGTGCTGCTCAGCCAGCAATCGACGCTCGCCCAACTCTCCGCTGCGCGCCAGCATTATCTGACGTCGCTCATTGCTGAAAGCCGCCTTCAGTCTGAGCTGGCGGGCATGCAAACGCTGACCTTGCCCCCTGAGACAGAAGACGAAGCCCTGCGGGATGCGATCAAGCCCATTGTGGCTCAGCAACGCCAGCTTATGCATGCCCGACAGGAGGCGCTGAAAAATGCTCAGGAAAACGACGCTCAGGCCATTGCAGGGCTGGCTCGCCAGCGCGATTCGCTTGCCAGAACCTGCGAGACGAAAGCGCAAGGGCTCGCACTGTTAAATCGTCAACTCAAAGACCTGAAACCACTAATGGAAGAGGGCTATTTCCCCCGTAACCGCTATCTCGATATCCAGGTGCAATCGGCGTCTCTGGCGGGCGAGGTGGGTGAAACCCGCAGCAAAATCGTAGAGTTAGGGAATCAGATCGCCCAGCTCAAACGCGGCATGCAGCAGCGGTTGATTGATAACCGGAAAGATATTGAAACGCAAATTGACCAGCTTCGCCTGCAGGTCAGCGAGAGCAAAAAACAGCTGACGCTCTCCGGTGTCGATCTCTCCCTGACCCGCGTCGTCGCACCGCAGGATGGCGTGGTAATGAACCTCGCGCTTGCCAGCGACAGCGCGGTGGTGAGTGCGGGCGAGCAGCTACTGGAAATTGTCCCGCAGGCCTCCCCCCTGATTATCGACTCACAAATTGACGTCGCCCTGATCGATAAAGTCCATAAGGGCATGCCCGTTACCCTGATGTTTACCGCCTTCAACCAGCAAAGCACGCCGAAAATCCCGGCCCGGGTATCGCTGGTATCAGCGGATCGCCAGACCGATCCCACCACCCAGCAGCCGTACTACAAGATTCAGATCGCTGTTACGCCGGAGGGGATGAAAAAGCTGAAGAGCGAGGAGGTTAAACCGGGTATGCCAGTAGAGGTCTTTATTAAAGCCGGAGAGCGCTCGCTGTTGAGCTATCTGCTGAAACCCATTGTGGATCGTGCATCGCGGTCGTTCATCGAGGAGTAAAGATGCTTACCGCAAAATTCATACCTGTTGTGTATCTGCTCGCGCTGATGACGTCCTTTTCAGCAGGTGCGCTGACACTGACTCAGGGCTGGTTCATGGCGCTGGACAACGATCCGCAGTACCGCGCTGCCGTGAAGGATCAGCTTGCCGGAGAAGAGTACATCCCCATCGGTCGCGCCGGGTTACTGCCAAAAGTCAGCGTTAGCTATCAACGCGCACCGCGTAACTGGCAGCGACAGCAGTACCAGCAGACAAATTTGTTGGGGGAGCGTTCTGAGGTGGTGCAACATCAACAATATGACAGTTATTCGGGATCGGTTACCGTTGTTCAGCCGCTGTTTGATTACGATGCCTATGCGGGGTATCGCATCGGCATTATCAAAAAAATGCAGTCTGATGAACGCTACCGAAGCAGCCTGATTGATCTGCAAAACCGCTTCATTACCGCCTGGCTGGATCTTACCGAGGCGCATCAACGGCTCCAGCTTGCGACTCTGCATCGTCAGGGGCTAGAACAGCAGAAAAAGCAGGCTCAGCGACAGTTCGAGGCCGGTGAGGGCGCAGTAACGGATGTCACCGAGACCGCCTCTGCGCTCAGCCTGGCGATTGCGGATGAGGTGGAGGCGCGTGATACGCTGGATACGGCTAACGTTGCGTTATCAGCGATCGTGGGCGTGGATCTCTCGCAGACGGCAGCGCTACCGATACTCGGTGAAAAGCCGCTTAAGCTGCCGCTGGCATCAGGAGACTATCGATACTGGGAACAAAAGGCAGCCGCGCATAATCCCGATATTCTTTCTGCCGGACATAGCGTGGAAGAAAAACGCTATGAAATTGAACGCAGCCGCGCTGGCGCGCTTCCCCGGGTACAGCTTTACGCGATGCATTCGGAGAACGATTCAAGCAACGACAATACCATTCATCAGAAATATCGTACCGACAGCATAGGCCTGCGCGTCAGCATGGATCTCTTTTCCGGGGGCGGCGTTTCAGCGTCCCTGCGTCAGGCGGCGGCCCGCTATGAGCAGGCAAAATATCTTCATGATGCACAGCGGCTGGCGACCTACAGCGAAATTAAAAAATCCTTAAATAAATGCCTCCATGCGTCAGAGCGCCTTGCTGCCTATGCTTCCGCGGTGGACGCCGCCAGGCGTCAGATTGAAGCGACGAAAAAAAGCATTCAGGCTGGTCAGCGCATGAATATCGATTTATTAAATGCAGAACAATCTTTCTATAAAACCAAAGTTGAGCTTACTGCAGAAAAACATGCTGTCATTAAGGCATGGGTCAGTTTGCTCGCGCAGACGGGCGAAATAAACAATGATAACGTTATGTTACTTGATTCGTATTTTGCTCAATGATTGTTGATAATAAACAGAGGGACGACTATGCCTGTATTCGATTATCAGGGCGAGAAAAACACGCAGCTTATTAAGGATGCACTGACCATTGAAAGTATCAATTTTGGTGCAGCCACGTATGCGGATTATACCTATACAGAAGAAAATGGCTGGAAAGTATTAGATGGGACCACGCTTAACTACAGCGGCTGTACTAATCCCTATGGTGCTTTTTATGGCGAAAGTCTTCTTGAAACCAGTGCCGAATGCAATGTTATGGGAAAATATGACGCCAATGGCAAGCTGGTCAATATAGGCATTAGCTTCTGGGGGACGGGCACTTACGCCAGCGCGCCTTCACTTCAGCATACCATCAATACCGCGATGGATACCGTCAGCGACGTATTATCTGCACTGGTCGACGGCTATGCGGATAACTATGTTCTCAACGCGTATAAAAACCTCATGAGTTCGGTGGCCGCGTTTGCCACGGCAAATGGCCTGACCGGTAATGACATCATCATTACCGGACATAGTCTTGGCGGACTGGCTGTTAACAGCATGGCAACCCTGTCCGCACAGGGCCAATGGGGTGGTTTCTTTGAGGACGCAAGCTACGTCGCATTCGCCTCTCCGACTCAAAACCTGGCCGATGACAAAGTGCTTAATATTGGTTATGAGAACGATCCGGTATTTCGTGTGTTAACGGGTCATAGCTTGACGCTGGACAGTTTATTTAACCACGACACGCCGCTTGAAACCTGCACTAACAACATCGTCTCCTTTAATGATTACTATGCCGGCCTGACCAACGATTGTAAGATCTTTTCGATCGCGAATATGGCGTCCTGGGCCGGGCACTCCGGTCAGGGCTATACGGATGGTGCATTACGAATTATGGATTCTGAAATCTATGATTTCACCCATCAAAATTCCAATATCATTGTTTCTAATCTTTCTGAAGCATACCGTTCCACGACCTGGGTTTCGGATCTCAATAAATCCGTAACGCATGTGGGGTCGACATTTATTATTGGTACCGAAACAAATGATTTATTACAAGGCGGGAAGGGTAACGATTATCTCTGCGGTGGTGGCGGAGATGACAGTTTTAAAGATCACAGCGGCTACAACGTTATTTATGGTGGCGCAGGGACTAACACCTACGTAACGGAATGTCATATTGCCGATTTTACGTTTAGCCACGATGCAGAAGGGACGCTGTACTTTAAATATTCCACCGGCGATATTACACGGGCGGAAGATATCCATTACGTTAATGCAGACCACACCTTGTTCAGCCTGTTTGGTATTAACATCAACCAGAACGCGACATGGCAGGTCACGGATTATGGCTTAGAAGGTGACAGTGGCTCAATCGCGTATGCGAAAAGCTATTACGCCGATACAGAGAACAGCTTCACTATCTCGACCGCCAGTAATGACAGCTGGTTCTATTCAGGAGCCAATGACAGTGAGATCAGCGTAAACGGGAACAATAACAATGTGGTTTCCGGATATGCCGACGACGCCATCCACCTTAACGGCAGCGAAAACACGCTTCTCTTCTACGGTGATTTTGGTCATGACACGGTCTATAACCTCTCCGCCAGCGACAGCCTGATCTTTATGGCTAACCAGAACATTGCCGATAATGACAGCTATCTCAACCACCTGTCGTTTGAAGGTGATAATGCCTTACTCACCTGGGGCGACAGCAGCGTCACGCTGGTCGGTGTGAATACCGATATGCTTTCGCAGATGCATATTGCGGTAGCATGACTCTTATCCCCGCGGGATCCTCGCGGGGATAAATCCCGTCAGAATGGCTCTGCCCGTCAGCGCATCTGGTGCTTTTTGAGCAATGCTCTTAACTGGTGGTAGGTCAGCCCCAACAGTTCAGCTGCCCCTTTCTGGTTATATTTCGCCATCCTCAGGCTCTGCTCCAGTAGCTGTTGTTCCTGCTTATGCTGAAACTGGCGCAGATCGAGCGGGAGTGAGGGCCCATCGTTCGAACGCGCCGGGGCGGTAACAGATGGCGCGTTACGCTGAAAAGGATCGAGAATAATGTTGTCCAGTTCCGTTTCGCTGCTGCCGTGACGGTAGACAGAGCGTTCGACGACGTTCTTCAGCTCGCGAATATTCCCCGGCCAGGGGTAGTTAAGCAGCGTCTCCCGGGCATTATCGCTAAAGCCCGGAAAGAGCGGCAGACCCAGCTCACGGCACATCTGAATGGCAAACTGTTCCGCCAGCAGCATAATATCGCTGCGCCGTTCACGCAGCGGTGGAAGCTGGACGACGTCAAAAGCGAGGCGGTCGAGCAGGTCGGCGCGAAATTTATCCTCAGCCACCATTTCCGGAAGGTTGGCATTTGTCGCACAGACCAGACGCACGTTAACCTGTAGCGGCTGGCTGCCGCCGACGCGTTCCAGCTCGCCATATTCAATGACGCGCAACAATTTTTCCTGTACCAGCATTGGCGCGGTGGCCAGTTCGTCGAGGAACAGGGTGCCGCCGTCGGCACGCTCGAAACGGCCAGGATGGCGCTTTTGCGCCCCGGTAAAGGCTCCCGCTTCATGGCCGAACAGCTCGGTATCCAGCAGGTTCTCATTCAGCGCGGCGCAGTTAAGCGAAATAAAAGGACCATCCCAGCGCCCGGACAAATAGTGGAGTCGGTTGGCGATCAGCTCCTTGCCCGTGCCGCGCTCACCGATAATCAGCACCGGTTTGTTGAGAGGGGCGAGGCGTGAAACCTGCTCCAGCACTTCGAGAAAGCTGTTAGCCTCACCGAGTAAATTGTCTTTATATTCAGCCATGATGAAATTAACCACTCCTTAGCGAGATTCACCAGGTGAGCTTAGTTCCACTGTGATCGAAAATCAATCACATTCAGTGAAATCAATAAGATAAAAAGTTGGCACGGGAATTGTATTATCTGTACAGCAGGGCATCGCCCGATAACAGAAATGTGAGGATTGAATTATGGGTATTTTTTCTCGTTTTGCCGACATCGTGAACGCCAACATCAACTCGCTGCTTGAGAAAGCGGAAGATCCGCAAAAGCTGGTGCGTCTGATGATTCAGGAAATGGAAGATACACTGGTTGAAGTGCGTTCTACCTCCGCCCGTGCGCTGGCTGAGAAAAAGCAGTTAACCCGCCGTATTGAGCAGGCTACCGCCCAGCTTAATGAATGGCAGGAAAAAGCCGAACTGGCGCTGCGTAAAGATAAAGAAGATCTGGCCCGTGCCGCACTGATTGAAAAACAGAAACTGGCGGATATGGTTACCGCGCTGGAACATGAAGTTACGCTGGTGGACGACACGCTCACCCGTATGAAGAAAGAGATTGGCGAGCTTGAGAACAAGCTGAGCGAAACCCGTGCGCGTCAGCAGGCACTTACGCTGCGTCACCAGGCGGCAAACTCTTCCCGCGATGTACGCCGTCAGCTGGACAGCGGTAAGCTTGATGAAGCAATGGCGCGTTTTGAGTCCTTCGAACGTCGTATCGATCAGATGGAAGCGGAAGCGGAAAGCCACAGCATCGGTAAGCAAAAATCGCTCGATCAGCAGTTCGCCGATCTGAAAGCCGACGATGAAATCAGCGAGCAGCTGGCGGCCCTGAAAGCCAAAATGAAGCAAGACAATCAATAATAATTCATGCGGCACCTGAGCGTGCCGCCACGCATCGTACGACAAGGAGTACACATGAGCGCGCTTTTTCTCGCTATTCCCCTGACCATTTTCGTGCTGTTCGTGCTGCCGATTTGGTTATGGCTGCACTACAGCAACCGTTCTTCACGGGACGCCCTTTCCCAGAGCGAGCAACAACGTCTGGTACAGCTGTCCGATCAGGCGAATAAGATGCGTGAACGTATTCAGGCGCTGGAAGCTATCCTGGATGCGGAACACCCGAACTGGAGGGAGCGTTAATGTCTGGACTGAATCTGAATAAAAAGCTGTGGCGGATCCCACAGCAGGGCATGGTTCGCGGCGTCTGTGCGGGGCTTGCCCACTATCTGGATGTACCGGTTAAGCTGGTGCGCGTGGTAACGGTGTTATCGATTTTCTTCGGTCTGGCGTTTATCACTCTGGTGGCGTACATCGTATTGTCGTTTGTGCTCGACCCCATGCCGGAAGGTGAACTGGCTGCAGAAGGCGCACCGAGCAGTAGTGACATTCTGAACCAGGTGGATGCTGAACTGACCGCAGGTGAAAAGCGGTTGCGCGAAATGGAACGTTACGTCACGTCTGATACCTTTACGCTGAGAAGTCGTTTTCGTCAGCTTTAAGAGAGAACATAGATGAACAAAAACTGGCAACAGGCCGGTCAGAAGGTAAAACCCGGCCTGAAAATCGCAGGTAAACTGGTCCTGCTGACGGCGTTACGTTATGGTCCGGCAGGCGTGGCTGGCTGGGCAATAAAATCTGTTGCCCGTAAGCCGGTAAGACTGTTATTGGCCGTGGCGCTGGAGCCGCTGCTGCAAAAACTGGCCAAACGTTTTTCCCGTCGATACTTATCCTGATCCCCATGTATACCGCAGTCTTTCTCTTATGAGAGGAGGGCTGCTGGCATTTCTCTTCGTTTTCTCCCTTTTCTGTCTTTCTTTGCGGCAGCTCACATTACTGCGCTGAGTTGCCTTGAGAAGACGTTTTTACCCCCTCAGGTCCGTTGACAGATATTTTTCATGGGAGTAGATTGCGTTTCGTGGGACCGCTACCATGGAAAAGTAAAGTGAACGATAAAATTAAAAATTTAATCAATCTTGTTTACGGCGAATCGTTTTCTGAGGCGCACCGTGAAACACTGTCAGGGAAAATATCCAGAGCTGCTGCCGTTATTATCGAAAGGCGTAAACCCGGTTGGGATGAAAAAGATATCGTCCTGATAACCTATGCCGATCAGTTCTACAATAAAGGGGAGAAAGCGCTGCCTGTTTTTACCCGTTTTTATAACAGATGGCTTTCTCGTTCATTTTCTCATGTGCATCTTTTACCTTTTTACCCGTGGTCCTCTGATGATGGTTTTTCCGTTATCGATTACCATGACGTTGCGCCTGAAACGGGAACATGGCAAGACGTTGCTGAATTAAAACAATATGCCAGTTTAATGTTCGATTTTGTTTGCAACCATATGTCTGCGAAAAGCCAGTGGTTCGCTCATTATCTTGCGCAAAAACCGGGCTATGAAGATTTCTTTATTTCCGTGGATCCGCAAATCGATTTATCTGCTGTGACACGGCCTCGCGCATTGCCTCTCCTGACACCTTTTACACTTGATGACGGAAGCGTTCGGCATCTGTGGACGACCTTCAGCGATGATCAGATTGACCTCAATTTCGCCTCTCCTGAGGTGTTGATTGCAATGGTGGATGTGCTTCTCCATTACCTGATGGAAGGAGCGCGCTATATCCGCCTTGATGCGGTCGGTTTTATGTGGAAGATCCCTGGAACAAGCTGCATCCATCTTGAACAAACGCACCGTTTGATTCAACTCTTCCGCGCCATTACGGACGCTGTGGCACCGGGTACGGTGATCATCACTGAGACTAATGTCCCGCATAAAGACAACGTTTCTTACTTTGGTGACGGCAAGAATGAAGCCCAGATGGTGTATCAGTTCTCCTTGCCACCACTGGTTCTGCATGCCGTTCATCGTCAGGATGTACGGGCACTTTGTCAGTGGGCCTCATCGCTGGAACTGCCGTCAAAGCAAACCACCTGGTTTAACTTTTTGGCTTCGCACGACGGGATTGGACTTAATCCGTTACGCGGAATTTTACCGGAATCGGAAATTCTGTCGCTGGTAGAAACACTCCAGCAGGAAGGTGCGATGGTTAACTGGAAAAATAACCCTGACGGTACGCGCAGCCCGTATGAAATCAATGTAACCTATCTGGATGCATTAAGTGCTAAGAAGGATGAAGATACTCTGCGCATCGCCCGTTTTATTCTGGCTCATGCCGTTCTGTTGAGTTTCCCGGGTGTGCCTGCAATCTATATTCAGAGTATTATTGGCTCCCGTAATGATTATGAGGGTGTGGAGCGGTTAGGGTATAATAGAGCAATAAACCGAAAGAAATATCAGGCCGGTGAAATTGATCATAAACTCGACGATATTAATAGCCTTCGTCATAAAGTTTATTCTGGATTGAGTGCGTTAATTTCGTTACGCCGTCAGGAAAAAGCGTTCCACCCGGACAGTCAGGCGCGCTTTGAAACATCCGGGGAGCATGTTTTGAAAATAGTTCGCATTGCCGATAACGGCGAGCGAATTACAGCACTCTTTAATTTCAGTAATGATATTCAGCACGTCCCTTCAAATAGTCAGGCAGGAAAAGATTTAATAACCGGGAACAATATTAACGATACGACGTTGACCCTAAATCCATGGCAGGTTATGTGGATTAAAGAAAACTAAAAAAGGACCTTAACAATGAAAATGCCGAGAATTGTGCTGATTTCAGCACTGGTTTCGTGCGCCCTGTTATCAGGCTGCAAGGACGACACACAATCTTCTGTGACCATCGAGTTTATGCATTCGTCGGTGGAACAGGAGCGTCAGGCCGTCATCACGAAACTGATTGAGAAATTCGAGAAAGAGAATCCCTCCATTACGGTGAAACAGGTGCCGGTAGAAGAGGATGCATACAACACCAAGGTCATTACCCTCGCGCGGACCGGCGCACTGCCGGAGGTGATTGAGGTCAGCCATGACTATGCAAAAGTGATGGATAAAGAGCAGTTGCTGGACCGTGACGCAATTGGCGAAGCCATTAAAGCCGTCGGTGAAAAGACATTTTATGACGGCATTCTCCGTGTTGTTCGCACGGAAGACGGCACCGCGTGGACGGGGGTGCCAATTAGCGCCTGGCTGTCAGGCGTCTGGTACCACAAAGATGTTCTCGCCGCGGCGGGTATTAAAGAGCCGCATAACTGGCAACAGCTGCTGAAAGCCAGTCAGATGCTCAACGACCCGGCTAAGAAACACTACGGTATCGCGCTTCCTACCGCTGAAAGCGTCATGACCGAGCAGGCCTTCTCCCAGTTTGCCCTTTCAGGTGGGGCAAACGTCTTCGACGCGCAGGGCAACATCCAGATCGATACGCCTGAAATGTTAAACGCGCTGGCGTTTTATAAAGAACTGGCGAAGAACACGATGCCTGGCTCGAACGACGTCATGGAGATCAAAGACGCGTTCATGAACGGTTCCGCGCCAATGGCGGTTTACTCCACCTACATTCTGCCTGCCGTGTTTAAAGAAGGGGATCCTGCCAACCTGGGCTTCGTGGTTCCAAGGGAAAAATCGTCTGCGGTTTACGGCATGGTGACGTCGCTGACGATCACGACCGGTCAGACTGAAGACGAAACCAAAGCCGCTGAGAAATTTGTGACCTGGATGGAGCAGGCTCAAAACGCGTCGGACTGGGTCATGATGTCTCCGGGGGCGGCGTTACCGGTGAACAAACTGGTGGTGGATACCGAGAGCTGGAAAAACAACGAGGTCATCAAAGCCTTTGGTCAACTGCCGTATGAGCTGATCGCACAGTTCCCGAATGTGCAGGTATTTGGGGCAGTGGGCGACAAAAACTTTACCCGCATGGGCGACGTGACAGGTTCCGGCATCATCAGTTCGATGGTGCATAACGTGACGGTAGGTCAGCAAGACCTCAACACCACGTTAAGCAACAGCCAGAAACGCCTGACTGACCTGGTTTCTCAACGATAGGAGCGCTTCTGCGGAAGGAAATTATGAAGACGTTGTTTTCTGGTCGTTCAGATATGCCTTTCGCCATGCTGCTGTTGGCCCCCAGCCTGATTTTGCTGGGGGGCCTTGTGGCCTGGCCAATGATTTCCAACATTGAAATCAGTTTCTTACGCTTGCCGCTCAACCCGCGCATTAGCGCGGTGTTTGTTGGGCTGGATAACTACATCCGTATTTTGAGTGATGCAGCGTTCTGGCACTCCTTGTGGATGACCTTCTGGTATACGGCCCTGGTGGTGATAGGTAGCACGGGGCTAGGGCTGGCTGTCGCCATCTTCTTTAACCGGGAGTTTCGGCTGCGCAAAACGGCGCGTTCGCTGGTGATTTTATCTTACGTCACGCCGTCAATTTCACTGGTGTTTGCCTGGAAGTACATGTTCAACAACGGCTACGGCATCGTGAACTACCTTGGGGTAGACCTGCTGCATCTGTATGACCAGGCACCGCTGTGGTTCGACAACCCCGGCAGCAGCTTTGTGCTGGTGGTGCTATTCGCCATCTGGCGCTACTTCCCGTATGCGTTTATCTCGTTTCTCGCGATCTTACAAACGATTGATAAATCGTTATACGAAGCCGCAGAAATGGATGGCGCGAATGGCTGGCAACGTTTTCGCATCGTCACGCTGCCCGCGATTATGCCGGTGCTGGCCACGGTCATCACGCTGCGAACCATCTGGATGTTTTACATGTTTGCGGACGTGTACCTGCTGACTACCAAAGTCGATATTTTGGGCGTCTATCTCTACAAAACGGCGTTTGCCTTTAATGATTTGGGTAAAGCTGCGGCTATCTCAGTGGTGCTGTTTGTGATCATTTTCGCCGTCATTCTGCTGACCAGAAAAAGGGTAAATCTCAATGGCAACAAATAAACGCGTACTGGGACGTATTGGTTTTTATCTGGGGCTCGCGGCGTTCCTGATCATCACGCTGTTCCCATTTTTCGTGATGCTAATGACCTCCTTTAAAAGCGCCAGAGAGGCGATATCGCTGCATCCGACCATTCTGCCGCAGGAGTGGACGTTACAGCATTACATCGACATCTTTAACCCGCTGATTTTCCCGTTTGTGGATTACTTCCGTAACAGCATGGTGGTGTCACTGACCTCGTCGATCGTTGCCGTGCTTCTCGGCACGCTGGGGGCTTACGCCTTATCCAAACTGCGTTTTAAAGGGCGCACGACGATCAACGCCAGTTTCTACACCGTCTACATGTTCTCAGGGATTCTGCTGGTGGTGCCGCTGTTCAAAATCATCACCGCGCTCGGCATCTATGACACCGAACTGGCGCTGATTATCACCATGGTGACTCAGACGTTACCCACGGCGGTATTTATGCTGCGCAGCTATTTCGACACTATCCCGGACGAAATAGAAGAAGCCGCGATGATGGATGGCCTTAACCGCCTGCAAATCATCTTTCGCATTACCGTTCCGTTAGCGATTTCGGGCCTGGTGTCGGTCTTTGTCTACTGCTTCATGGTGGCGTGGAACGACTATCTGTTTGCCTCCATTTTCCTGTCCAGTGCCAGCAACTTCACCTTGCCGGTAGGGCTGAACACCCTTTTCAGTACGCCAGATTACATCTGGGGCCGCATGATGGCGGCATCGCTGGTGACGGCACTGCCGGTGGTCATCATGTATGCGCTGTCTGAACGTTTTATTAAAAGTGGTTTGACCGCCGGTGGCGTTAAGGGCTGAGGCGGCCAATTTTAACAAGGAGTGAGTAATGAAGAAGTTAGTTGCGACAGCGCCGCGTGTGGCAGCGCTGGTCGAATATGAAGACCGTCCCGTTGCCGTTCATGAAGTGAAAATTCGCGCCCGCTTTGGCGCACCGAAACACGGCACCGAAGTGGTGGATTTCAGGGCGGCGAGTCCGTTTATCGATGAAGAGTTTAACCCTGACTGGCAGCTCTTTACGCCGCGTGAAGAGGGGGCGGCTCGCGGGATCGAGTTTGGCAAATTCCAGCTCGGGAACATGATTGTCGGGGACATCATTGAGTGTGGCGCTGACGTAACGGAATATCGTGTCGGAGACCGCGTTTGCTGTTATGGACCGCTACAGGAAACGGTCATTGTGAATGCCGTCAATAACTACAAACTGCGCAAAATGCCTCAGGGCGCCTCCTGGAAAAATGCGGTCTGCTACGACCCGGCACAATTCGCAATGAGCGGCGTACGTGACGCCAATGTGCGGGTAGGGGATTTTGTCGTCGTCGTTGGGCTTGGCGCGATTGGTCAGATTGCCATCCAGCTGGCAAAGAAAGCCGGTGCGTCAATCGTTATCGGTGTCGACCCTATCGCGCACCGCTGCGACATTGCCCGTCGCCATGGGGCAGACCACTGTCTGGATCCGATTGGCACGGATGTTGGTCTGGAAATCAAAAAACTGACCGGCAAGCAGGGCGCGGATGTGATTATCGAAACCAGCGGCTTTGCTGATGCGCTGCAGTCTGCGCTGCGCGGACTCGCTTACGGCGGCACCATCTCATACGTGGCCTTTGCGAAACCGTTCGCGGAAGGCTTTAACCTCGGCCGTGAAGCGCATTTCAATAATGCGAAAATTGTCTTCTCCCGCGCCTGCAGCGAGCCAAATCCTGATTACCCACGCTGGAACCGTAAGCGTATTGAAGAGACCTGCTGGGAATTGCTGATGAACGGCTATCTCAATTGCGAAGATTTAATCGACCCGGTCGTAACGTTTACCACCAGCGCTGAGAGTTACATGACCTATGTCGATCAGCATCCTGAACTGAGTATCAAAATGGGCGTCACGTTCTGAGCTATGGAGAGCATGAAAATGAAAATCGCAACGCAAAACCAGGCCTTTTTCCCGACCAATATCCTGGAAAAATTCCAATACATCAAAGCTATGGGCTTTGATGGGTATGAGATAGACGGCAAGCTGCTGGTGGAGAACCTTGAAGAGGTTAAAGCGGCCATTAAGGCTACAGGGCTGCCGGTTACCACGGCCTGCGGCGGGTACGATGGCTGGATTGGTGACTTCATCGAAGAGCGTCGCCTGAACGGATTAACGCAGATCGAACGCATCCTTGAAGCATTAGCAGAAGTGGGCGGTAAAGGAATCGTGGTTCCTGCCGCCTGGGGGATGTTTACCTTCCGCCTGCCGCCGATGACATCGCCGCGTAGCCTTGAAGGAGACCGCAAGGCGGTGAGCGCCTCGCTGCGCTGGCTGGATGAGGTGGCGGCGCGTACCGGCACCACCGTTTACCTGGAGCCGCTGAACCGCTATCAGGATCACATGATCAACACCCTCGCGGATGCACGTCGCTACATCGAAGAGAATGGGTTGAAACATGTGCAGATTATCGGCGATTTCTATCATATGAATATTGAAGAAGACTCGCTGACGGAAGCGCTGCACCAGAACCGCGACCTGCTGGGCCATGTGCATATTGCCGATAACCATCGCTATCAGCCGGGAAGCGGCTCTCTTGATTTTGCCGCTCTGTTCGACCAGCTGCGTGCCGATTGTTATCAGGGTTACGTTGTTTACGAGTGCCGCGTTCGCGCTGACGATCCTGAGAAGGCCTATCAGGATTCTCTCACTTATCTGCGTGAATGCTAAGGATGACCAGCGTGATGAGTGCTTTAACACCTTCGTCCCTGCGTGTCGCCATTATTGGTGCCGGGCAGGTCGCGGACAAAGTGCATGCCTCGTATTACTCCACGCGCAGTGATGTTCAGATGGTGGCTGTCATGGACAGCCATCCTGAACAGGCTCAGGCGTTTGCTGAACGCCATGCCATTCCGTCGGCATGGCAGGACGTGAATGAAATGCTGCAGGCGGTCAAACCGGATGTGGTGAGCGTCTGTTCGCCCAACCGTTTTCATTTTGAACATGCGATGGCAGCCCTGGAAGCCGGGTGCCATGTAATGTGCGAAAAACCCCCGGCCATGACGCCACATGAAGCCGACCGGATGCGTGTGGCGGCCCGAACGGCGGGAAAAGTGCTGGCCTATGATTTTCACCACCGCTTTGCACGTGATACGCAACTGCTGCGCGAGGCGGTAATGAACGGGACATTGGGCGAAATCTACTTCACTACGGCGCAGGCATTGCGCCGCTGCGGCGTTCCCGGCTGGGGCGTATTCACCAATAAAGCACTGCAGGGGGGCGGGCCACTGATTGATATTGGCATCCATATGCTCGACGCCGCAATGTATGTACTGGGTTTCCCGGCGGTAAAACGCGTGACGGCGCACAGCTTTCAAAAACTGGGAAACCGCAAAAACTGTGGCCAGTTTGGTGAATGGGATCCTGCACAGTTTACCGTTGAAGATGCCCTGTTCGGGACGATTGAATTTTGCAATGGCGGCATTCTGCGTCTGGATACCTCCTTTGCGCTCAACATCCGCGAGCAGTCCATCATGAATGTCGCCTTTTGCGGTGAAAAAGCGGGGGCAACGCTGTTCCCGGCCCACATTTACACCGATGAGGGCGGAGTTTTGCAGACCCTAACCCTGCGCGAAGAGGCAGACGATCAGCGGCATTTACGCAGCATGGATGCGTTTGTCCGTCACGTCATGGGAGAGCCGGTTATGATTGCCGATGCCGAACAAGGGCTGGTGATCCAGCAACTGGTCGCCGCACTGTACGAGGCGGCAGAAAAAGGGGAAAGCGTAACGTTATGCTGAACCTGTCTGTATTAAACGATCCGGGTTTTTGCCCTCACAGCCTCAATAAATACGCGTCAATCATGGCCTGCGGCAACGGCTATATGGGCATACGTGCGGCGCATGAGGAAAACTACACGCAGCAGACCCGGGGAATGTATCTTGCCGGGCTTTATCATCGTGCTGGTCGTAATGAGACCAACGAACTGATCAACGTGCCTGACATCACCGGCATGGATATCGAACTGGACGGCATCCATTTCACCTTGCTGTCAGGGGAGATTATTGACTGGCAGCGGGAGCTGGATTTTGCCAATGGCGAACTGCGTCGTCGCGTAGTGTGGCGCTCGCCAGACGGAAAGCGCTACCGTGTGGAAAGCCGCCGTTTTGTCTCACTGGATCAACTGCCGTTGGTGGCAATGCAGCTCTCCGTCACTCCGCTGGATGCCTCATCAGACGTTATGCTGAGCACGGGGATTGATGCGACACAAACCAACAGCGGCCGTCAGCATCTGGATGAAATCTCGGTCAGAGTCTTTGACCAGCACTACATGCAGGGCGTGTATGAAACGCAGGATCGCGCTGCGGATGTGGTGATATCGGCATGCTGTCGTCTCTCAACCACCAGCGACAGCTGCTTTACCGCGAAAAACCGGCGTATCACGGTTCATCACGCCGTGAAGGTCGCTCAGGGTGACACTGTCACGCTTGAGAAGCTGGTCTGGGTGACGCATCGCAGCGATAAAGCGCTTTCACAGGACACGTTTGCCCGCAATGCTCTGGCTGAGCTCAAAACCTGCGCGACAAGAGGGTATGCCGCGTTACTTGAAAGCGCGGCGTGCGTCTGGAAAAAGGTCTGGCATGACTGCCGGGTGGACGTCACGTCGACCGAACATCAGGATCAGCTGGCGCTGGATTACGCGGTCTGGCACCTCACGGCCATGACGCCTGCCCATGATGAACGGAGCAGTATTGCGGCCAAGGGCCTGACCGGGGAGGGCTATAAAGGCCACGTGTTCTGGGACACCGAAATTTTCCTGCTGCCTTTCCATCTCTTTACCCGACCAGATGTTGCCCGTCGTCTGCTGCGCTACCGCTGGCTTAACCTGCCGGGGGCGCGGGAAAAAGCACGCCGGAACGGCTGGCCAGGCGCCTTGTTCCCCTGGGAGAGTGCCGCGAGCGGTCAGGAAGAGACGCCAGAATTCGCAGCGATCAACATCCGCACGGGCGTTCGTCAGAAAGTGGCCTCCGCGCTGGCTGAACATCATATCGTGGCGGATATCGCGTGGGCCGTTGTCGCCTACTGGCAGGCAACGCACGATGACGCCTTTATGCGCAATGAAGGCCTGACGCTGCTCATGGAAACCGCGTTGTTCTGGATGGGACGCGCGACGGAAGTTGGCGACCGTCTGGAGATCCATGACGTGATCGGGCCGGATGAATACACGGAACACGTGAATAACAACGCCTACACCAACTATCTGGCGTGGCACAACGTCGCCAGTGCCTGCCGGTTTATGTCAATGTTAGAGCGTGAAGATGCGCGTTTTACGGAAAATGCGCAACGGTTCCTGGCGCGCCTATGGCTGCCTGAGGCTAACGCCGACGGGGTCATACCGCAGGATGACACCTTTATGTCGAAACCAGCGATCGATCTGAGCCGCTATAAAGCCAAAGCGGGCAAGCAGACCATTCTGCTGGATTACTCGCGCGCTGAAGTTAACGAGATGCAGATCCTCAAACAGGCCGACGTGGTAATGCTTAACTACCTGTTGCCGGAACGCTTTACGCCGCAGCAGTGCGCGGCCAACCTGGCATTCTATGAGCCGCGCACAATTCATGACTCGTCTCTGAGCAAAGCCATCCACGGGATTGTGAACGCGCGCTGTGGTGATACAGAAGGGGCTTACACCTTCTGGCGTGATGGCATTGCCATCGATCTGGGCGACGATCCGCACAGCAGTGATGACGGTATTCATGCTGCCGCGACAGGTGCGATCTGGTCAGGTGTTATTCAGGGATTTGCCGGGCTGCAGATCGTGGACGGGGAGCTACATCTGGCACCCAGGATGCCTGCGCACTGGCAAAGGCTGGCGTTTCCGCTGCGTTGGCAGAATGCGCAGCTGCACTTCATCGTGACGAAAGAGACACTCACGGTGACCAGCTCCGCTCCTGTCACGCTAACGCTCTGGGGTAAAACCCTCCAGCTTTCGGGACGGCAGGTCTTGTCCTGCAAGGATTTTCTTACGTCTGTTACTGGGACCGCTACCACGGAGGGAAGAGATGAACCTTAATGCCGTTGTATTCGATCTGGATGGGGTGATCACCGACACCGCTCATCTGCACTTCCTGGCCTGGCGCGCTGTCGCGAAGGAGGTCGGGATCACCATTGATGAAGCCTTTAATGAAACGCTGAAAGGGATTAGCCGCATGGATTCCCTGCAGCGGATCCTGCGTCACGGTGGCAAAGAAGACGCGTTCGATGAACAGCAGCGCCTGGCGCTTGCGCGTAAAAAAAATGCGCTCTATGTCCAGTCGCTGGCATCGCTTACGCAAGCGTCACTGCTCCCGGGCATTCGTGAGGTGCTGGCCGACATACGCGCGGCAAACGTCAAAATTGGGCTGGCGTCTGTTTCACTCAACGCTCCCGGCATTTTGCAGGCGCTGGGGATCCACAGGGCGTTTGATTTCTGTGCCGATGCGTCCCGTATTGCCCGCTCCAAACCGGACCCGGAAATCTTCCTTGCTGCCTGCGCGGGTCTTAACGTCCTCCCGGAGGAGGCCATCGGGATTGAGGATGCCGCCTCCGGCGTTGAGGCGATCAACGCCGCAGGGATGTTGTCGGTGGGAATAGGGGCAGGCCTCAACCATGCGGGACTTCAACTTCATTCAACGCGGGAGCTGACCTGGAAATGCCTGACAGATTTCTGGGCTTCCCGGACGGTACTGATAAGGAATTAAGAATGGCGCAACTATCGCTAAAACATATCCAGAAAATCTATGACAACCAGGTCCATGTGGTCAAAGATTTCAACCTCGACATTGAGGATAAAGAATTCATCGTTTTCGTCGGGCCATCGGGCTGCGGTAAATCGACGACGCTGCGCATGATTGCCGGGCTGGAGGAGATCAGCGCCGGTGAACTGGTGATTGACGGCGTGCGTATGAATGATGTCCCGGCCAAGTCCCGGGATATTGCGATGGTCTTTCAGAACTATGCGCTGTATCCCCATATGACGGTGTACGACAACATGGCATTTGGGCTGAAGATGCAGAAGATCGCGCCCGCTGTCATTGAAGAGCGTGTTAACTGGGCCGCTCATATTCTTGGGCTGCGCGATTACCTCAAGCGTAAGCCCGGTGCGTTGTCGGGTGGCCAACGCCAGCGCGTGGCATTAGGCAGGGCGATTGTGCGTGAAGCGGGCGTCTTCCTGATGGATGAACCGCTCTCAAACCTTGACGCTAAACTGCGTGTTCAAATGCGTGCCGAAATCAGCAAGCTGCATCAAAAGCTGAATACCACCATGATTTATGTGACGCACGATCAGACCGAAGCCATGACGATGGCAACCCGCATTGTGATCCTGAAAGATGGATACATTCAGCAGGTGGGCGCGCCGAAGCAGGTCTATAACGAACCGGCAAATATGTTTGTGGCAGGTTTCATTGGTTCGCCAGCAATGAACTTTATTCGGGGGGCGATCAATGAACGCTTCTTCGTGACGGAAACGCTGCGCCTGGAGATCCCCGAAGACATGCTCTCGGTACTTAACGCTCAGGGGTATCAACGTAAAGCCGTGGTCTTTGGCATCAGACCGGAGGATATTTTCACCTCGCAAGCCAGCGGTGAGGTGATTGCCGCCAAAATCAGCGTTGCCGAACTGACCGGTGCTGAATTTATGCTGTATGCCACCGTCGGGGGCCACGAACTGGTCGTCCGGGCAGGGGCTGCCACTGATTATGCTGCAGGGGATAATATCGGCATTCAGTTCGATATGAATAAGTGTCATTTTTTTGACGCGGAAACAGAAGCGGCAATCAGATAATAAAAATGTTCGCCGGAAATATTAATTTCCGGTTTTTTTGTTTGTCCATTATAAAGGAATATTTTAATGAGTACTCTACTAAGAAGTGCTGCGCTTATTCTATGCGCAGGGGTTAGCTACGCACACGCCTCAGAACCGGCACCACACTGGAATTTTAATATAGGTGCTATGTATGAAATTGAAAACGTCGAAGGTCAGGGGGATGATAAAGACGGATTATATGAACCCTCCGTGTGGTTTAACGCCACATGGGATGCGTGGACGATTTCCCTTGCCATGTATCAGGAAGGCCCCGTTGATTACAGCAGTATGACCCGCGGGACCTATTTTGATCGTCCCGAATTCGAGCTGCGCTATCGTTTTATTGGAACCGATGATTTTACCCTCGGCCTGACCGGCGGCTTCCGTAATTACGGTTATCATTTCAAAGATGAACACGGCGCGAAAGACGGCAGCGCGAATATGCAGCGCTACAAAATACAACCAGACTGGGATATTAAGTTAAGCGATGACTGGCGTTTCGGCGGCTGGTTTGCCATGTATCAGTTTGCCAATGACCTGGAAAAAACGGGTTATGCCGACAGTCGCGTTGAAACAGAAACGGGCTTTACCTGGACCATTAATGAAACCTTCGCGGCAAAAGTGAATTACTATTTAGAGCGCGGTTTCAATATGGACAGTTCACGTAATAACGGTGAGTTTTCAACGCAGGAGATCCGCGCCTATTTACCCATTTCATTAGGCAATACCACGCTGACGCCGTATACCCGCCTGGGGCTCGACCGCTGGTCAAACTGGGACTGGCAAGACGATCCTGAGCGTGAAGGGCATGATTTCAACCGTCTGGGCCTGCTTTATGCCTACGATTTCAATAACGGTCTTTCAATGACGCTGGAGTATGCCTATGAATGGGAAAACCACGATGAAGGCGAAAGCGATCGATTCCACTATGCGGGCGTGGGCGTGAATTACGCCTTCTGATCGGCTGTTCACCAGGGGCTATCAGCCCCTGGTTTTAGCGAAGAGAATCAGCGAACGAAAAGTGGGTCTCAATCAGCACCTTATGCGGGGCGGGTTTACCGGAGATACGCCTGAAAAGCAGGTCGCAGCTCTCTTCGCCCAGCTTGCGCGTAGGAATATCAAATCCAGCTGGCGCAGGCGTCAGAATCAGGGAGAGCATCGGATCGCTGTAACCCGCCACGGCAACCTGCTCAGGTAGCATCAAATTTAACTCATCCGCAGCGCGATAAAGACTCAGCAATTTCATGCTGTCGGTGGCGAATACCGCATCCGGTGGGGTGGAAGAAGACAACAACGTAATGGCCGCTGAAAGTGCGCTCTCATGGGTATAACCGCCATCAATGATCCAGTCCGGGTTAACAGCAATATTCGCCTTTTCCAGGCTGGCTTTATAACCCGCGAGACGATCAATAGACACGTGATAATCGAGTGGCGCATGCAGACAGGCAATTTTTTTCCGTCCGTTTTTAATAAACGTGTCGGTCAGCATCTCGCTGTCACGAAAATTGTCGGTATCGACGGAGTAAATATTCTGAAAGTCGCCTTCGACTTTACCGATTACGACCACCGGCACACCGTAGGTATCGAGCCGTGAGAAAAAGGATTCATTGGCGGGGGAACTCAGCATAATGACCCCTTTAATCATTTTCTGCTTTATTTTGCTTTCGCATTTTAGCAGGTCATCTTCACTGCTCTTTGACGTTTGCAAAATAACATCAAACCCTTCCTGTTCCGCCTTGGCGGTTATGGCGTGCAATACGTCGGAGAAAAAAGGATTACCGGCAGTGGTTTTTGTTGAGCGGGTGGAAATCACCATAATGGCGTCAAAGCCAGATGAGGTCAGAGCACGGGCAAGTTTATTTGGTTGATAATTTAGCTCTTCAATCGCCTTCAGCACTTTCTCCCGCGCTTCAGGAGAAATATTGGTTTGTTTATTCAACACTCTGGACACGGTTGATTTAGAAACACCAGCAACGCGCGCAATATCATAGATGGTGGGTGACATACACCTTACTCACTCCGGGACGGCAATGTCGTTCATCTTACTGGAGAAAAAACGGCAATAGCAATAATTATGAATTGATAATCAACGATCTGCCCCCATTTACTGTATTCTGAAGCAAGTCATTCCAGGCTTCCAGCGACGAAGGACGGCGATGAAGCGACTTAAAAACGAACTCAATTCTCTGGTGAACCGTGGCGTCGATCGCCATTTGCGTCTGGCGGTCACCGGGCTTAGCCGCAGTGGCAAAACGGCATTTATCACGGCGATGGTTAACCAGCTGCTGAACCTGCACGCCGGGGCACGCCTGCCGCTGCTCAGTGCGGTGCGGGAAGAGCGTCTGCTGGGCGTTAAGCGCGTTCCCCAGCGCGATTTCGGTATCCCTCGCTTTACCTATGATGAAGGGCTGGCACAGCTTTACGGTGACCCACCCGCGTGGCCGACACCCACGAGAGGGGTGAGTGAAATCCGTCTCGCGCTGCGTTTTCGTTCCAATGAATCATTGATGCGCCACTTCAAGGATACCTCCACGCTCTATCTGGAGATTGTGGATTACCCAGGCGAATGGCTGCTCGATTTACCCATGCTGGCGCAAGATTATCTCAGCTGGTCGCGACAAATGACCGGTTTGTTACAGGGTCACCGCGCGGAGTGGTCGGCAAAATGGCGGCAGTTAAGCGCAGGATTAGATCCGCTGGCACCCGCAGATGAGAACCGCCTGGCGGCGATTGCCGAAGCCTGGACGGATTATCTGCATCAGTGTAAACAGGAAGGGCTGCACTTCATCCAGCCAGGACGGTTTGTTTTGCCGGGCGACCTGGCGGGTGCGCCTGCGCTGCAGTTCTTCCCGTGGCCCGACGTGGATGGCGTGGGAGAGGCAAAGCTGGCGCAGGCAGACAAGCACACCAACGCCGGGATGCTGCGCGAGCGCTACAACTACTACTGTGAAAAAGTGGTGAAAGGTTTTTATAAAAACCACTTTTTACGTTTCGATCGTCAGATTGTACTGGTGGACTGCCTGCAACCACTCAACAGCGGGCCGCAGGCTTTCAACGATATGCGCCTGGCGCTGACGCAACTGATGCAAAGTTTTCACTACGGACAGCGTACGCTGTTTCGCCGCCTCTTTTCCCCGGTGATCGACAAACTGCTGTTTGCGGCCACCAAGGCCGATCACGTAACGGTTGATCAGCATGCCAACATGGTGTCGCTGTTACAGCAACTGGTGCAGGACGCCTGGCAAAATGCGGCGTTCGAAGGGATCAGCATGGATTGTCTTGGGCTGGCTTCCGTACAGGCGACGCAAAGTGGGCTGATTGATCTTAACGGCGAGAAAATCCCGGCCCTGCGCGGGAATCGCCTCAGCGACGGCGAACCGCTGACCGTGTATCCGGGCGAAGTGCCTGCACGCCTTCCGGGGCAGGCATTCTGGCAGAGTCAGGGCTTCCAGTTTGAAGCCTTCCGCCCACAGGTCATGACCGTCGATCAGCCATTACCGCACATTCGTCTGGATGCGGCGCTGGAGTTTTTGATTGGAGATAAATTGCGATGACGGAACCGTTAAAACCCCGCATTGACTTTACCGGGACGCTTGAGCAGGCGCAGCAGGAGGCCTTTAAAACGGCGCAGACGTTCAGCGGCGAGCAGGCAGAACATTTTGCGCCGGCCCTGACTGACGAGCCGTCCGTTGAGGAGGGCCAGGCGGAAGCGGTCGTTGAGGCTGCTTTACGTCCGAAACGTAGCCTGTGGCGTAAGATGGTCACGGCCGGGCTGGCGCTCTTCGGCGTAAGCGTGGTGGGACAAGGCGTGCAATGGGGTATCAACGCCTGGCAAACCCAGGACTGGGTGGCGCTGGGCGGTTGTGCTGCGGGGGCGTTGATCGTGGGGGCTGGCGTAGGGTCGGTTGTCACCGAGTGGCGTCGACTGTGGCGTCTGAGGCAGCGTGCGCATGAACGAGATGAAGCACGCGATCTGCTGCACAGCCACGGTACCGGAAAAGGCCGGGCATTCTGCGAAAAGCTGGCGGCGCAGGCGGGGATTGACCAGTCGCACCCGGCACTGCAGCGCTGGTATGCCGCCATTCACGAAACGCAAAATGACCGGGAGGTGGTGACGCTCTACTCGCATATGGTGCAGCCTGTGCTGGATGCTCAGGCGCGGCGCGAGATTAGCCGCTCTGCGGCGGAATCAACGCTGATGATCGCGGTCAGTCCGCTGGCGCTGGTGGATATGGCGTTCATCGCCTGGCGTAACCTGCGCCTGATAAACCGTATCGCCAGTCTTTACGGTATTGAGCTTGGCTACTACAGCCGGCTGCGGCTCTTTAAATTGGTGTTGCTGAACATCGCCTTTGCAGGTGCCAGTGAGCTGGTGCGCGAAGTCGGCATGGACTGGATGTCGCAGGATCTGGCGGCCCGTCTCTCAGCGCGTGCCGCGCAGGGGATTGGGGCAGGGTTGTTAACCGCACGTCTGGGCATTAAAGCGATGGAAGTCTGCCGACCACTGCCATGGATCGACGGAGATAAGCCGCGCCTGGGCGATTTTCGTCGTGAATTGATTGGGCAGCTCAAAGAGACGCTCAATAAAAAACCGGTTCAGTAACCGGTTTGTTTACTTATCGTGCTGGCTGTCAATCTTTCTTGACAGCCATCTTCCGCATCACCGTGTTCTGACATATCATTTTAAGGTTATTGGCTTAAAACGGTGAATTTCCCATGCGTCTTGAAGTCTTCTGTGAAGACCGTCTCGGTCTGACCCGCGAGTTACTCGATCTCCTTGTTTTACGTAGCATTGATTTACGTGGCATTGAGATTGATCCTGTCGGGCGAATTTACCTCAATTTTGCCGAAATTGAATTTAATACTTTTAGCAGCCTGATGGCTGAAATCCGCCGTATCGCTGGCGTTACGGATGTACGCACCATTCCCTGGATGCCGTCTGAGCGTGAGCACCTCGCATTGAGCGCCTTGCTTGAAGCCATGCCAGAGCCTTTCCTGTCACTGGATTTGAAAAGCAAAGTTGAGCGGGTAAACCATGCGAGTTGCCAGCTGTTCGCCCAGAGCCAGGACAAGCTCACTCATCACCATGCCGCGCAGCTGATCCCGGGGTTTAATTTCCAGCGCTGGCTGGACAGCAACCCGCAAAATACGCATAGCGAGCATGTGGTGATCAACGGGCAGAATTTCCTGATGGAGATTACGCCGGTGTACCTGAAAGGAGAGAACGACACTCGCGTTCTGACCGGGGCCGTTATCATGCTGCGCTCTACCGTGCGGATGGGCCGTCAGTTGCAAAATCTCTCCAGCCAGGATGTGGGAGCGTTCAGCCAGATCATTGCCGTCAGCCCGAAAATGCGTCATGTGGTCGATCAGGCCCGCAAGCTCGCCAGCCTGACCGCGCCGCTGCTGATTACCGGCGATACCGGGACCGGGAAGGATCTGCTGGCCCACGCCGTGCATCTTGCCAGCCCACGCGCGGCAAAACCGTATCTGGCGCTGAACTGTGCCTCTATTCCTGAGGATGCCGTCGAAAGCGAGCTGTTTGGCCACGCCCCGGAAGGCAAAAAAGGCTTCTTCGAGCAGGCGAACGGCGGTTCCGTGCTGCTGGACGAAATTGGCGAAATGTCGCCGCGCATGCAGGCCAAACTGCTGCGCTTCCTGAACGATGGGACCTTCCGTCGCGTAGGGGAGGATCACGAAGTTCACGTGGATGTGCGCGTGATTTGTGCCACCCAGAAAAACCTCGTTGAGCTGGTACAGAAAGGGATGTTCCGGGAAGATCTCTACTATCGACTGAACGTGTTGACGCTAAACATTCCGCCGCTGCGCGATTGTCCGCAAGATATCATTCCGCTGACGGAGCTGTTTGTGGCACGCTTCGCCGACGAGCAGGGGGTACCGCGTCCGAAACTGTCAGCCGATCTGGGTACGGTGCTGACGCGCTACGGCTGGCCGGGAAATATTCGTCAGCTGAAAAACGCCGTCTATCGTGCGCTGACGCAGCTGGAAGGGTACGAGTTGCGTCCACAGGATATCCTGTTGCCGGATTACGATGCCGGAACGGTATCGGTGGGCGAAGAGGCGATGGAAGGCTCGCTGGATGATATTACCAGCCGTTTCGAACGTTCCGTGCTGACACAGCTTTATCGCAGCTACCCAAGCACGCGTAAGCTGGCAAAACGCCTGGGGGTATCCCATACCGCGATTGCGAATAAGCTTCGTGAATATGGACTCAACCACAAGAAGGGTGACGAATAACGATAAAAGCCTCTGTAAAGAGGCTTTTTTTTGCACTTACTCTTTCGCCAGAGGCGTGGTAACTACCTCGACTTTTGTTTCTCCCTGAATCCCCGCAATTTTCTGTTCAACCTCTTTCACCTGTTCCTTGCTGTGAAGCAGGGTATAGGTCAGGTCGAACTGCGTGCTGGCGCCAGGTTGTAGCTGCTTAACGCGTTTCTGCTCGCGTTCAATGGTGACGGGATAGGCGTAGCTGGTTCCCGGCTCAATACCCGTGACATAGCCCTGTTTGAGCGTATCGGTATTTTTCCATAAGGTCAGGACAGGCAGTTGCCGCGTGTCGAACTGAATTGACGCACCTTTGTCTCCCGCTTTATTGACCACTGCCGCCAGGGTTTCATGATTATTATCCGCGAGCGGTTTGATATTGAAGACCATTTCATCAAAGCCCTGAGTGGGGCCGGCGTAGGTTTGCCAGTTATCCAGACCCGCTTTGGCATAGTCATTGAAAGGACCAATGCTGGCGGCCGGCGCAAGGAAGCGGGCACCTTCTTCGAGGATTGGCGTACCAAAGTTGCTGTGATAGATAATCTGATAATCATGAGGATAATCAGCATGGTTAGTCAGAACATCATGCAGGCTGAACTGGTTGCTGCCCGGTACGTAACGCAGTTCGGTCATCGTCTGCAGATCTGCTTTTTTAAACGTGCTCTCTTTGATTAATCCGCGAATACGAATTTCATGCGGTGCGGCATCAGCAACATCGACTTCCACCTGCGACGCAGGCGTATTTCCCGCCTTGCCGTGCAGGGTATAAATCTGACCGTCAGCCGTGACCGGGTGGCCTGTCCATTCATAGCCGCAACGAACCATCATTTCGTTGAAACCTTCCAGCCAGCCAAGTCCGTTTCGACTTTCCAGATTGATATAGGCCGGATTCACCACCTCTTTGACAGGAGAATCCCACCCCATTCGGGTACCAAAGCCTTCGACATGCAGCAGATTCATCCCACGCGTCGGGCTGAGGGTAATTGTCAGACCATTTTTGCTGCTGATAACGATTACCTTGCTGCCTTCCTGCTTGCCACCATGCAGGACTTTTTGCTCGATGCTGAAAGGCTGTCCCTGAAACTTCAGCTCATCGCTGGAAATTTTCCAGTTTCCTTTATCCACGCTGCTTTCAGCGCTTGTCAGCACCCAGGTTTTAGCGGCGGCATGTCCAGATATCAGTACCGCAAGGACCGTAAAAGCCAGTTTAATCTTCATATTTAATCCCTTTTGCTGAAACGATTTTTTAATCACGTAAGCAAATCTAATGTTTAGGCGAGAAGGGAAATGTGACGGGCTTCACTGGCGGAGAAATTGCGGTTTTTAAACCTTTATTATGCGTGAGCGATCTCATTATGGTGAGAATGGAACGTTTTTATTTCATGATGTATGTGATTTTAGAACGTTTTTGCTTTAACGATTCAGTTATTGAGGCAATAAAAAACCCCGCATCGGCGAGGTTTGGAACGCAAGGTCTATTCTTAAATAAACCTTTTATTTCATTACATTGCTAAGCTTTATAAAATGCCTGTAAATAATCAGGCTTTCAGTGATTCCAGCGCAGCGGTGTAGTCAGGTTCGGTGGTGATTTCGTTGACCAGTTCGCTGAACACGACGTTATCGTTTTCATCGATTACCAGCACGGCACGCGCCGCCAGGCCTTTCAGTGGGCCTTCAGCAATGCCAACGCCGTATTTTTCCAGGAAATCCGGGCTGCGCAGAGTTGAAAGGGTAATGACGTTGCTTAGACCTTCAGCACCGCAGAAACGGGACTGCGCGAATGGCAGGTCTGCTGAAACGCACAACACTACGGTGTTGTCCATTTCAGTGGCCAACTGGTTGAATTTGCGCACGGATGCGGCACAGACGCCGGTATCAATGCTTGGGAAAATGTTCAGTACTTTGCGTTTGCCAGCAAACTGGCTCAGTGTGACGTCAGACAGATCTTTAGCCACCAGAGTAAAAGCCTGCGCTTTGCTGCCAGCCTGAGGAATGGAACCTGCTACAGCAACCGGGTTGCCCTGGAAATGAACGAGTTGTGACATAGATATCTTCCTGTTTACATATAGTTAACGTCGAGGCTAGTGTATGCCATCAGCGGATAACACGGCAAACCAATTTTTTCGCCTTACCGGGCTGCAAGGAGTCAGTGATGAGAAGCGTTAAGGTCTATGAAGAAGCCTGGCCATTGCATTCCCCGTTTGTGATCTCCCGTGGCAGCCGAAGTGAGGCCTGCGTGGTAGTGGTCGAAATAGAAGAAGAAGGGGTTAAAGGGGTTGGTGAATGCACGCCGTATCCTCGCTACGGAGAAAGCCTTGCCTCGGTGATGGCGCAAATTATGACCCTGGTACCTGACCTGCAAACCGGGTTGACGCGTGAGGCGTTACAGCAGCGTTTACCTGCCGGGGCGGCCCGTAATGCAATTGACTGTGCGCTGTGGAGTCTTGAGGCGGCGAGGCAGCAGATATCCTTACCGTCACTGGTCGGCGTGACGCTTCCGGAGAAAGTGGTGACCGCGCAAACGGTGGTGATTGGCGAGCCGGAGCAGATGGCTGCCAGCGCAAAAGCGCTCTTTGAGGCTGGCGCCACGCTGCTGAAGGTGAAACTCGACGATCGTTTGATCAGTGAACGCATGGTCGCCATTCGCGCGGCGGTGCCGGACGCAACGCTGATTGTCGACGCCAACGAGTCATGGCACCCGGAAGGGCTGGCCGCGCGCTGCCAGCTGCTGGCCGATCTGGGTGTGGCTATGCTGGAGCAACCGCTTCCCGTACAGGATGATGCGGCATTGAAGAACTTTATCCACCCATTGCCGATCTGCGCCGATGAAAGCTGCCATACCCGCGAGAGTCTCGACGGTTTAGCGGGCTGCTATGAGATGGTGAATATCAAACTCGATAAAACCGGTGGGCTGACCGAGGCGCTGGCGCTGGCGTCGCAGGCACAGGCGAAGGGGTTTGCGTTGATGCTGGGATGTATGCTCTGTACTTCCCGGGCGATTAATGCGGCGCTACCGCTGGTGAATCAGGTCCGGTTTGCCGATCTCGATGGCCCGACCTGGCTGGCGGTTGACGTTTCGCCTGCGCTCACCTTCACCAGCGGAGTGCTTCATCTCTGAGGCTGCCAGCGCAGAAGATCTACCATCGCTTTCAGGTATTTTTCGCTGGCTTCGTCGGAAGATATCGGGGGGAATTCAGCGGTGATGCAGTGCAAATCCAGATCGGCGCACCAGCTACCAAATGACCCCGGTGTTTCATAGCCGACGCTGCTGACCAGAGGCAGGGCAAAGGCATCGGCAAGCCACTGCCCCAGCGCGGAGTGACGGGGATCCTCAATACAGGCCAGCGGATCGTGAAATGAGACAACCCACGCGGGGTGGATCTTGTGGATTAACTGGCAGAGCGCTTGTGTTTCTGGCTCTGAGCCGGGTTTTTCTCCCGTCAGTAACACCACGTCACGCTCTTCAGCCGAGCTGTTCCAGCGGTATACCGTTTCACCGGCGCGCCAGTTGGCCGCCGGGAAGTTGCGGTTTAAGTCTATCCCTCTCGCATTCGCCCGCAGCCCAAGCTGACAGCCATCCGGGTTGACGGTCAGGATCACATGATGTCGGCGTAGTGTCGGTGCAAGGGTGCGTAACGCGCAGGAGAGGGTGACGATCGAGGAGTTCTCATCGCCGTGCGTTCCCGCAATAATCAGGCCGCTATGACGATCGGCATCCGGTGCGGGAAACCAGATCAGCGGTGCACCTAAGAAAGACTGGCCATAATGTTCGGTGCCTGGCGGGAAAGCGCCACGTTCCGTTCTTGGTCGGGTAACTGCCATAGGAAATCCTGATAAAGAAGTGCTTACTGGCAGTGTTGTGCAAAACCCACGTTTAATCAAATAGTTTCATCGAAGGATGAAGATTGCCAGATATCACCTTTCCGGCTTAAGGTATTTGCATTTCGCCGTTTCGAAACAAATAATTACGCATTCGCGTATTACCGATTTCTAAAGGGGATCTCATGAAGCATCCTGTTTCGCTGCTTTTTTCTGCACTGTGCCTTTGCGGGCTATCGTCATTTTCTTACGCTGCTGATGTGCCAAAGGGGACGGTGCTGGCGCAAAAACAGGAGCTGGTCAGACACATCAAAGACGAACCCGCGTCACTGGACCCGGCCAAGGCCGTGGGGCTACCCGAGATTCAGGTGATTCGCGATCTGTTTGAAGGCCTGGTTAATCAGAATGAGAAAGGGGAGTTGACGCCGGGCGTGGCGACGCGCTGGCAGAGTAACGATAACCGCATCTGGACATTTACCCTGCGTGATGATGCAAAATGGTCTGACGGCACGCCGGTCACGGCGCAGGATTTTGTTTACAGCTGGCAGCGTCTGGTTGACCCGAAAACCACCTCGCCGTTTGCCTGGTTTGCTGCTCTGGCAGGCATTAACAACGCTCAGGCGATTATTGATGGCAAAGCCGCGCCCGATACGCTGGGGGTAGCGGCGGTGGATGCCAGAACGTTACGCGTTCAGCTCGATAAACCGCTGCCGTGGTTCAGCAACCTGACGGCAAACTTCGCGTTCTATCCGGTTCAGAAAGCGAACGTCGAAAGCGGTAAAGAGTGGACGCGTCCGGGCTCCCTGGTGGGCAATGGTGCCTATGTGCTGAAAGATCGTGTGGTGAATGAGAAGCTGGTCGTTGTGCCGAATACCCACTACTGGGATAACGCGAAAACTGTTCTTCAAAAAGTGACGTTTATTCCGATCAACCAGGAGTCTTCCGCCA
Source organism: Enterobacter cloacae complex sp. 394F7 (assembly GCF_057320385.1). Taxonomy (NCBI): domain Bacteria; kingdom Pseudomonadati; phylum Pseudomonadota; class Gammaproteobacteria; order Enterobacterales; family Enterobacteriaceae; genus Enterobacter; species Enterobacter cloacae complex sp. 394F7. The sequence continues at coordinate 49,012 of NZ_JBXWCS010000002.1, read as the reverse complement.
CCAAACGCTACCTGGCAGGCGATATTGATATCACCGAGTCGTTCCCGAAAAACCTTTATCAGAAATTGCTCAAGGATATTCCTGGACAGGTATACACGCCACCGCAGCTGGGAACGTATTACTATGCATTTAACACGCAAAAGGGCCCGACCGCCGATTCCCGCGTGCGTCTGGCGCTGAGTATGACCATCGATCGCCGGATTATGGCGGAGAAAGTGTTAGGTACGGGAGAAAAACCAGCCTGGCATTTCACGCCTGATGTGACGGCAGGTTTCACGCCAGAGACATCGCCATTTGAGCAGATGTCGCAGCAGGAGCTAAACGCGCAGGCCAAAACCTTGCTTCAGGCGGCGGGGTATGGCCCTCAGCGTCCACTGAAGCTGACCCTGTTGTATAACACTTCAGAGAACCATCAGAAAATCGCGATTGCGGTGGCTTCGATGTGGAAGAAGAACCTGGGAGTAGACGTCAAACTGCAAAACCAGGAGTGGAAAACCTATATCGATAGCCGAAACACAGGGAATTTTGATGTGATCCGCGCGTCCTGGGTCGGGGACTACAACGAGCCATCGACCTTCCTGTCGCTGCTGACATCAACCCACAGCGGCAATATCTCCCGCTTTAACGACCCGGCATACGATAAGATCATCAATCAGGCGACGCTTGAAACCACCGCGGAAGCCCGTAATGCGGATTACAATCGTGCGGAGAAGATCCTCACGGAAAAAGCGCCAATTGCGCCGATCTACCAGTACACCAACGGACGTCTGATTAAACCCTGGGTGAAGGGATATCCGATCAATAACCCTGAAGACGTGGCGTACAGCCGTACGATGTATATTGTGAAGCACTAATGCGATAACCGCAGGTAATCCTCGAAAATAATGAACTGGCGTGATTAGCACCGCCAGTTCCTCATTCTTTTTACCTTCGGAAGAAAGGAATGAATTAAATAATCGTTTTAAGCCAGGATTCGATATCCTGGGTCGGAATATTATTCCGGGCATTCCAGGTTTTATTCATCGGCCACCACATACCGTCGCCACGCGCGAAGGCCGCACGATAGCGAAGCATATGATCATCCGGATTTAAACGCAGTGCATCCTCCAGGGCGGGTAGGGATAATACCCTTTTGATAAAGGGTTGTTGAATAACACGCTCAACGGTTTCCGCCAGTTTTCCATAGGATGTAGTTTCCCCTGCGACAAAGATGATCTCATTAGCAATGCGCGGCTGATGTAAATAAATCGCGGTGGTCAGCCTGCCGATATCCGCAGGAGAGGTGACGGTAACCTGCGTTTCCCATCCGCCGAGGGCATTGATGGTTTTATTTGCTAGATTCACAACATCAAATGCAGGCTCGAAGAGAAAGCTGGTAAACATGCCGGTCGAAACGATCACCCATTCCGTTGTGTTCTGTTCACGCAATAATACCCTAACGTCATACTGCTCATCCCATACGGGTTGGCCGCTCCCTTTGCCGACCACATCGTAGTTCACGCCAAACTGCCAGGGAAAATAGCGTTGTACCCCTGCTTCCAGCACCGCGCGGGTAATTTTTAACTGTGTGCCAGCGCCAGCAACAAAGCCCATGCAGTTGATCACGGTATCAAAATCCCTAAAGTGAATTTTTAACGTTTCAGCTGAACTTTCAGCGACATCGACAGCGAGGAATGTTACCCCTGCATCAGCCAGATTTTGATGAATTTCAGACCGCAGTTTACCCTTGTTGTCCCATGAACCGGGCGATACGATAACAGAGATAGCTCCATCGCGCTGTGTTACTGCCGGCACCAGAGAATCCAACACGGCAGCGCCCAATTGTCCTGCACCAAGCACTAATACCTTTTCACCGGTCTTAAAATCATGTTCTTTCATGCTAAGTCTCACTTTGTTAAACCGTTTATTTTTCTGTGTACAGAGCAAGATTATGTCAGCAGAACACATTCATTAAGACCATGAACTCAGGTTAGACTGTTCGTGATAATGGGATAATTAAATCATCCAGGCAGGGGAAATATGGATAAGCTGGAATCAATGCAGGTCTATGTTTGCGTGGTGGATGCCCATAGTTTCGCCAGGGCAGCAGAAGTGCTGGGATTGCCGCGCTCAACGGTATCCCGGGTCATTAAGGAACTGGAAGCTTACCTGGGAATTCAACTATTACAGCGTAACACGCGCAAACTTAGCGTGACCGCAGATGGCCTGCGTTACTACGACGAATGCAGAAATATTCTGGCGGCTATTGCTGCAATGGAGTCTTCATTTCCTGGCCGAACTGCACAGCCTAAAGGTCGTTTTAAAGTCGGGATGCCGCAGTCTCTCGCCCGACATTACATTCTGCCCCAACTCCCGGCATTTCTGCGAGAGTATCCCGAACTGGAGTTGGTACTCTGTTCCAGCGATAACGTCGAAGATATCATTCAGGAAGGGTATGACTGTGTGATTCGTACCGGCAGGATCGAGGATTCAACAACCCTGGTCGCTCGTCCTCTGGCGAATTTTTCCTGGATGGTGGTGGCTTCTCCGACCTACATTGCTGCGCATGGCAGGCCGCAGTGTTTAGAGGATCTGCAACAGCATCAGGCTGTCGGCTACCTGAACCACCGTACCGGGCGTACCATCGACTGGTTCTTTACGCGGGATGAAGAAGATTACGCGATACGTATGAGAGAGACCCTGGTCGTTGATGATACGGACGCGTACATTCAGGCCGGGATTCAAGGGCTGGGATTGATTCGCGTGGCCAGTTATCTGGTTGCGCCCTATCTGCGGAGTGGGGCGCTGGTTGCCTGCATGGAGAGCTTCTCGTTCGATTTACCACTTTCACTGGTTTATCCGCAAAACCGATATCTTCCGCCTTCGGTACGCGTATTTTATGCCTGGAGCCGGGCGGTTTTACAGCAACCGGCAACCGATGATTAAACACGCTGTTGGACTGTGCTCTACCGTTCAATGCTCAAAAAAACGGGCGTAGCATTCACCCGTTTAATTGCAATCAGGACGATAACAGGGAGGCGTAATCCATATTCTCCAGATCATCGAGCAGGTTAGGCCCTGTGGGATGCCAGTTTAACTGTTGGCGAGTCCACGCTGATGTTGCGCGTAGATTCATGCCTGCAAACAGAGCAAACCAGCCAAAATGCGCTTCAGCTTCTGCAGGTGAAAGTGATATCAAAGGCAGGTCGCATTTACGGGCAATCACATGCGCAATATGCCGGAGGGGAACGCCTTCTTCTGCAACCGCATGATAGCGCTGGGCGCGCTCACCCTGTTCAAGCACCAGTCGGTACAATCTTGCTACGTCGCTGACATGTGCCGCAGACCAGCAGTTATTGCCCTCACCGATACAGGCAACTGCACCTTTTTCTATCGCGTTTTGTATGTACAGGCTGACGAATCCCTGACGGGAGGTATCGTGTACCTGCGGCAGACGTACCACCCGCAGATTCACACCGTCAGCGATCAGGGCGTTGCCCGCAATTTCAGACGCAACCCTGGGGTTCATGCTTGCAGCGTTAAACTGATCTTCCCGGGCCAGGGCCGCGTCGCCTTCATCGCCAATACCGGTACCGGAGGTGATAATAAATGGCCGATCGCTGCCTTTTAGCGCCTGGCCGATGGCGTGGATAACGCGTTGGTCTTTTTTACAATTTTCGACAAAATGGTGAAAATCATGGTCAAACGCGGTATGGATCACCGCATCGGCATGCTGAACAGCGGACACGATTGAATCTGGCCGTTCGAGTGTACCGCGATGAACATCGGCCCCTGCTTTTTTGAGCGCCTGTGCACTGCTGTCAGAGCGGGCAAGCCCGGTGACCTTATGCCCGGCAGTCAGCAATTCCGTCAGAATTTGGGAGCCGATAAAGCCGCTGGCTCCGGTAAGAAATACTCGCATAACGCACCTCCAGATAAGGGTTCCGTAACAGAGTAACGCTATAGTCATGCGATAAAAGTAGTGACATTATCAGGGTATACAACTTAACAGGATAACGACGATGCAAACGGCAATGCAGTCACTGGGTGACTTCCTGCGGGCGCGGCGTTTGCGCCTCGATCCTACCGCGTTTGGTTTTGAAGAGGGCAGACGGCGCACGACAGGTTTGCGTCGTGAAGAGGTTGCGCAACTCGCCAATATCAGTCCTGTCTGGTACACGTGGCTGGAGCAGGGCCGCGGCGGGTCGCCGTCGCGGGAAGTGCTTAACCGCATCGCCAGCGGGCTGCGTCTGACCCCGACGGAGCGCGAACACCTGTTCATTCTGGCGTTCGGCCATCCACCTGAGACGCAAATCACCATTTCAGTCGATATTGCGCCACGTCTGCAGCGAGTCCTTGACGCGTTCACCGTTCCGGCAATTGTTAAAACCGTAACCTGGGATGTAGTTGCCTGGAACCGTGCCTCGGCCTGTGTATTAACTGATTACAGCAAACTGCCGCTTGCGGAGCGTAATGTTATGCGCCGCATGTTTACCGATCCTGAGTTACGTCGCGCACAGGGAGACTGGCAGACGATGGCAAAACTGGTCGTTAACGCCTTTCGCGCGGATGTGGCACGGGCAGGTCAATCCGTAGAAAGCAACAATCTCGTTACTGAACTTTCTCATCGCAGCCCTGAATTTGACGCCTGGTGGCGCAGCAATGATGTCACCAGCCATGCTGAAGGGGCAAAACGCATTAATCATCCGCAGGCCGGGGCGATAGATCTCGAATTTTCGACCTTTATGGTAGAGGGGCGACCCGATCTGAGCATGGTCGTTTTTAATCCAGTGAATGAAGAGAGCCAGCGCAAAATTGTCGAGCAGGTGAGACAATCCCTGTCTCATGGCAGTGAATCAGACTGCCATAATGCTGCCGTCCACACCGCATAGGCTTGCATGGTCGGTGTCAGAATGATGAGACCGTAGCGCTGGCGGCGATAGTACTGAAGCAGGTACTGACACACTGAAGTAGCTCCCGCCTCGTTGCCGTTGACGGGAGCATGGATGATTTATTCCAACAACTTCGCAAATTTCGCCAGCCACTGCGGATGCGCAGGCCAGGCCGGCGCGGTGACCAGGTTACCGTCAACGTGAGACTGATCGATACCGATATCGGCGTACTCGCCGCCGCTGAGTCGCACTTCAGGCGCACAGGCCGGGTAGGCGCTACAGGTTCGTCCTTTTAAGATCCCGGCGGCGGCCAGCAACTGTGGGCCATGGCACACGGCCGCAATCGGTTTGTGCGCGGCATCAAATGCCTGCACCAGCTTCAGTACGTCATCATTTAACCGCAGGTATTCAGGCGCTCTGCCGCCAGGGATCAGCAGGGCGTGATAGTCCTGCTCGTTAACGGCGGAAAAATCGGCATTGAGGATAAAACGGTGACCCGGTTTTTCGCTATAGGTCTGAGCACCGTCGAAATCATGGATAGCGGTCATGATATAGTCACCCTTCGCTTTATCCGGGCAGACGGCGTCAACCTGATGGCCAATCATCTGTAAGGCCTGAAAAGGGACCATGGTTTCGTAATCTTCGGCGTAATCGCCCACCAGCATCAGGATTTTCTTGCTCATCATTTTCTCACTTTTATTGATAACGACGTTTTAGATATAGCCTGGTGTAGCGCAAATGTCGGAAATAAAAAAGCCCGTCAGAGCACGGGCAAAATAAGCAAGTGATTTAGCAATTCGTTACCAACATAATGGAGGATAACGGCGCATATCTTACGCGCCTGTTGAGTTGGCCGATACCTGATAATTTCGGTAGGTGAAACAACGGATTAAACGTGCGTTACAGCGCGTCGAAAGTGGGGTAAATGCTGTTTTCAATATATTCCGCCACTAACCAGATCTCGCCGCTGAAGATAAACCAGAATCCGAAAATAATAAGCATTAAAATAATTATGGTGAGGATTATTTCTGTTCTTCCCATTGCAGACGATACCCACCCATAGTCTTTTTCATCAAGATGGGCATTGTAGCGGGGCTTTATCCAATACACCAGTTTCATGCCGCCAGGACTTTATTTCGGCCATCATTCTTGGCGCGATAAAGCGCGTCATCTACCCGTTTAAAGAGATCGTCGATACTCTCATCCTGGTTGTGCCGCGCCACGCCAATACTGACCGTAAATCGCGGCAGGCCGGGGATCGAGATGCGGGCAACCGCTGCCCGGATCGTTTCGGCGATTTGTATTGCAGTATCGAGAGAGGTGCGTGGCAGCAGAATGACAAACTCCTCGCATCCCCAGCGGAACACGAAATCCTCTTTCCGGCTACAGGCCTCCAGGGTACGTGAAAGTGCGATGAGCACTTCATCCCCCTTCAGATGACCAAAAACGTCGTTGATATTCTTAAAGTGATCGGTATCCACCAGCAGTAAACTGAATTGCTGCTGTAGAGGCAGGTGCGTGAGATTCATTTGCTCAGCGATAATATAGAACTGTCGCCGGTTGAGCAGGCCTGTCATGGCATCCTGTAACGCGGCATGTTCCAGCTCAAGCTCCAGCCTTTTTTGCTCGGTGATGTCATGGATAATGCACAACATCAGTTTATCCCCGTAGATCTCAATTGGTCCGGCATAGGTCTGAACATGGCGGGTTGATCCATCGGCAAGGCGGTGCACAAAGTTGAGTGGCTTATGCCCACCCGGCAGAGCGGCGATTTCGCTCATCACTGGGATCACATCGCGCCCCAGAGTGTTGATCTCCCAGGTATGCTTGCTGCACATCTCCTCGTGCGAGTAGCCATAAAAGTTAAGCGCGGCGAGATTGGCATCAACAATTTGGCCGTCGCGAGCAGGGTCGATCAGTAACATCGGGGCGCTGTTTGTCAGAAAAAAGCGAGCATAGAATCCTTGCTTTTTTCGCTGGTAAGTAGCGGAGCGGCTCGCTTTACGCCCGGTCGGTGCCGGATGTGAAATCCCTTCAAAAACGATAATGTCGCCGTACGGCGCATGGTGGGTCAGCGAAAGACGACAGCTCAACGCGATTTCATGCCCGTCGCGCCAGACTGTCCAGATCTCGACAATCTCCTGGTCCGTTTTCAACTCAGGGATATACATCGACAGCACGTCTTGCGCATTGGCTGAGAAAGCGCCTTTTCGCAGATCATCCACCGTTTTATCCCCCATCACCTGAACCGCGGCCGTATTCGCAAAAATAATATGGCCAGAAACGGGGGAGACCAGCCACACGGGAGTTTTAATGACATTCAGCGCATCAAAATAATTTTGCGACATAAGGAATTCCTGTACATCGGCACAATATGCCTGACGATCACGACGGAATCGACTCGCGTGGACTCCTCTGAACCATACTCCAGTTAACCCTGTGTAGCATGATTTTTTTGTGAAACAAAAGCGGATTCCGAATGAATTTTACCAATTGGTATAATCTGTTTCTGTGAATTAATCTGCAGCAGTAGCCACGGGATCTGTTCGGCAGGCAAAGGTCTGGCGAACAGAAAACCCTGCAAATAATCACACCCGAGTTCTGTTAACACCGCTCGTTGCTCTTCTGTTTCGATCCCTTCGGCAACAACATACATCTCCATGGTCCGGGCAATATTAATAATGGTCTCCACCAGCTTGCGGCTTTTCTCATTTTCCAGCATTGACGTCACAAAGCTTTTGTCGATTTTGAGCTCTTTTGCCGGAAGCACGCTGAGCATAAGCAGATTAGAATAACCGGTGCCAAAATCATCAATAGAGACGGTGATCCCGGCCTGGTTGAATGCACTCAGTAATTCGATACTGCGGTCGAGATTTTTAAGGGCAGTGCTCTCCGTCACCTCAAGGATGAGCCGGGAAGGAGAAAGATTATATTTCTGCAACAGAGACGATACGGTCTGAAAGATATCCGGCTGTTCAAACTGAATAGAGGATAAGTTAAAAGACAACGTCCAGTGGGCAAAACCTTGTTCAGTCCAGAAATACAGCTGACGGCATGCGGCCTCAATCGCCCAGTTACCCACGGGAATAATTAAACCCGTCTGTTCAAGCGAAGGTAAAAACAGATTCGGCAGTAGCACGCCTTGTTCGGGATGTCGCCAGCGAAGAAGCGCCTCAAAGCCGTGGATAGTTCTCTCTTCAGCGTGCCAGGTGGGTTGATACCACAGCTCAAACTGATCGCGCTCAAGCGCCTGCGTGAGTTCCTGCAAAAAACCGGGGTTAGCCGGGATCGCCGTCGACATCTCTGTCCGGTAGACCGCCCAGTCGTTTTGGCCTTGCTTTTTAACGTACTGCATTGCCGCATCTGCTTTTAGCTTTAACTCATGCAGCGTTTCGCCATCCTGCGGATAACGACTGACGCCAGCGCTGAGCGTTGTACTCAGCGTATGCCCGCATACGGAAAGCGGGCGGCGCACATCGTCGAGCAGCGTTGAGAGGAGGGACTGGAGTTTGTCGTCATCACATTCTGGAACCAGCAGAATAAAAGCATCGCCCCCCAATCTTGCCAGGGTCATCTCACGGGTAAGCCTCGCCGTGATGCGCTGCGCAATGGTGATTAACAACTCATCCCCAACGTTATGTCCCCAGGTGTCATTAACCTGTTTAAAGTGATCAACGTCGAGGAAGATCACGGCAAATTGTTTATTGCTAAGCAACGCGCTGCGCAGGCAATCCTGCATGCGCAGGTCCATCTGGTGGCGATTAGCAAGGCCGGTAAGGGCATCAAACCGTGCCTGTAGTTCAAGCTGTCGATTGAGCGCCTGAAGGTTGTCCGTGAGCCGGTTGGTACGCCAGTGGGAATCAATGAGTGAGATAATCAACATCATGCCGAGCAGGCACAGCGTGGTGACCGACACCCCTATCGATAATCCCAGTTCGCTGATACCGCCGGGTAGGGGATGAGCCATATCACTGAACTGAGCGGCCCGCATGCCGGTGTAGTGCATGGCACAGATGGCAGCGCCCAGAACTAAAGCGGCGAGAATGCGATTGATAAAGATCCCTTTTCGCTGATGCCGCAGGTGAAAGGCCAACCAGAGCGCGGCACCGGAGGCCATTACGGCAATCAATACGGATAAACCGATGATGGGGTGATCCCAGATGATGGGGCTGTCCAGCATCAGTGCGGCCATACCGATATAGTGCATTGACACCACGCCTGCGCTCAGAATTAAGGTAGAGAGAAGCAGTCTGAAGGGCGAAAGGCGAGCGCCCGTCACGGCAATATTCATTGCCAGCATAGACGCCACCACCGCGACGCCCATTGAGGCGAGGGTTAACCAGAGGTTGTAGCTCATGATCATGGGCATTTTCATCGCTAACATACCAATGAAATGCATCGACCAGATCCCGACGCCCAGCGTAAGCCCTCCGGCAAAACGCCAGAACAGAGCGGCCTTCCCGCTGGAAAGCGGGATTTTCCCGGCATTCTCCAGGGCCACAAACGAGGCGATAAAGGCCACAAGATAAGAGATGGCTATTAACACTGGGTCCCACGATACATTGAGCATTATGCAATCCCACGCCAAAGGGGTTACTGATTTCGCCAACCGGGACAGATCTTTATCTGGCTGCGTGCAGGCGAGTTCAAACAATATTAGTTATAGGGTACGTAAAACGGCCCGCACTATTAAAACGCAAAACTGTAAGCAATATAAAATATATTCTCAGTTCTAACTTGTTAAGCACAGCTAAACAAGGACAGTTAATTGCAACAAAGTCTCTAAAATAGGGTGGTGATTAACCCATTTAGCCGCAGGTGATGGTATCGCTTAAGTTCGTGTCAGACCAGTATCACAGTATCCATGGCACAATATTTCCCACAATACGCTTTTTTTATCTCACTTAAGTTAAATTGCAGGTTACTAACTGCGAAACGACAAAGTACCGCTATTCGTGAGGACAAACGCCAGTACGAATGCTATAAACCTTAATGCCGACCAAAATATTAAGTTGTGGGAATAATCATGCTAAAAAATATTAGTGTCAGAACCTTCATTGTCTATTTCCTTTTGTCTCTTTTTTTGCTAAACGCAGCTGTCGTCTTTCTATTTACCGGCGCATCGTCACTCTTAATAACGCTCAATGTAATAAATGTGATTGCTCTTTTTTTACTCTGGATTTACATGACCCAATATCTTGTGACACCGATCAATACTGTGAAAAAAAGTATTGAAGAAGTCACGGCAGGGAATCTTGGCGTGACAATCCCCGAGTTTGGCAACAACTGCGCAGGGCGTTTAATTCCCGGGATTAACAGCCTTTCGGGCAATATTGCAACACTGGTCCGGGAAATCAGGGCGTCGTCACAAACCGCCATGACCTTATCGGATCAACTCTCCGCACGCAGCGCGCAGCTATCAGTGAAAACGGAGCAGCAATCGGCTTCGCTGGTGCAAACCGCAGCCAGCATGGAGCAGATGGCTGCGAGCACCAAAAACAATGCTGATAACACCCGACTCGCCAGTGAACAGGCCAATCAGGCAACGCTTCAGGCGCGTAAGGGGGGCGAGCTGATGGGGCAGGTTGCTCACAATATGCAATCGATCACCGAATGCGCACAGCAAATGACGGAAATCATCTCGATGATCGACGGGATTGCCTTCCAGACCAATATCCTTGCGCTTAACGCGGCCGTTGAGGCGGCAAGGGCGGGAGACCACGGAAAAGGCTTCTCTGTGGTCGCGGAGGAGGTGCGAAATCTGGCACACCGCAGCGCGGAAGCGGCGAAGAACATCAAAACGCTGATTGAAGTCACCAGCAATAACGTTACACAGGGCGTGACGGTAGTGTCAGAAGCGGAAAAAAACATGCGTGAGATTGTGGCCGGATCCGGCAATGTCAGCCGTCTGATGGATGAAATTTCCAGTTCCACATCCGAGCAGGAGAAGGGAATTTCACAGATTACGCTGGCATTATCAGAGCTGGAAAGGGTTACGCAAAGCAATGTGGCGATGGCGGAGGAACTTAACGGATCCTCCGACGTGCTGCGCAATCAGGTTATCGAACTGCAGTCACGGACACGCAATTTCCGGCTCGACGGGGGATACGCGGCTGATAGTTCGTTAACTGCACCGGTTGTTCCGCTGGCGTTCCCGCAGCGACAAGGACATTCCGCCTGAAGGGACACCGCCGTTACCCGTACAATTCCCGAGCGATTTCAGCGCCATGCGGAACATAGTGGTTGCGTAACCTCTGCCGAAAGCTAGACTGACAACGAAAAGCTAAAAGGTGGAGGCGTTGTGGAGAGCATAAAAGGGTCTGAACTGAACGTTCCTGACGCAGTGTTTGCGTGGGTGTTTGACGGTAAAGGCGGTGCCCGGCCGCTGGAAGACAACGACGTGATCGATCACGCGCATCCCTGCTGGTTACACCTGAACTATACCCATCCGGACAGCGCTGACTGGCTGGCATCCACCCCATTGCTGCCAAACAACGTGCGTGATGCGCTGGCAGGGGAAAGCCTGCGGCCACGCGTGAGCCGGATGGGGGACGGTACGTTGATCACGCTTCGCTGTATTAACGGCAGCACGGATGAACGTCCGGATCAGTTGGTGGCGATGCGCGTCTATATGGATGATGGGCTTATTGTTTCCACTCGGCAGCGTAAAGTGCTGGCGCTGGATGACGTGGTAAACGATCTGAAAGAGGGCACCGGGCCGACCGACTGCGGAAGCTGGCTGGTGGATGTCTGCGATGCGCTTACCGATCACGCGAGCGAGTTTATCGAAGAGTTGCACGATAAAATTATCGATCTGGAAGATAACCTGCTCGATCAGCAGATACCGCCGCGCGGTTTCTTGGCGTTACTGCGCAAGCAACTGATTGTGATGCGCCGCTACATGACGCCACAACGTGATGTATATGCCCGTCTGGCCAGCGAGCGTCTCAGCTGGATGAATGACGACCAGCGCCGTAGAATGCAGGACATTGCTGACAGGCTGGGGCGCGGGCTGGATGAAATTGATTCCTGTATTGCCAGAACCGCAGTAATGGCCGATGAGATAGCACAGGTGATGCAGGAGTCGCTGGCCAGAAGAACCTACACGATGTCGCTGATGGCAATGGTCTTTTTACCCAGTACCTTTCTGACCGGTCTGTTTGGCGTAAACCTGGGCGGCATTCCCGGCGGTGCTTATCGCTACGGCTTTACCGCGTTTTGCGTCATGTTAGCTGCTTTGATTGGCGGTGTTGCATGGTGGTTGCATCGTAGTAAATGGTTGTAAATTTACGCTTTTTCCACCTTTTGCGCGGATCAAAACGCTCTTTTAATTGAGCAAAGTCAATAAACAGAAACCGTGTAAGGTGCATTATTACTCCCGCAGGTGAATGCAACGTCAAGCGATGGGCGTTGCGCTCCATATTGTCTTACTTCCTTTTTTGAATTACTGCATAGCACAATTGATTCGTACGACGCCGACTTTAATAGTCGGCTTTTTTTTGCCTCCCGTTTCTCAGGGTCTACCCTAAAAGGGTCAATCCAAAAAACTGGAGGGAAAGATGAACCATCTACTCGCGCTGCAACTGCTTCATTCACGGCAGTCCGATCCGGTCCCGACCGACCCAACGCCTATGCCCGATCCCATTCCGCGTCCGCAACCTATGCCCGACCCGCCGCCCGATGAAGAACCGATTAAATTGTCGCATCGAACCCCGAGATCTGCGAGGATACGCGCCATCTGACCGCAAAGATGACCACGAGAGACTATTGTGACCGCTTTTTCTACCCTGAATGTTCTGCCTGCCGCCCAACTCGATAACCTCAACGAGTTGGGATACCTCACGATGACACCTGTTCAGGCGGCCGCATTACCCGCCATTCTTGAGGGGCGCGATGTTCGCGTACAGGCAAAAACCGGCAGTGGGAAAACGGCAGCGTTCGGTCTTGGACTGTTACAGCATATAGATGCCACCCTGTTCCAGACCCAGTCTCTGGTTCTGTGCCCGACCCGCGAACTGGCTGACCAGGTCGCGGGTGAGTTGCGTCGTCTGGCGCGTTTCCTGCCCAACACCAAGATCTTAACCCTCTGCGGCGGACAGCCGTTCGGGGCGCAGCGTGATTCGCTCCAGCATGCGCCTCATATTATTGTCGCGACACCTGGCCGTCTGCTGGATCATCTGCAAAAAGGCACCGTTTCACTGGATGCCCTGCAAACGCTGGTGATGGATGAAGCGGACCGTATGCTGGACATGGGCTTCAGCGACGCGATCGACGAAGTGATCCGCTTCGCGCCGGAAGATCGTCAGACATTGTTATTCTCTGCGACCTGGCCTGACGCCATCGCTGCGATCAGCGGTCGTGTACAAAAAAATCCGCTGACGATTGAAATCGACAGCGTGGATGCGCTGCCTGCCATCGAGCAGCAGTTCTTTGAAACCTCGCAGCAGGGCAAAATCCCGCTTCTGCAGAAATTGCTGAGCCAGCACCAGCCTGCCTCCTGCGTGGTGTTTTGTAATACCAAAAAAGATTGCCAGGCGGTGTGTGATGCCCTGAATGCCGCCGGGCAAAGCGCGCTGTCATTGCATGGCGATCTGGAACAGCGCGATCGTGACCAGACGCTGGTTCGCTTCGCGAACGGCAGCGCCCGTGTGCTGGTTGCAACCGATGTCGCCGCACGCGGGCTGGACATTAAATCGCTGGAGCTGGTTGTTAACTACGAGCTGGCCTGGGATCCAGAAGTACACGTTCACCGCATTGGGCGTACCGCACGTGCCGGAAACAGCGGGCTGGCCATTAGCTTCTGCGCGCCGGAAGAGGCGCAGCGCGCCAATATCTTGTCTGAAATGCTGCAGATAAAGCTTAACTGGGTGAACACTCCGGGGAACGTTCGCGTTGTGCCACTCGAAGCCGAAATGGCAACGCTGTGCATTGATGGCGGCAAAAAAGCCAAGATGCGTCCAGGCGACGTATTAGGCGCGCTGACAGGGGACATGGGAATGGATGGCGCCGATATCGGCAAGATTACCGTTCATCCGGCACACGTATATGTGGCAATCCGCCAGGCGGTTGCGCATAAGGCATGGAAGCAGCTGCAAAACGGGAAAATTAAAGGCAAAACCTGCCGGGTCAGATTGCTGAAATAAGCGGCAGAAAAAACGCGTCTCAGACGGACTCTGAGACGCGACAGGATTATTTCACTTCAAGTACGTTCAGGCGCAGCTCGTCAAACTGATTATCATCCTCTTCCGGCTGCCAGCCTGCAGGCTGCATGGGGATCTCTTCCCGATCAAACGCCAGATCGCCGCCATTCACCACTTCTGAATCATGGTTGATGCCTTTGAAGTCGAACAGCTCAACATCCGCAAGGTGAGAAGGCACCACGTTCTGCATTGCGCTGAACATGGTTTCGATGCGCCCTGGATAACGTTTATCCCAGTCACGCAGCATGTCACCAATGACCTGGCGCTGCAGGTTCGGCTGAGAGCCACACAGGTTGCATGGGATAATCGGGAAAGCTTTCGCCTGGGAGAAGCGTTCAATGTCCTTCTCGCGGCAATAGGCGAGAGGGCGGATGACAATATGTTTGCCGTCATCGCTCATCAGCTTAGGCGGCATGCCTTTCATCTTTCCGCCGTAGAACATGTTCAGGAACAGCGTTTGCAGGATATCGTCGCGGTGATGACCCAGCGCAATTTTGGTGGCGCCCAGCTCCGTCGCAGTCCGGTACAGAATGCCACGACGCAGACGAGAGCAGAGAGAGCAGGTGGTTTTGCCCTCCGGGATCTTCTCTTTTACGATACCGTAGGTGTTTTCTTCGACGATTTTGTACTCAACGCCCAGCTTTTCGAGATATTCCGGCAGGATATGCTCAGGGAAACCCGGCTGTTTCTGGTCAAGGTTTACGGCCACCAGGGAGAATTTCACCGGCGCGCTCTGTTGAAGATTACGCAGGATCTCCAGCATGGTGTAGCTGTCTTTACCCCCCGACAGGCAAACCATGATGCGGTCGCCTTCTTCAATCATATTGAAGTCTGCAATGGCTTCGCCCACATTACGGCGCAGCCGCTTCTGCAGCTTGTTCAGGTTGTATTGTTCTTTCTTTGTATTTGATTGATTGTCTTGCATTTATTGCTACCTTCGGAGCCAGCAGGGGCAAAAGTTTTCAGTGTGCCAGCTTAGCGTTAAGCATCAGCACCTGTTCGCCATTCATTTTCCACGCATTCTATGCCGCAACTGTCTGGCTATGAAAGATGGGTTAACGCCGGCAGTCAATGCCAGCGGGCAAAAGTATGTCGCGTATGGTACGGATTCCGGCGGCGAATACCAGCACGTTTTACAGCGATGAAGGATCTTGTGCCGACTTGCGGTAAAGCGTAATCGGCTTTCTGTTCGCCATCAGCGAGACGTGGTCGTTAAAACAGATAACATACGGCGGGTAAGGGCAGGCAAGCTCCGCTCAGTAAAATGGCGGAGCCAGTAAAACGGAAGGACAGATCAGGTGGTTACTTTTCTACAATCTCTTTCACATCCGATTGATGGATCTGATGAATGCTGCCATCTGCATCTTCGTATGAAATTAAACCGGTGTCTTTATCTCGCTCTGGTTTTCCATGTGTGGTCATCATATTTCCATCTTTGGTCGATATAACATAATCACTTGAGCACCCTGTTATTGCTAACGCGACACCTAATGCCAAAAATGCAAAAATACCACCCTTCATATTAACCTCTAATTAACTTTATAGTTACAATCGTTTTAATGCAGCATTATTTAACAACAGTGAATTGCAACGCTTCGTCAACGAAAGGGAATTTCCATTTAAAGAAAAAAAGAGCAATAAACGGCCACAGCGTACCCGTATATGTGGCGTTTAATCTTGTGCTACTTTTTGAAATCCGTCTTATTTATAGATGTAATCCTTTATGACTATTTCCGTTGCTCTTCATTCGCATCAGTATTGATTTAACTTGTATCGCTGCTTATTATCTTGCGTTTTAGCGTATGGGAATGTGAAGCTCGCATGCGACTTTACTGACGTGCTGGCAGCTAGGATTAGACAATCACTGGCGAACGATTCCCTTAAGATGATATCCCACTGGAAGGGTTGAAAGTGTTTAATTTAAGTACTTTTGGTTTTATGATTTTATTGTGCTCAGGGTGTAGTTCTGATGTGGTTATCACTCCTGCGGAAAAACCGGTTTATAAGCCAATGCCTGATATAACGCAATCTGTAACACCGTCTCAGCAACGGGCGATCATGGCTGGTGAACGTCCCGACTGGACAGACAGAGCACCGGTCACCACGACCAGGCGTTATTGATTTCTGCTTATCATCTTCAGGCTGCATAGCGCAGCGATTTCATAAGTAGTAGATAACAACCCAGGACCTCACGATGGGGTCCTGCATGCTGATACGTAGTTTTAGCGTGACCTGCACGAATAGCCACTTAAACTGCACTGTGTTGAGAGTCTATTCATCTTCAGGCTATTAAGCTGTTTTCCCCGTACAAAGCAGGAGGGAAACGGTGATGGCTGTTTTAAAAGTATGTCTTTTAGTTGGGTGCTTCCTGGCGGGTTGTGTCTTATATCTTCATCTTTTTACATCAATGAAGGAAGCATGCATAAAAGATACGGCAGGAGAAGTGTTTCACGTGCGTCAGGTTGAAAATGCTACTGATTGTCAGTCTTTTAACTGGAGCACGTATATACAGTGTGGCTACTTTTAGTCGTAACTATAACAAATGTTCAACATGCACAAAGCGAAAACTTATATGCGTTGAAAGAAACTGCAATCAGTAAATATTAAGATTTATCTGCTTCTGTTTTATTCATTTCTTTGTGGGTTGGGATATGTTAACGGATGGTTGGATAACAGGGTGGAATAAAGTTAAAAATAAAATAAACATAATGAACGGAACAGGGCAAAAAAATATTTTTCGCGAGTGGTTAGATATTCGTTGAAGTAACACAACATACCCTTAATACCGTTGTGCAGTGGTTCCTTTAAAACTGTACGTTATGCTCAACGGCTCTCATTATTAAGGCTCCCGTATGCAAACTGACAAAGACCTTTCCACCTGGCTCACGTTTCGCCGTCTTTGGCCTATAATATCGCCTTTTAAGAAAGGGCTATTGGTTGCGGCATTAGCATTAATGATAAATGCCGCCTGCGATCCTTTTATGCTGTCTTTGCTAAAGCCGTTAATGGATGATGGCGTGGGCAAAATGGACCGCTCTGTCATGTTATGGATGTCGGTTGTGGTTATCGGATTGATGACGCTACGCGGTATTACCAGCTTCATCTCCAGCTATTGCGTTTCCTGGGTCTCGGGCAAAGTGGTGATGGATGTGCGCCGGAAATTGTTCCGCCATTTGATGGGCATGCCTGTGTCGTTTTTTGACAAACAGTCAACCGGGACGTTGCTGTCGCGTATTACCTATGATTCCGAACAAGTCGCATCTTCGTCATCAGGTACGCTGATAACGGTCATCCGTGAGGGCGCGTCAATTATCGGCTTGTTCGCCATGATGTTCTACTATAGCTGGCAGCTCTCAATCATCCTGATTGTACTGGCACCTGTTATATCCGTGACTATTCGTATGGTGTCCAAACGCTTTCGCACTATCAGTAAAAGCATGCAGAATACGATGGGGCAGGTCACGGCGAGTGCTGAGCAGATGCTTAAAGGCCATAAAGAAGTATTGATTTTCGGCGGTCAGGACGTTGAAACAAAACGCTTTGATAAGGTCAGCAATAAGATGCGTTTGCAGGGAATGAAAATGATGTCCGCATCGTCAATCTCCGATCCTGTTATTCAGCTTATTGCTTCCCTGGCACTTGCGTTTGTTCTTTATGCTGCCAGCTTCCCGAGTGTTATGGCGACCCTGACGGCGGGAACGATTAGCGTCGTTTTCACATCGATGATTGCATTGATGCGGCCTCTTAAATCCCTGACCAATGTGAACGCACAGTTCCAGCGCGGGATGGCCGCTTGCCAGACGCTGTTCACTATTCTTGATTCCGAACAGGAAAAAGATGAAGGTAAGCGTGTACTTGAACGCGCAAAAGCGGACGTGGCGTTTCGCAATGTGACGTTTACCTATCCGGGACGTGAGGCCCCAGCGCTACGCAATATCAGCCTGAACATACCTGCCGGTAAGACCGTTGCCCTTGTCGGACGTTCCGGCTCGGGTAAATCAACCATCGCCAGCCTGATGACGCGATTTTATGATATTGATGAAGGTGAAATTCTGCTGGACGGCCACGACCTGCGAGAATATACCCTTCAGTCGCTTCGTAACCAGGTGGCGCTGGTTTCGCAAAATGTCCACCTGTTCAACGACACGGTTGCCAACAACATCGCCTACGGTCGTAAGGAGCAGTACACCCGTGACCAGATCGAGAATGCCGCGCGTATGGCAAATGCGATGGACTTTATCAACAAGATGGATAACGGTCTTGATACCATCATCGGTGAAAACGGGGTACTGCTTTCTGGTGGGCAACGGCAACGTATCGCTATTGCACGCGCACTGTTGCGGGACAGTCCAATACTCATCCTTGATGAAGCAACGTCAGCCCTGGATACGGAATCGGAACGCGCTATACAGTCTGCACTCGAGGAACTGCAAAAGAACCGTACGTCACTGGTGATTGCGCATCGTCTGTCGACTGTCGAAAAAGCTGACGAAATCATTGTTGTTGAAGATGGCGTTATCGTTGAACGCGGAAGCCATGCGGAATTGGTGACTCACAATGGGGTGTACGCACAGCTTCACAAAATGCAATTCGGTGCGTCAAACAATTAAGTCACATTCACGCTTTTACCCCGCTTGCAAAAGCGGGGTATCCCGTAATGTCACCCAAACCTGATTCATGCGCAAGATACCGTATAATGCCTTCTCTGAATACGCTTACATATCCTGTGATTGGACCTAACACATTGAATAAATTTTGTTTTTTTCTGCTGCTCTGTACTGCTATCGGCAGTCTCTTTTCCGCCTGGCCCGTAGCCATATGGTTCCTGCTCATTAACGTCCTGACTATGGTTATTTACGGCGCCGATAAAATGGCAGCACGGAAAGGAATGCGCAGAATACCTGAAGTAACCTTACTGGTCTTCGGCGTTGTGGGCGGGTGGCCCGGCGCCATTATGGGTCAACAGATCTTTCGCCATAAAACGCAAAAGCAGCCGTTCAAAACCTGGTTTTTGATGTCTGTGGTCGTGAGCATCTTGGCCACGTTGGCGCTGTATCATTTTGGTTTTGTTGTTCGCTATTGAGCATCATTACTGCCAATAGTAGTAGGCCAAATCCTGGTGGGTTGCTGTTTTTTGTCCGTTCTGAATAATACGTGCAACAACACGGACGACAGCATCTCATGAAAATAAAATGTATTATGCTGGCAGCGCTGATGTTTTATTCAGCGCCTGGCTGGTCGACGTTTCAGGAGCGGGAATATAATACCTGGTATATAAAAAATGCCGTTCTTTATGACATGACGCAGACGTCGGAAGGTTTTCCGGTAATGGTCAGCGTATCTCAGCCCGGGAAAAAATCCGCTAATCTGGTGGTTTCATACATCACCGAAGGTCAATGCGGAAAAAATACGCTGCCGCTTAATGTGAATGGTAAAGTGCTGCCCGCCAGATATTACTGTGTTCAGGTTGGGTCGAACAGAATTGAACATTTTTCAGTGGTCGATGCAACCAGCGTCAATGCCCTGGTGACGCATCTGAATTCAGATTTCACCCTTCTCCTGCAAAACGATATCAAGATTTGGGCCGCAAATATCAAATCGCCGAAATACGGTCTGACACCGCGTTTTTAAAATCCTGCTACGCTTGTTTGTGGTATCAGGAGCATGAACATGAAGAACAAAGATGAACAAACCGGGTTAGTTGGGCTGGCGATTGGTGCTGCCGTTATCGGGCTTGTTTCGGCACAGAAACCGATCGATCGTAACAGCATTGTTGATGAACTGCTAAGACTCGGCAGGCAAAAGGGTGACGGCGTAGAGGATGAGGTGTTCGTCAAGGCCGCTGAACTGGTAAGAAAAGGGGTGTAAACGATGGCAGAAATCCGTCATGCCCAATGCCATTGTGGTGCAGTGGCATTCACCGTTGCGTTAACCGATGGGTTAAATACCGCCCGTCGCTGTAGCTGTTCGTTTTGTCGGATGAGAGGGGCGGTTGTGGTCTCTGCACCGTTAACTGGTATTACCGTCACCAAAGGCGAGGATAAACTTACGGAGTACCGCTTTAACACCGGTACAGCCCGGCATTTCTTCTGCTCGGTCTGCGGGATTTATACCTTCCATCAGCGGCGTTCCAATCCCAATGAATACGGTGTAAATGTCGCCTGTTTTGAAAACGTCTCTCCGTTCGATTTCGCGGAAGTGACGGTGATGGATGGGGTTAACCATCCTGCGGATGGCGAAAGTGGGGTCTTTGGCTATCTCTCTTTTCGCAAACGCGCGCCAACACAAGCGTCCTAGCCGCCTGGCCACATTGTGCTAACGCTGGCTATAGTGGGAAGTGGGTATCTTAAAGAGGAGACATTATGCTTAGTGTTGAAAAAGACGACCCACGTGAGGCGCCTGAATCAGGGGATAAAAAGCCTCAGCCCGTGAAAAAATAGCATTCACGAAGGGTATCACGGCCACCGGCACTGCTGGTGGCTTTTTGTTTTCAAAGGCTCACTGTTAATGCCTGTCGAGATGATTTAAGAGCGTGCCGAGGTGCCCAACAATATCGCGGAAATCGAAAATTAACGCCATCCACAAACACGCTAAAAGAGCCAGTAGGGCAAGGGATACACGACCAAACAACACAGTTATCCTTAATGATGAGGGGGATATCTGCGCAGTCTAACCCGCAGTCTTTCAACTTATCCTCAACAATCTCGCGATAGCGTGCTGTTGTGCGACTAACCTCAAAAAAGGTGAGCCCGCATGATGCTGCGGGCTCTGATCATCAGAACTGGTAAACCAGGCCTAATGCAACGACATCATCGGTACCGATACCGTTGTTTTTGTAGAAGCTGTCATCTTCATCCAGCAGGTTGATTTTATAATCCACATAGGTGGACATGTTTTTGTTGAAGTAATAGGTTGCGCCTACGTCGGCATATTTAACCAGGTCCTGATCGCCCTGACCGTTGCCCAGGTCTTTACCTTTCGACTGCAGGTAGGAAATTGCCGGACGCAGACCAAAATCGAACTGGTATTGTGCGGTAACTTCAAAGTTCTGGGTTTTATTCGCCACGGCGCTTTCATTGTCGCCGTAAGGGGTCATATTGCGGGTTTCAGAATACATGGCCGCCAGATAGATATTGTTGGCGTCATATTTCAGACCCGCGGTCCAGGCATCCGCTTTATCCCCGCCCGCGGTGGTATTTCTCACCTGATCGTTGGTACGGTCAGAAGAGGTATAGGCCGCCCCCGCTGAAATTCCCATACCGAAATCATAGGTGGTAGAAATACCGAAGCCGTCACCGTTCTCATGACGCGTGTCGCGACCATTATTGGTCCCTTCCTGGTTATTGCTGGCATCTTCGTTATTACCCTGATACTGCAGAGCAAAGTTCAGACCCGGCACCAGACCATAGAAATCGGTGTTGCGGTAGGTTGCTACGCCATTGGCACGACCGGTCATAAAGTTATCGGCATAGGTGTAAGAGTCGCCGCCGAACTCTGGCAGCATATCGGTCCAGCCTTCCACGTCGTACAGAACGCCATAGTTACGGCCGTAGTCAAAGGAACCGTAGTCACCCACTTTCACACCGGCGAAGGCCAGACGTGTCCAGGACTGGTTGTCAGACCCTTCGGTGTTATTTGCCTGAATGTTGTATTCCCACTGTGCGTAGCCGGTCATCATGTCGTTGATCTGGGTCTCGCCCTTGAAACCCAAACGCATATAGGTCTGATCGCCGTCTTTAGACGTGTCATCAGAGAAGTAGTGCAAACCATCTACTTTTCCGTACAGATCTAATTTATTGCCATCCTTATTATAAATCTCTGCTGCATGCGCAGCGCCAGCCATTAACAGAGCCGGAATCATCAGGGCCAGTACTTTTCTTTGCATTATGGTATTCCTTTGCGGTTGTTTTTATTTAATTACCTGTTGAACTTTCCTTTGCGGAGAGTTGTCACATGCTAAATCACTCCGCTGAAAGAGTAATAAATTATAATTGTTACGAAGTGAGTAAAATCTAAAGGGAATTCTTCTGCGGTAATGTTAATTTGTTTGATGAATGTTTTAGTGAAAAACATAATAAATTAAAATTATTAATCATGCAGTAAATCAGGTAATGTCTGCCCCGTTATATGCCTTTAAGATTATTATCCATAATTTTCATGAATATCATTTATTCATTTAACGTGATGCTCAGGGATTATTTGGTCTGGCCCGGTGTGAATACACCGGGCTTTTTTTATGGCATAAAAATGCCCGGACAAGCCGGGCATGGGGATTATTCGCTGGTGGATTTTTCCGCTTTCCCGGCCATTTGCGCCAGGAAGTCGTACCGTTTTTGCAGATCGGCGGCGGCATCTTTCCACAACTGCTCAGCCACCTCTGGCTGTTGCGCATTGAGGCGACGGAAGCGTTGCTCCTGCAGCAGTGTCTCAGCCAGGGCATCTGACGGAGGGCGTGAATCGAGCGCCAGCGGCAGCTTGCCTTCCTCTGCCCGGCGAGGATCAAAGCGGTACAGCGGCCAGAAGCCCGTGGCGGTCAACTGACGCATCTGGTCGTGGCTGAGCGCCAGATCGTAACCATGCTCTTCGCAAGGGCTGTAGGCGATGATAAGCGATGGGCCCGGATACGCTTCCGCCTCCTGAATCGCTTTCACCGTCTGGTTAAGCTGCGCGCCGAGTGAGATTTGCGCAACGTACACGTGGCCATACATCATCATGCTGACGCCGAGATCTTTACGCGCCTTGCGTTTCCCGTGTTCGCCAAATTTTGTTACCGCTCCTAACGGCGTGGCTTTTGATGCTTGTCCGCCGGTATTGGAATAACACTGGGTATCCAGCACCAGGATGTTCACGTTCTCGGTCAGGCTCAACACATGATCCAGCCCGCCAAAGCCAATGTCATACGCCCAGCCATCGCCGCCAATCAGCCAGATCGATTTTTCAACCAGGGCGTCAGCGTCGGTCACCAGTTGTTCTGCGCCGTCAACGCCCTGAAGGGCATTACGAAGCGCCGTAACCTGTTCGCGACGAACCTCAGGGGTGGCTTCAGCGTGCAGCGCAGCGTGCAGGTCGGCAGGGATGTTATCGGCAAACTGATCCAGCAGGCGCATCACGCGTGCGCGGTGCTGATCCACCGTTAAGCGGAAGCCAAGACCAAATTCGGCGTTATCCTCAAACAGCGAATTCGCCCATGCCGGGCCGCGACCGTTGGCGTCGGTGGTGTATGGGGTGGACGGCAGGTTACCGCCATAAATAGACGAACAGCCGGTCGCGTTGGCGATCAGCATCCGGTCACCGTACAGCTGCGTCAGCAGTTTGATGTACGGTGTTTCCCCGCAGCCGGAGCAGGCGCCAGAGTATTCGAACAGCGGCGTGATCAGCTGTGAGGTACGGATATCAATACGCTCCAGCTTGCTCCGATCGATTTCCGGCAGGTTCAGGAAGAAGTCATAATTCACTTTCTCTTCTTCCACGTGTTCCAGCCGCGACATCATATTGATGGCTTTGATTTCCGGGTTCTGTCGGTCTTTGGCCGGGCAGACCTCAACGCAGAGGTTACAGCCGGTGCAATCTTCTGGTGCAACCTGCAGAACGTATTTCTGTCCGCGCATATCGCGGGATTTCACATCCAGCGAATGCAGGCTGGATGGGGCCGATTCCATCGCGTCCGGAGAAACGACTTTGGCCCGGATGGCAGAGTGCGGGCACGCTGCCACACAGTGATTGCACTGGGTACACAGCTCTTCCTTCCAGATTGGGATCTCTTCGGCGATGTTGCGTTTTTCCCAGCGGGTGGTGCCCATCGGCCAGGTGCCATCCGGCGGCAGGGCGGAGACGGGAAGGGCATCGCCCAGCCCCGCCAGCATGGCCGCCGTTACGGTTTTAACAAAATCTGGAGCCGCATCAGAAACCACCGGAGGACGGTTCGGGCTGCTGGCATTCACCGGCTGGAGCGGTACTTCAGACAGCGACTCGCGCGCCAGCGCCAGGGCTTGCCAGTTGCGTTCAACCAATTCCTGGCCTTTACTGCTGTAACTTTTGGCGATCGCGCCCTGCAGTTCCATTAAGGCGCTGTCGCCCGGCAGAATGTTTGTCAGGTGGAAGAACGCCATCTGCATGACGGTGTTGATGCGCGCGGCAAGACCACATTCGCGGGCGATCTTCGCCGCGTTAATGACAAAAAGCCGCGCTTTTTTCTGATTAAGCACCGCCTGCACTTCCTGCGGCAGGCGCGCCCAGACTTCATCCGCACTGTACGGTGTGTTGAGCAGGAAAATACCGCCAGGTTTGAGACGTTCGGCCATCTGGTATTTATCGATAAACTGCAGCTGGTGACAGCCGACAAAATCAGCCTGCGAAATGAGATACGCGGAGCGGATAGGGTGTTCGCTGACGCGCAGATGGGACACGGTCAGCCCGCCGGCTTTCTTGGAGTCGTAGACGAAATAACCCTGTGCATACCACGGTGTGGAATTACCGATGATCTTGATGTTGTTCTTGGTTGCCGAAACGCTGCCGTCGCTGCCCAGACCGTAGAACAGTGCCTCAAGTTTCGCGCCGGAGGGCAGGGTGTTTTCCGGCAAGGCCAGTGAGAGATGAGTGACATCGTCATAAATACCGACCGTAAAGCGAGGCTTCGGCTTCGTTTCACTCAGCTCATTAAACACCGCCAGCACGCAATCCGGACCGAACTCTTTGGACGACAAACCATAACGCCCGCCAATGACACGCGGCAGCGTTTCGCGCTCGCCGTTACTGAAGGCTTCCGCCAGTGCGGTCATGACGTCCAGATACAGCGGTTCTGCGTGTGCGCCAGGCTCTTTGGTACGATCGAGCACGGCCACGCTTCGTGCGCTCTCCGGCAGCGCAGAGAGCAGATGTTTCGCTGAGAACGGGCGGAAGAGGCGAACTTTCAACACCCCAACTTTCTCGCCGCGCGTCAGCAGTTCATCCACGACTTCTTCACAGGTGCCAATGGCTGAACCCATCAGCACAATCACGCGTTCCGCCTGTGGATGGCCATAATATTCAAACGGTTTATATTCCCGTCCGGTGGCGGCAGCGAAATCGTTCATCGCCTGTTCCACATGGTTGTACACCGCGTTGTACCACGGGTTCGTCGCCTCGCGGGACTGGAAGTAAGTATCCGGGTTGGCCGATGTCCCGCGGATCACCGGATGTTCCGGGTTGAGTGCGCGGGCGCGATGGGCATCAATGTCCGCCTGCGGCAGAAGCGAGAGAAGGGTGTCGTCTGCCAGCGGCACGATTTTGTTGATTTCGTGGGAGGTGCGGAAACCATCAAAGAAGTGAATAAACGGCACGCGGCTTTTCAGCGTCGCGATATGGGAAATTAACGCGAAATCCTGGGCCTCCTGGACGCTGCTGGCGCACAGCATGGCGCAGCCGGTCTGACGCACGGCCATCACGTCGGAGTGATCGCCAAAAATGGAGAGCGCGTGGGTAGCAACGGTTCGTGCCGCGACGTGCAGGACAAACGGGGTAAGTTGACCGGCCAGTTTGTACAGCGTCGGGATCATCAGCAGCAATCCCTGCGAGGAGGTAAACGATGTGGAGAGCGCCCCCGTCTGCAGCGCACCATGCACCGCGGCAATCGCACCCGCTTCGGACTGCATTTCGACGACTCTCGGGACATCGCCCCAGACATTTTTTAACCCGTTTCCTGCCCAGGCATCTGCCTGTTCGGCCATTGTAGAACTTGGCGTAATCGGGTAGATGGCGATAACTTCGCTGGTGCGAAACGCGACTGACGCGACTGCACCATTACCGTCAATAGTTTGCATAGGACGACACCCTTACATTGCGCAAAAAAAGAGGGGTCCGTAAACCTGGTCAGACCCTGAATATTATTCCCTTATTTTAGCAAAGGCCGGATTTTGCGATTTTCGCATTTGTGTCCTCGGTATTCTCACCATCAATGAGTAGATCAAACTTTTGGCGAAAAACCCTTCTAAATCTTAAATAATTCAGTTCCAGTATTCATAAGTCGCTGTCATGGCTGCTTTATGTTTGTACTCAAAAGCCTTGCCTTTGTCGTTATCTGGTGAGGAGATAGTGATGTCGATATCCGCCTGGATACATTCCCCGTTAGTGTCCCATTCCTTACAGGTATTCACCGTTTTTTCGATAGTGTAATAGGTCTCGGTGTTCGTCCAGGTCAGCTGGCGACCTGCATCATCGTAAACATACTCATCCACGACGTTAGGTGTGTACCTTTTTGTCAGGCGATGATGCGTGTCGTACTCGTACTCCGTGCGGTAATTCTCAATCGCCAGGTTACTTTTGTTTTCTGAACGGGTAAGAGCCCCTGTTGTATTGAGGGTATACAGAATGGTGCCCATGCTGGTTCGATCTTTCTCCCCCGGCGTTGTGGCAGTAATGATGCCGCGGTTAACTGCTTTACTGATAATCCCTTTTTTGTTTAGCAAATACATACCTTCAACATTATGACGGAATAACAGTGTCGATTTTTGGTTGCGCTTGTCCGTTCCGATGCCTTTGCCATCGACAAGGATGCGCCAGCCGTAATCCGCTTTACTGAGTTTTATCGCACTGGTAATCACAAGAACAGATTGAGGATAGGTTGCTGTTTTTACCTCCAGCATACTGCCGCCAAGAAGTTCGCCACAGCGGTTGTAACTCGCATTTATTGTTGTACGGATGTAACCGTCCGGACTCTCAATCCTGGTCTCAATCGTTTTAGGTATTGCTCCATTAATTTGCTGTTGCAGTAGAATGAAATTATTGGTTTTATTTTTGTTTACGCTTTCGGGTGAGCACTGCTCAGCCCGGGCATGAAAAGAACACAGCGCGAGCACGGCTACGCAAAACGACTTATTGTAAATCGGCATTGATTATTATCCTTATGAACCAGCCTGTTAACGCAATCCCAAAGAGTAAGGCAGTAATATACTGCCAACAGCTTCAGGTTCAACAATATCCAAAAAAATTGCGAGAAATTGTTTCAGCAGCGCATAAATACGCACTTCCGCTCTCGACGGCACGGGATGTGATGCCTATTATGCATAGGTTTCGCATTATTCATGGGAGAGAGAGCATGCGTTCAGCGTTTTGGGTAGGGTGTGCCGCGTTATTGCTGTCGGCCTGTAGTAACGAACCTGTTCAGCAGGCCACGGCGGCACACGTAACGCCGGGAATGAAAGCCGCGATGTCCAGTTCTGGACAAGCTAACTGCGCGATGATTGGTGGCTCACTGTCGGTTGCCCGCCAGCTCGATGGCTCTGCGATCGGGATGTGCGCCTTGCCAAACGGCAAACGTTGTAGTGAACAGTCGCTTGCCGTTGGATCCTGCGGTAGCTACTGATTATTCAGCGCGTTTAAACATCAGCGTTTTGTCGGCTGTCGCCAGCGTTAACTGGTCTTCAGTCAGGTCGACCTGCGCCCCTTTGCGCAGCATGTCGCCGATGGCCTGATCCAGCTCGTTCAATTGTGGTTCGGTACAGAGTTTGCGCGTCATCGCCAGCCCTTTGACCTTAAGTTCCCCTTCGGACAATTTTCCCTGTCCGTTGAAGCGGTTACACATCACGCCGGAAATGCTGATGTTATTAACCAGGCTGATATCGGGCAACGCGCTAAAACTGATCTCAGGTTGCGTTGTCGTGGCCTTCACGGCTTTCCCGTCCACATTTTCCAGCACAAAGCGGTGGTTCTTTAGCTGCTCCGGCTGAACAGACGCTTTACCCGGATTAACGCAGCCGGCGAGGACAAGACTGATAACACTTAACGCAATGAGTTTTTTCATTTTTCTTCTCGAACTATAAATACTGTGAATCATTTACCAGTTTAACGATACGCTGGCGTGCGTTAATGGGGTTTATCTGAAAGTGCGGGAAGAAGACCGGGCAACGCAGCGGTTGCCCGGGACAAGATCAGTGAGATTTAAACCCGGCGGCCGTCATCAGCATGCGGAAGAACATACTGACAGCCGCCAGCGCCAGTACGCTGCCGCCCCAGATAATGGCCAGCCACAGCAATCGTTTCCAGACAGGCTGTTGCATCAGTGATAACCCTCCCCATGCTGTACTTTTCCGCGAAATACGTAGTAACTCCAGAAGGTGTAGACCAGAATCACGGGAATGATCAACAACGCACCTACCAGCATAAAGCCCTGACTTTGTGTCGGCGCGGCCGCCTGCCACAGGGTGATCGACGGTGGAATAATATGCGGCCAGATGCTGATCCCAAGCCCGCTAAAGCCGAGAAAAATAAGCCCCAGCGTCAGGATAAATGGCCGGTTATGGCTTTGCCGATTATTCAGGCAGCGCCACAGATACAGACTCAGCAGGACGACCAGAGCCGGAACCGGCAACAGGTAAAACAAATTAGGTAGCGTAAACCAGCGCGCGGCGATGGCCGGGTGCGCCAGCGGGGTCCAGAGACTGATCGCCGCGATAACGGCCAGCAGCACAATTAAGAGCATTTTAGAAACTTCGCGCATCCGCTGTTGCAGGGCATTTTCACTTTTCATCACCAGCCAGGTGGCGCCCAGCAGCGCATAGGCCACCACCAGACCCGCGCCACAGAACAGGTTAAACGCGGTAAACCAGTCAAAGGGACCGCCGGTATAGGCACGCCCGGTGACGGCAAACCCGTTTATGACGGCACCCACCGTCACGCCCTGGGTAAACGTCGCCAGAAGTGAACCGCCAATAAAGGCCTTATCCCAGAACGGACGGTGCGCTGGCGTTGCTTTAAAACGAAACTCAAACGCCACGCCACGAAAAATAAGACCGATCAGCATTAATGTCAGCGGAATGGTGAGGGCATCGATAATCACCGCGTAGGCCAGCGGAAAGGCACCGAAGAGGGCAGCGCCACCCAGCACCAGCCAGGTTTCATTCCCGTCCCAGACCGGGGCGACGCTGTTGACCATCACATCGCGATCGTCCGGGTTTTGCGTCATCGGGAACAGAATGCCGATCCCCAGATCAAAACCGTCCATCACGATATACATCAGCGTCGCGAAGACGATGATGACAAACCAGATAATGGAAAGATCGATACCCATTATGGCTGCTCCTTATTGCCAGTGGTAACTGCGGAAAGCGGGCGTGCCGGACGTCCATCGGCCTCGGTGGCGAACGATTCGTGAGGCTGAGGCCCTTTTTTAATCAGGCGCACCATATAGCTGTAACCGACGCCGAAGACCGAGGTGTAAACAACGAAGAAAGCCAGCAAACTGACGCTCATATGCAGATCGCCATGAGCGGATACCGCATCCCGGGTACGTTGAAGCCCATAGACGACCCACGGCTGGCGTCCCACCTCGGTGGTCACCCATCCGGCCAGTATGGCGATCAACCCTGAAGGCCCCATCAGCAGGGCAAACCACAGGAAGGGGCGCGAGGTGTAAACGCGCTTTTTATAGCGCAACCAGAGCGCCACCACGCCGAGCAGCAGCATTAGCATGCCTAAGCCCGCCATAATGCGGAACGACCAGAAGACAATGGTGGAGTTTGGACGATCTTCCTTCGGGAACTCCTTGAGCGCCGGAACCTGTTTATCCAGACTGTGCGTCAGGATAAGGCTGCCAAGAGCGGGGATCTCAAGGCCAAAGCGGGTGCGCTC
Organism: Enterobacter cloacae complex sp. 394F7; assembly: GCF_057320385.1. Taxonomy (NCBI): domain Bacteria; kingdom Pseudomonadati; phylum Pseudomonadota; class Gammaproteobacteria; order Enterobacterales; family Enterobacteriaceae; genus Enterobacter; species Enterobacter cloacae complex sp. 394F7. The sequence goes on along the minus strand of NZ_JBXWCS010000002.1, from coordinate 19,338 downwards.
CAGTTCCATATCCGGCCAGCCAAACAGCAGTAGCGGGGTAGGTTCCCCCGGTGGGTTTTCCCAGTGCCCCTCAATGGCGGCGATTTTGGCAGGCTGATGCTTTAAGGTGTTCAGCCCGTGCATATCACCGACCATTGCCTGGATGGGGGCCACAATCAGGGTCATCCACAGCGCCATAGAAAACATAGCGCGGATGGCAGGCGTATTGTTTCCGCGCAGCAGATGCCATGCCGCCGATGCGCCAACAAACAGGGCGCTACTGAGGAAGGCGGCTATCGACATATGCAGCAGACGATAAGGGAAGGAGGGGTTAAAGACCACGGCAAACCAGTCTACCGGAACGACCTGCCCGTTGACGATCTCATAGCCCTGTGGGGTCTGCATCCAGCTGTTGGAGGAGAGGATCCAGAAGGTGGAGATAATTGTCCCCAGCGCTACCATACAGGTGGCGAAGAAGTGCAGCCCAGGCCCGACTTTATTCCAGCCGAACAGCATCACGCCGAGGAATCCGGCCTCAAGGAAAAAGGCGGTCAGCACTTCATAGGTCAGAAGCGGGCCGGTAATGCTGCCCGCAAACTGCGAAAATCCACTCCAGTTAGTGCCAAACTGATACGCCATCACCAGCCCGGAGACCACGCCCATGCCAAAGTTAACGGCAAAAATCCTGGACCAGAAGTGGTACAGCGATCGCCAGACCGGATTTTTTGTTTTCAGCCACAGCCCTTCAAGCACAGCAAGATAGCTTGCCAGGCCGATAGTGATTGCCGGGAAAATAATGTGGAAGGATACGGTAAAGGCAAACTGTATCCGTGCAAGGTGAAAAGCATCTAAACCAAACATGCACAGCCTCAATGTCAAACGGTGTGCTGTTATGGTACAGAGGCGCAGATCAGACTATCAGACGCAGAAACGCGAAATTTAACCATAACAGTTGGCAAAAAGCTCCCGCTTTTGCCATCTGATATACTTACTTATAGGGCATAAAAATATTTTTTTAATGAATTTTATGCATTAAACCGCTTGCTTTGTCGTCGGCACCGTGCGTTAATGGTCTTCTGGTTTTGAGTCCAAATAAATATCTGACGTAGTTTTATAAAGCAGTTCTCATCACGTTGTGCCTCTCCGCAGCCTCTCTTGGGTCTTTATCTACATTCCGATTAGTTTTGTTTCAAACCATTATCGCCTGATCGGCTCATGAGTAATTTACGTTTTTACGTTTACAGGAGAATCCTATGACTTCTTATATCCATTTTCGCTGCCCATGCTGTCATGGCTCGCAGTACCGTACTTCAGCCTTTGATGTGTCTGAGAAAAATCCCTTCGGCGCAAAATGCATCTTTTGCAAATCGCCAATGATTACACTCGACCATCTGGCCGCGGCGCGTCTCGCACACAATCATGTGACCGAGTACCGTAAGTAATTCATTTCATAAACCATAACAGTTAGCAAAATCTTCTCTTTTTCTCCTGCTGATATACACTGTCGGCATTAAGGAGAATCTGATGAAAAAATACCAGCGTCTGGCGCAACAAATTATCTCGCAGATTGAGCTTGGCGTATGGTTGCCGGGCGATAAGCTGCCTTCTCTGCGAGAGCAGGTGGCGAGCAGCGGCATGAGTTTTATGACCGTGGGCCACGCGTATCAGATGCTGGAAAGTCAGGGGCGCATTGTCGCCAGACCGCAGTCGGGCTATTACGTTGCCTCGCGCCCGACCGCACAACAGCCAGCGCCACCTGCACAGGTCATGCGCGACGAAGCGGTGGACATCAACACCTATATCTTCGACGTTCTGCAGGCCAGCCGCGACCCGTCGGTTGTTCCTTTCGCTTCCGCCTTTCCCGACCCGCGTCTTTTCCCGCTTCAGCAACTCAACCGCTCGCTGGCGAACGTCAGCAAAACCGCGACGGCGATGAGCGTGATTGAAAACCTGCCGCCGGGTAATGTCGATTTGCGCCACGCCATTGCCCGCCGCTATGCACAGCAGGGGATGAATATCTCACCGGAGGAGATCGTGATCACCGCAGGCGCGCTCGAAGCGCTGAACTTGAGTCTCCAGGCGGTGACCGAGCCAGGGGACTGGGTGATTGTCGAAAACCCCTGTTTCTACGGCGCGCTGCAGGCGCTGGAACGCCTGAAGTTGAAGGCCCTGTCGATTGCGACGGACGTGCGCGAGGGAATCGATCTCAATGCCCTTGAACAGGCGCTGAATGACTACCCGGTCAAGGCCTGCTGGATAATGACCAACAGTCAAAATCCGCTTGGCTTTACGCTCAGCCTGGAGAAAAAAGCGCAGCTTGTGGCGCTGCTGACGAGGCACAACGTCACGCTGATTGAAGATGATGTCTACAGCGAGCTCTATTTTGGCCGTGAAAAGCCGCTCCCGGCGAAAGCATGGGATCGTCAGGACATGACGCTGCACTGCTCCTCGTTTTCGAAATGTCTGGTGGCCGGTTTTCGCATCGGCTGGGTAGCGGCGGGTAAACATGCGCGGCGCATTCAGCAGCTTCAGCTGATGAGCACGCTCTCTACCAGTTCCCCGATGCAGCTGGCGCTGGTGGATTACCTCGCGACCAAACGCTACGACGCCCATCTTCGCCGCCTGCGACGTACGCTGGCCGAGCGTAAACAGCAGGCGTGGCAGTCACTTTTGCGCCATATGCCGCCGGGCGTCAAAATCCATCATAACGACAGCGGCTACTTTTTGTGGCTGGAGCTTCCGGCACAGCTGGATGCAGGACTGTTAAGCGAACAGGCGTTACGCCATCACATCAGTATTGCCCCAGGCAAGATGTTTTCCACCTCAGATGTCTGGACACCTTTTTTCCGTTTTAATACCTCCTGGGCATGGGGAGAGCGGGAAGAGCAGGCCGTTATTCAGTTAGGGAAATTAATCAGCAGCATGTTGAAATAACGATTCCGGTCTCTCGCTAAATAATCATTGCTTATCTTTTTGCCGCCGCGGCGACCATTTTGCTGCGTCGCATCATACGAAATCTGCATACCACCTCTCACGCCTAACCCCTTGTCTATAATCCAGTTAACGGGGAATGCGCCCTCGGTCACACCTTGATGAAATTTCCTTAAGCCGCACGGTGCGGGGCATTTGCGCGGTCTACGTTTAATGAGGGAGATATATTTACGGCACGGCTGCCGCTAAATTTTCATTGCGACTGGAGTAATGTTTATGAGCAAAAAATTTGCCCGCAGCAGCCTGTGTGCGCTTGGTATGGCCATAATGACCGCGCAAGCCGCCGAGCCACCGAAAGCGATTGGCGACGGAGAGGGTCGGCTGGATATTATTGCCTGGCCGGGTTACATCGAGCGGGGACAAACGGATAAAAATTATGACTGGGTAACCCAGTTTGAAAAAGAGACCGGCTGTGCGGTAAACGTCAAAACCGCCGCCACGTCGGACGAGATGGTGAGCCTGATGGCGAAAGGCGGGTATGACCTGGTCACCGCGTCAGGAGATGCGTCGCTCCGTCTGATTATGGGCAAACGCGTTCAGCCGATTAACCCGGAACTCATCCCCAACTGGAAAACCCTCGACCCGCGCCTCGTTAAAGGTGAATGGTTTAACGTGGGCGGCAACGTCTACGGCACGCCGTATCAGTGGGGGCCAAACCTGCTGATGTACAACACCAAAACCTTCCCGACACCGCCGGACAGCTGGAGCGTGGTGTTTGTAAAACAGGACTTACCGGACGGTAAAACCAACCAGGGCCGCGTGCAGGCCTATGACGGGCCGATTTACATTGCCGATGCGGCACTGTTTGTGAAGGCCACTCAACCCCAGTTGGGTATTAACGACCCCTACCAGCTGACGGAAGAACAGTACGCAGCGGTTCTGAAAGTGCTACGCGATCAGCACGCCCTGATCCACCGCTACTGGCATGACACCACCGTACAGATGAGCGACTTTAAGAATGAAGGCGTGGTGGCGTCCAGCGCCTGGCCATACCAGGCGAATGCCCTGAAAGCCGAAAACCAGCCGATCGCGACCGTCTTCCCGAAAGAGGGCGTCACGGGCTGGGCAGACACCACCATGCTTCACGCTCAGGCAAAACACCCGATGTGTGCTTACAAATGGATGAACTGGTCGCTGACGCCAAAAGTGCAGGGCGATCTGGCGGCGTGGTTTGGCTCTCTGCCGGTGGTGGCGCAAGGGTGTAAGGCCAGTACGCTGCTGGGTGAGAAAGGCTGTGAAACCAACGGTTACGACGCTTTTGACAAAATCAAGTTCTGGAAAACCCCGATCGCCGAAGGCGGCAAATATGTGCCTTACAGCCGCTGGACGCAGGATTACATCGCCATCATGGGTGGCCGTTAATCATCCGGGAGCAGAACATGACGTACGCGGTAGAGTTTAATGACGTTTCCCGTCTGTACGGCGACGTACGGGCGGTGGATGGGGTGAGCATTGCCATTCGTGACGGGGAGTTTTTCTCCATGCTGGGGCCGTCGGGCTCCGGCAAAACCACCTGCCTGCGGCTGATCGCCGGTTTTGAACAACTCTCCGGCGGGACAATCACAATCTTCGGTAAAGAAGCGAGTGAGCTTCCTCCGTGGGAGCGAGACGTCAATACGGTGTTCCAGGACTACGCGCTGTTTCCGCATATGTCGATTCTCGATAACGTCGCTTACGGGCTGATGGTCAAAGGCATCGACAAGAAAAAACGCCATGCACTGGCGCAGGAGGCGCTGGAAAAGGTCGGGCTGAGCTTTGCCATTGCGCGCAAGCCGTCGCAGCTTTCCGGCGGCCAGCGTCAGCGCGTTGCCATTGCGCGTGCGCTGGTCAATGAACCCCGCGTGCTGTTGCTGGATGAACCGCTGGGGGCGCTCGATCTGAAACTGCGCGAACAGATGCAGGTCGAGCTGAAAAAGCTTCAACAGGCACTCGGGATCACCTTCATTTTTGTGACCCACGATCAGGGGGAAGCCCTGTCAATGTCCGACCGGGTCGCCGTTTTCAACAACGGACGCATTGAGCAGGTGGATACCCCGCGTGAGCTATACATGCGCCCGCGTACGCCGTTCGTGGCCAGTTTTGTCGGCACCTCGAACGTTTTCGATGCGGCACTGGCGCAGAAAGTGTGCGGCATGCAGGGCGCTTATTCGCTTCGACCGGAACATATCCGACTCAATGAGAGCGGTGAGGTACAGGTTGAAGGCGTGGTGCAGGCTGTCCAGTATCAGGGTGCGGCAACGCGCCTGGAGCTGAAACTTGCCGGGGGGGCAAAACTGCTGGTGAGCCAGGCCAATCTCAGCGCGGACACACTGCACACCGGTGTTGAGCCGGGGCAGGCGGTGCTGGCGTCATGGTCGCGCGACGCCATGATCCGCCTGCATGAGGAAGGGTGAAATGGCGATGAGCGTCTTACATCCTCCCGCACCGCGCGGTACCCTAAGCCGCATGACCGCGCACTTCTGGCGCAAACCGTCGCTGGGGATATTCCTGCTGCTGCTGGCACCGCTAATGTGGTTTGGCATCGTCTATCTGGGATCGCTCCTTACGCTGCTGTGGCAGGGCTTTTATACCTTTGATGACTTCACCATGTCGGTTACGCCGGACCTGACGCTGGCGAACATTCAGGCACTTTTTAACCCGGCAAACTACGACATCATCATCCGTACGCTGGTGATGGCGATTGCGGTCACCCTCGCCAGCGCCATTCTGGCCTTCCCGATGGCCTGGTATATGGCGCGTTACACCAGCGGCAAATGGAAAGCGTTCTTCTATATTGCCGTTATGCTACCGATGTGGGCGAGCTATATCGTCAAAGCGTACGCGTGGACGCTACTGCTGGCGAAAGATGGCGTGGCGCAGTGGTTTCTCAGCCATCTGGGGCTGGAGCCGATCCTGGTCTCTGTTCTGACGCTCCCGGCGATTGGCGGGAACACGTTATCGACCTCCGGGCTGGGGCGGTTTATGGTCTTTGTCTACATCTGGCTGCCGTTTATGATCCTGCCCGTGCAGGCGGCGCTGGAACGGCTGCCTGCCTCGTTGTTGCAGGCCTCTGCCGATCTCGGCGCGCGTCCGCGTCAGACCTTTCGTTATGTTGTTCTGCCGCTGGCGATCCCGGGTATCGCGGCGGGCTCGATATTTACCTTCTCTCTGACACTGGGTGATTTTATCGTGCCACAGCTGGTAGGGCCGCCTGGCTATTTCATTGGCAATATGGTCTATGCCCAGCAGGGCGCCATCGGCAATATGCCCATGGCTGCCGCCTTCACCCTGGTGCCGATTGTGCTTATCTCGCTTTATCTGGCGTTCGTGAAACGTCTGGGAGCATTCGATGCACTCTGAACGCGCACCGTTGTTCCTGAAAGTGGCCGCCTGGGGCGGGGTGATCTTCCTCCATTTCCCCCTGCTGATTATTGCCATCTACGCTTTTAATACTGAGGACGCGGCCTTCAGCTTCCCGCCGCAGGGGCTGACGTTGAAGTGGTTTAGCGTGGCGGCGGGGCGTGGCGACATCATCGATTCCGTGACGTTGTCACTTAAAATTGCGACGTTAGCGACGGCTATTGCCCTGGTACTTGGCACGCTTGCTGCAGCGGCGCTGTGGCGTAGCGCGTTTTTTGGCAAAAACGCCATTTCGCTGTTGCTGCTGTTACCGATAGCGCTGCCGGGCATCATCACCGGTCTGGCGCTGCTGACCGCTTTCAAAACCATCAATCTGGAGCCTGGTTTTTTTACCATCGTTGTCGGGCACGCCACGTTCTGCGTGGTGGTGGTGTTTAACAATGTGATTGCCCGGTTCCGACGCACCTCCTGGAGCCTGGTTGAAGCGTCGATGGATTTAGGGGCTGATGGCTGGCAAACCTTCCGTTACGTGGTCCTGCCCAATCTTGGGTCAGCGCTGCTGGCCGGGGGCATGCTGGCGTTTGCTCTGTCGTTTGACGAAATTATCGTCACAACCTTTACCGCGGGACACGAGCGCACGTTACCGCTGTGGTTGCTTAACCAGCTCGGACGTCCGCGTGACGTGCCGGTCACTAACGTGGTCGCACTGCTGGTGATGCTGGTGACAACCTTCCCCATTCTGGGAGCCTGGTGGCTAACCCGCGACGGCGAGAACAGCGCCGGGAGCGGGAAATAACATTGATTTCAACGGGACAATGCTATGCAAAAACGACTGCTGATTAATGGTGAACTGGTGAGTGGCGAGGGGGAAAAACAGCCGGTCTATAACCCTGCCACCGGAGAGGTTCTGCTGGAGATTGCTGAAGCATCTGCCGCGCAGGTCGACGCGGCCGTGCAGGCAGCCGATCGGGCGTTCGCACAGTGGGGGCAAACCACGCCCAAAACGCGTGCCGAATGCCTGCTGAAACTGGCTGACGTTATTGAAGCGCATGCCGACGAGTTTGCCAGACTCGAATCCCTGAACTGCGGTAAGCCGCTGCACTGCGCGCTGGGTGATGAGATCCCCGCGGTGGTCGATGTGTTTCGGTTCTTTGCTGGCGCGGCCCGCTGCCTGAACGGACTGGCGGCGGGTGAGTATCTGGACGGGCATACTTCGATGATCCGCCGCGATCCGGTCGGGGTTGTCGCCTCCATCGCCCCCTGGAACTACCCGCTGATGATGGCGGCGTGGAAACTGGCACCTGCGCTGGCCGCCGGGAACTGCGTGGTCATCAAGCCTTCTGAGATTACGCCGCTGACCGCCTTAAAACTGGCCGAACTGGCGAAGGATCTTTTCCCGGCTGGCGTGCTGAACGTGCTGTTCGGGCGCGGAAAAACGGTAGGCGATCCGCTGACCGGGCATGAGAAAGTGCGCATGGTGTCACTCACCGGCTCAATTGCTACCGGGGAGCACATCATTGGCCATACCGCCTCATCCATAAAACGTACCCACATGGAGCTGGGCGGCAAGGCACCGGTTATCGTCTTTGATGACGCCGATCTGGATGCGGTCGTCGAGGGCGTGCGGACGTTTGGTTTCTACAATGCCGGGCAGGACTGCACTGCGGCCTGCCGGATTTATGCCCAGAAGGGCATTTATGCTGCGCTGGTGGAAAAACTGGGCGCAGCGGTGGCCAGCCTGAAGATGGGGGCGCCGGAAGAGGCCTCTACCGAACTGGGGCCACTGAGCTCGCAAGCGCATCTGTCACGCGTCTGTCAGGCTGTGGAGGAGGCCAAAGCGCTCAGCCATATCCGCGTGGTGACGGGTGGCAGTAAAAAAGAGGGGGCGGGTTATTACTTCCAGCCAACCCTGCTGGCCGGGGCAAAACAGGAAGATGCCATTGTGCAACGTGAAGTCTTTGGCCCGGTGGTGAGCGTCACTGAATTTGACGACGAAGACCAGGTGCTGGCCTGGGCTAACGATTCACAATATGGCCTGGCCTCGTCCGTCTGGACCCGGGATGTGGGGCGAGCTCACCGGCTGAGTGCGCGTCTGCAATACGGCTGCACCTGGGTGAATACCCATTTTATGCTGGTAAGCGAAATGCCACACGGCGGCATGAAGTTATCCGGTTATGGGAAAGATATGTCGGTATATGGGCTTGAGGATTATACCGTTGTCCGGCATGTGATGATAAAACACTAGGAAGTCATGCCCGGCAGCTTCTATTGCCGGGCGTTTTTTTACCAGCCACAAACGTCATGTTCATTTTCTGTATCGTATGCGCGAACGGTATTCACCAGATCTTTCACTACGTTTGCGGCGACATCGGGAATGAGCAACTCCATTGGGGTTTCTGTTTCATAATCCACCGAGACACCGTTACTGTTGTTGGTAACGGTCACGGTGTAAGTTGATTTGCCCACGCCGTTACTCCTTATGTGTATTGACCACTTTACCGATGCCTGCGCCCTGAAGCGTAACGTCGGGGTCGGCAAAAAAGTCGATATTGAAATACGTATCGTCAGTCAAAAGTTCAATACGGTGCCATTTTTCCGGCGGTGAGATACCAAACGATCCGGCTTCAATCACCAGCTCCAGATCCGGTTTGGTCGCGTCTGCATCCGGGAAGCCAAAATAGCGCACCGCCCCCTGCATCACCGACAAACGGCCATATACGCTGGCTTTCGTATTATGGTGGGTGAAGAGGGCTTTGGGCGCGGTGTCTTTGTTCCAGAATGGCGTGGAGCGGGTATGAACAAAATTCTCAGGAATGCGTAGCATAATGGTTTCCTCTTAAATGTCATTTGCTTAAAGCGATTTCAGCACCTCTGGCTCGACGAAAAACTCGATATTAAACAGCGTGTCGTTGGTCATCACCTCGATGTGATGCCATTTCTCAGGCGGAAAAACACCGAAATGCCCGGCCTCGATAATTAATGTGCTGTCAGGCTCGGGAGTCAACGCATCGGCATAGCCTAAGTAACGCACGGCACCCTGCATCACGGTCAGCCGAGGATAAATACCCGGACGGGTACCCGTGTCGAGATGACGCTGAAAAATCCCGGCGGGGGCGGTGTCTTTATTCCAGAATGGGGTGGAACGGGTATGAATACAGCGCTGTGGAATACGTAGCATGTTGCCTCCCATGAATATCTGTCTTTATTAGACTCCTAATCGTGAGAGGGAATTTGTCAAAATGTGCATTTAAAATACATGTTATTAATGAATGTTATTGCCAGACCTCATTGATTGTTATGTAAGATACTCATTTGTTATTAGCCTTAATATTTAAGTGGTTATTGTGTAACGAAAAAACTTGATCTGTATCAACATATGACGCATATTGCGTGCGGTTATTTTTTCGGCTCTGGAATACAGAATGACGTTGTATCAAAAGATGTTGGTTTTTTACGCAATCATGGCTTCTATCTGCGCATTAATCACCTGGTTCCTGTCTAAAGATCGTAAACGCATCCGCCTGCTCAGCGCGTTTCTGGTAGGGTCGACCTGGCCGATGAGCTTCCCCGTTGCGCTGCTGGTCTCGCTTTTCTGAAGCACGCTTCCATTTTTAAACGATGAACATGGCATTCCCGCTACGATAACTGTATAAATAAACAGTGCATCGTAAAAGGAGTGCTTATGAACAGTTTTTACTCGCAACATGCGGGTTGCACCGTCCGCTGGCATGATTTGCCCGGCACCGGCGATCCCGTCGTCTTCATCCACGGATTGGGCTGCGCCTCGTCCTATGAATATCCCCGCGTCGTTCGTGACTCTCAGTTTGGCGGGGGCAGAACGATTCTCATCGATTTACCCGGCAGCGGTTACAGCGATAAGCCTGAGCACTACAGCTACAAAACTACCGATCAGGCCCGCGTTGTGGCTGAACTGATGGATCATCTCAAGCTCGATGCCTTCTGGCTGTACGGTCACAGCATGGGCGGCAGCATCGCCATTGAAGCGGCGGGGCTGCTGGCATCGCGTGTTAAAGGGCTGATGGTGTCGGAACCCAATTTTCATGCCGGGGGTGGGATGTTCAGCCGCTCGATTGCCGCACAAACGGAACAGCAGTTTCTGGAACAGGGATATCAGGCCATGCTCTGTGCAGAAAAAACGGCGTGGGCCGGGTGCCTCCAAAGTAATGCACCTTATGCTGTCTGGCGCGGCGCATCGAGCCTGGTGGCGGGCGTTGAGCCAGACTGGGAAACGCAATTTCTGTCGCTGCCTTGCCCGGTGACGTTGATTTTCGGCGAGCTCTCTTTGCCGGATGACGATGTGGAGCGCCTGAAGCAGAAGGGCGTTGAGGTCAAAATCATCCCTGCTGCGGGGCACTCCATGTCGTGGGAAAACCCGTCGGCACTGGCGCAGACGTTAGCGGAGTGTATGGCGGCGTGATTATCGTTGCGGAATGTTGGCCGGGTAAGCGCAGCGCCACCCGGCAACAAAGACTGCTACATGATTAAAGCCCGAAGTGCCCGACGTGCGTCAGGCTGAACATCATGCGGGTGCTGATAATCAATGTTCTCTATTGCCCGGCTATAGAGGGCAACCAGCCAGTCGTAAACGTATGCGGTAGCCGCATGGACAGGCTGTTCCCCCAGGCGCGTCAGGCGCGGCGCGGCGCAGCTAACCACGGGCGTAACAAAGATTGCCTGCCCCTTACGGATACGGCTTGCCGGACGTTCGGCAACAGGCGTCTGGTCGTAACCCAGCCAGCCAACGAAATTACCTATCACCGCATGCAGCTGTGCGGCGCTGCTCTTGTCGGTTTCAACAATACGCTGAAGCTGCTGAGGCAGGTTAAGACGGTAGCTGGCGACCACCAGAACCTCGGCAATTTGCTGTAACACCGCAGGCTCAAGACCCAGGCGTGTGGCCGCTGCGTCATTACGACTCCACTGACGCAAATGGTTCATCCACACTTTATGCGCCAGGCGCGCTTTATCTTTTGTCTGGAACGTGCCGGCACTTTCCTGCGCATGATCGGCAAACAGATCGATGGTATCCGTAAACAGACCGTTGACCTGCTCCTCGCGCGGTTGCTGGACGGCCAGAAGCGTTTCGAAGGCTTTGAGCGGAGGCAGAAGCCCTTCGAGCAATTCGCCGTGGCGGGCAGCGCTGCTTTGCAGGGTACGAACCATGTTCTCGGCCTGAGTTCGTCTTGCTGCAGGCTCCTCAACCAGCGGTGCCAGATAGCTGTGCATTAAAGCCGACAGCTCCTGGCGCAGCGCCGTTTTCAGCGTGTTAAGACGTTTCTGTCGCTGGGCAGGTAACGTGGCCTGAGACAGCCACTCGATGACGCGCTGCATGCTGTGGCTGTCCAGCGCCTGCAGCGTGCCCCAGCGCAGGCCCGGTTTACCCAGCAGATGCTGGACCGCTTCATCGAGATTTTGCCGGGTGGTAAAACGCGCGTCGTGAGGCGTAATCGCCCACACCAGACCCGGCAGGGCTGATTCCTCCGCAGGCTGCGTCTCTTTGACCCAGTTCATCAGTACCTTTGCTTTTTTTGCCGTCTGGTCGTGCTGCGCGGTCGCATTGCAGATCACCAGCACATCTGGCTGCAGCTGCTGGCGATAGTGTTCCAGCAGCCACTGACATTTGGCCTGGCTTAGCGGATCGGCGCTGTTGTCTGCAAAGACCGGGATATCAATAATATCGACGTTATCCAGCGCGCTGCTCTCGACAGGCAGTACCAGTTCACGCGTCAGGAATGCCAGTACATCGACGGGGAGGCTAATGGCATTAAGCATCTCGCCGTTGTTCAGGGGATGCAGCAGCGTCTCCTGAGCGTCCGGTAGGGTAAAGGTGCCATGGGTCAGGAAGCCTTCTCCAGGCAGACCAAAGTTATCCACCAGCAGGCTAAGCGGGGCGGCAAGTTCGCTGGCGTGGCTGGTCTGGTGCAGAACATGGGCGAGCTTTAACCACTGCTGGGTCAGTTCCTGTTGCTCACCCCACAAAAGCGACCAGACGCTGGCCCGGGTGGTGAGATCAAGCGATGGCACCAGTTGCGCAAACTGATGCCACAGCACATCATCAATTTGCTGTCTGGCGGCAGGTACCGTGCTCTGCCAGAAGCGGGCAATCGCGCCAACTTCCTGCGCCGTTATGCCCGGTACACCCTGCGGCTGACGCAGGCCGCGCCACTTCTCAAGGCGCGTCTCGATAACGGCTTTATCCACGGCGCGGATCTGCGGGTGTAAGGTGGTGCGGGCAATAAACAGCTGCACCAGCTCGGCCTCGGTGACCAGGCTCAGACGTAGCGGGAAAGCCTCATCGTCCACCGCTGTGCTTTCAGTGGTGAAGCGCAGTGCCATGTTGGTCAGGGTATGTCCCGGGTTGATATGTGAGAAGTAGTCAAACGTGCGTTGCCCGGGGGTGACGTTCAGCCGCCCGTTACCGTTGCCGCACAGGGACAGCAACAGATGCGCTTTGGCGCTTTGGGAGTGGCCATACAGACCAATGCTGCTCCGCCGGGTCAGGGCCTGTTCAATGGCCTGCTCCCGCGCCTGCGCCGCATTGATACGGGCCAGCAGAGCGTCGGCATCGTTATCCAGCACCGGGGCGTGCAGGCGCGTCTCGTTAATCCACCCGATTAAGGCCTGCGTGGTGGTCATCGTTGCACTCATTTCAGGTATACACTCCCGCTGTCGATCCAGTAGTGGCTACCGCTATGACGGCGATCGGCCAGGGTATTCAGTTTGAAGGTTAAGGCGTCAGGTGGGACAGGGGTTCCATCCTGCAGCCAGGCGTCGCTCAGCTCGAAAGATTCCGGGCCTTCGTGCTTGCTGCCTCCGCAGAGCTTAAGCCGCACGTTCAGCACGCCGTCGCCAGCAATCGCTTTGGCCAGTTCCGCCGAGTTGATACTCAGGGTGTACAGCGGCGTCGCCGGCCAGCGTGCGTTCGCCAGCTGGCGGAAGCCAAGCGTGACGTTACCACGCAGCGGGAAATGCAGGCGGGCGTCGAGTTTTGCGCCAGGTTTATCCAGGTCGATATCCTGATACCAGACGTTCTCCTCACGCAGCGTGTTAACGGTGTTATCCAGCACGCCCAGATAGCGCACGGTGGAGTAGGCGCCAATATCGGCCGCCTTAAAGTTAAAGCGCGGCAGACGCAAATCGAGCGCCAGGCTGCAGAGCATGGCCCCCACGGCGGCGGTCGATTTCGGGTTGCCGATGCGACCCTGCTGGCTGAACGGATACCACTCATGAACCTGGTATTTATCCAGCCATACGATGCGATTGACCGGCACGGGCTGGAGATGGCGGATCAGTGCCTGCACGCCCGGCAGGCACCCCGGACGACCGGTAATCAGCAAAATATCGCAGCTGTAATAAGAGATCGCTTCGCACACCGCATGGAGCGGAGAGGCCAGGGTGAACTGACCCGCCAGCATCGCATCCTGCATTTCGCGGAAATTCACATGCAGCGGCACGGCAAACAGGTCGAAGGCTTCAGAGCCAGCAGGCAGAGCGTGGTCGACTGCCTGCTGCAGGTAGTTCATCACGTTGCGGGTCGGCTTCTGCGGCAGCAGATCGCCAAAGGTGGCATGCAAACCGGCCAGCGGATCGTCAATGTCGCTGGATTCCCACGCGGCAAGGATCGCATGACCGATCGGCATAAAGAGCTGAAGTGCGGTCTGCTGGCGCAATACCGCCTGGGTATCAATACGCCCGGAGTCACCGAACAACGACGCCATCAGCAGAGACGCGTCCGCAATGCCGGACTTCTGCAACTGCGTTTGCAGGGCTGGCAACACATAGCGCTGGATAACGTCCAGCAGCGTGTCGTCGCCGGCCACTTTAAACCCTTCGCGGAAGAGAAGCTGTGGCGTGATTTTGACGTTATTCCCGGAGCCGTCATCCAGCTGATAGTGGGTGATCGCCATATCTGTGGTGCCGCCGCCAATGTCGATAGAAGCGACGCGCAGCGCGCGACCCGGCTGGACACCAGGCTCGGGTTCACGATCCGGGCGGGCGAGGGAGGCGAAGAAGGCTTCCGTCTGACCACCAAAACGGGAGATCGCTTCGTTGTAAAGCCAGACCAGTTGCCCGCAGCTCGCTTCATCCCACTCCATCTGGATCTCAGGCACCGGCACCACGCTTTTATCCTGCTGCTTGCGGGTGGCAAAGTCTTCATCCTGCGGATGCCATCCCATCGCTTTCCAGACGATTGCAATCGCTTCAAACATGCGGCGACGGAAGATCTCGCGCTCCTGCTTCGGCATCGCCGAGGGCAGCGTGAGGATCAGCGTGCGCAGCTGGCGCGGAGACGCCGGGAAGCCCAGACGCAAGCGCGTGGCGACGCTGTTGATCTGGCCCAGCGCCTGTGCCAGCAGCTCGCACAGCATATGGGTCATCAGGGTGCTGCGGCTGTACTGCGGGGAGAAAACCGGCAGACGCTCGTCCTGGGGCAGCGTAAACAGCGGTTCGCCGTCATCATTCATCAGGTTCATCAGCGGGAACGCGGTCGCCAGCGGCTCGCGTTGGGTTTTGCTGTTCATCTGGCTGAAACGCCAGTCCTGCACCACCGGCGTCTCATCCCACAGGTAGCGACGCGGGCTGGAGATACCGCTGTTACCTTCAGTCCCCAGACGCTGCATGGCCAGCTTACGCGCCTCATCGCCAACCCGGACAATAGAAGGCCAGACGAAGGCATCCTCGCGACCGCTTTCAACCGAGAAGTGCTGTTTGCCAAAGCGTGCTTCCGAGAACTCCAGGCGGCTGGTAAACAGGGGCTCATTGAGGAACTGCGGCTCGCTTAAAGAGCGCACCTGCAACTCGGCCGTCTGGCGCAGACCGTCGTTGGCGTCGCCGTGATCTTCAATAATCACGCCGCAGGTATGGGTGTTGCCCACGTCGAGGATCAAATCGACCGGAATGGCAGGCGTGCTGAGCGTATGGGTGACAAATTTGATTTCCGGCACGGTGAGCTGTTCACCAAGCATGGTCAGCACATTCAGCCAGTGTGCCTGATACTCAAAGCTGCGCATGGCCTGTTGCAGATCGCGTTCTGAACGGTGTTCAACGTCCGAGGCGTACTGCGTGAACGCTTCGCGCAGCCAGCCATCTATCCACGTCTGGTCGAGGAAATTTTCTACTTCGGCATCGCGCCAGGCCAGCGCGAAGCGGGTCCCGTTAAGAATATCGTTTTCCACTGGCGACAGCGCGGAGGTGGCATGCTCCGCAATCTGGCTGTCGAGGGCGAGGGTGACGCGATGGGTGTTGCCTGCGGTGTCCGGCGTCTCCAGCTTGCGGACCTGAACGCGCGCCCAGTTGTCCGGGCCGTCAACAAAGGTTCGCGGCGGGTTGAAGCGCAGGAACGGAACGGGGAGCCAGACGCCATCCAGCACGGCCAGGGACTGATGCAGCGCGATGGTTGTCTCAGGCTTGACCACCTCAGGCTGGCCGCCGTCGGTGCCGGGCAGGGTGTAACGCCCGTTAACCAGGTCGAAATCAAGGCGCAAAAGCGGGCCGTTCGCGGTTTTACGCACGAAACGCCCGTTGCTGGCGGTGTCCTGCGGGGTCAGGCCGAAATCGAGGAACTGTACACCGCTGTTGGCAATAAGCGTAACGCTCTGTTTATAGTCGCAAAGATTTACCAGCATAGGATCAGGCACCTGCTTTCTTAAACGTCAGTGGAACGACGGTTTTTGCATCATAACGGGCATTGCATTCGGCGACATCGCTGGTGCCTGCTTTACAGGAGACTTCCGGCATCGGGTAGCGGGAACCGTCTGTGCAGCGTGCATTGCCGCGACTCTTAATCATCAGCTCGCCATTGCTGTGCAGGCCGGAGAAAACCTCTACGCGGCACACAACGTTATCGCCATGCACAACACGGGCGAAGCCTTTGTTGTTCTGGATCTGATAGCGCAGTGACGGCGGTTTGCCGGTCACCGGATCTTTTACGTCAAGAATGGCGCGCCAGGTGCCGTTCAGGAAACGCGTCGAGCCCGCTTTGACCTGACCGGCCTCCATGACCATGGCATCTTTCGGGATCGCGGCAATCACCACCGGGCCAGACACCGGAGCGGGATCGGGTTCCTTCGCTTTATTCTCTACCACCTCAGCCTGATGCAGCGGCAGGTTCATCGCCAGTGGTTCAACCGCTTTAATCGGTTTTGGGGCAATCGCCACGGGTTGCGGTGCCGGGGCGGCTGCTGGCGCGGGCTCTGCCGAAGGGGCCAGTTTTGGCCACAGCAGCGGGGCGGCAATGGCGGCAACGATCACAGCGGCAACCGGCAGCGACCATAAGGGCACGCGACGCTTTTTCACGACGGGCGCAGGAGCAGGCTCTTCAACAGGCGGCGCAACGGCGGGGGCGGGCTCGGGCTCATACAGCGCTTCAGGCGTAATGCGCACTACCGTGGCCGGGGCGATCAAAGGTTCGTCAGCGTGTTCAAAGGTGACGGCCGGGGTCGGTTCTGGTTCCGGTTCAGGATCTTCAATCACCACCGGCGCGGGCTCAGGGATCAGCGATTCGCGCAGGCAGTCGAGTACGTCATCGCGTGCATTTTCGTTCAGGTTTACAAATCCCCAGAACGCAATGACCGGTTTACCGTCGACCAGATAAAGGAAATTTTCGCTCGGGAACTGGAAGGCTTTCGACAACAAGGAGCCAAAAAGCTGTTGTGCGGTTTTAGGCGACTGGAGGCATTTCTTACTCAGCGATTCAACGCTGGCAAGGGTATTTTCCAGATAGCGCAGGGCGCGAAAACGGTCATCTTCATTGGCCGTTTTCCAGCTGGTGACGCTACCTTCCACCGGGGAGTACCAGTCCACGCGGTCACCGCCGTCGTTGACCTGTGGAATGGCCAGACAGTCGACAATGGCCTGCTGTTTGCGCAACCGGAGTGCTTCACGTATTTGCAACGCTGATTCAAAAACGGCTTGTCCGCCGCCGCCAACGGCCTGAAAATCATCCAGATTACCGCTGCGTAAAAGAGTTTTTGCCACGATTTGATCCCATATACTTCTTCACACCGTTACTTTAACGAAACCGGAAAGCAAACAAACGGAGGAAGAGACGCTAAAAGCGCCGATTTCTTGCGGCATAGATCGTGACGGTTGTGCTTGACGGATAATGGAACTTAAGACAAATCACCTTTTTCGGCACTGGCTGTAAAACCAGCGAAAAACGCGGCTTTAGAATAACCTGATAGTGTTTCGTTATTTGCCAGGTTATAGCGGCTGTGCTGTTATTACTGTCCTATATAATAAAACTGTCAGGGTTATAACCATGTCTACAGGGAAAACACTACTCGCCCTTGCGCTGAGCGCTATTTTACCAGCCGGTGCCGCATGGGCGGCAAACAACGACACCCTTATTTACTGTTCTGAAGCGTCCCCCGAGTCGTTCAACCCGCAAATTGCCAGCTCAGGCCCGTCATTCGTCGCCAGCTCTCAGGTACTCTATAACCGCCTGATCAATTTCGACCCGGTGAAAAACACCCCGGTTCCGTCTCTGGCGGAATCCTGGACGATTTCACCGGACGGCAAGACCTATACCTTTACGCTGCGTAAAGGGGTGAAGTTCAACAGCAACAAATATTTCAAACCTACGCGCGACTTTAATGCCGATGACGTTATTTTCTCGGTCATGCGTCAGAAAGACCCTAAACACCCGTATCACAATGTGTCGCAGGGCAATTACGAATACTTTAACGACGTCGGCCTCGATAAGCTGATCCAGGACGTTAAAAAGGTCGATGATTATCATGTTCAGTTCACCCTCAGTGAACCGAACGCCGCTTTCCTGGCCGACTGGGGCATGGATTTTGCCTCCATTTTGTCTGCCGAATATGCGGATGCGATGCTGAAAAAAGGCACGCCTGAGAACGTCGATACCTGGCCAATTGGAACCGGCCCCTATGTACTCCAGCAGTACAAAGTGGATTCTCTGATCCGCTATGTGGCTAACCCGAACTACTGGGAAGGCCCGGTCCCGACCAAACACCTGATCTTCTCCATCACGCCAAACGTGGAGACCCGTCTGGCGAAACTGCAAACCAATGAGTGCCAGATCATTCCTGCGCCATCTCCGGTGCAGTTTGACGTCATTAAGAACAACAAAAACCTGACGCTGCACTCCGTCGATGCGCTGAACGTGGGGTATCTGGCGTTCAATACCGAGAAAAAGCCGTTTGATAACGTGCTGGTGCGCCAGGCGCTGAACTACGCCACCGACAAAAAGGCCATCGTTAACGCCGTCTTTATGGGCTCCGGTACGGTCGCGAAATCTCCAATTCCGCCAAATATGATGGGCTTTAATAAAGATCTGAAGGATTACAGCTACGACCCGGAAAAAGCGAAAGCCCTGCTGAAGCAGGCCGGACTGGAGAAGGGCGCGGAGGTCACGCTGTGGTCAATGCCGGTACAGCGTCCGTACAACCCGAACTCCCGCCGTATTGCCGAGATGATCCAGAGCGACTGGGCGAAAGTGGGCGTGAAGGCCAAAATCGTCTCTTACGAGTGGGGAGAGTATCTTTCCGGAATGCGTAAAGGCGAGCATGACTCCGCGCTGTTCGGCTGGATGTCGGATAACGGCGACCCGGATAACTTTGCCGATGTCCTGCTGGGCTGCAATAGCATCAAAACCGGCTCCAACGCTGCACGCTGGTGTAATAAGGATTATGATGCCCTGGTGCAGAAAGCCAAACTGACCAGCAACCCGGACGATCGTGCGAAGCTGTATAGCCAGGCGCAGGAGATTTTCTATCACCAGGCGCCGTGGATTGCGCTGGCAAACGGCAAAACGTTCTATGCAACCCGCAGCAACGTCACGGGTTACAGCGTGAGCCTGATGGGCAGTGATTTCTCAAAAGCGAAGCTGAACTGATTGTGTGCCCGGTGGCGCTGCGCTTACCGGGCCTACGGTACGCCAGGTAGATACTGTTATGCCACGCAAGCATTTTTCTCGTGCAGTGTGGCATCGAACGGGCGTCCTGATTTCAGGACGCCATACGCCACCTGCGCCAGCTTACGCAT